>CAYHNK010000481.1:0-2526 GCA_964357695.1 uncultured Bdellovibrionales bacterium | reverse complement strand
CCTTGCCGCTCCAGCGCGCCGGCTGTGGCACTCCACGAGGACAGGTTGGTGCCCACGTGCTCGACGTCGAGGGCCAGAAGAGACAGCACTCCTCGGCGACCGTGGGCGCTGGTGCGATCGAAACGCTCGACCTCCAGAAACAGCCGATCGCGCGATCGGACCAGCTCCGATCGCGGCGCCTCGTATCCATGCGCCACGAGCACGCGATGGCCGACGTGCTCGCAGATCAAAAGGTCGGCGACCCGCTCTGCCACCACACCCTCGAGCCGTGGCGAGACCTTGACCAGCACGTCCACGGCCCCCGGCGCCCGGCGCGCGAGAAACTTGGGCTGCTCGCCAGCAGCGGAGGAGCCTGGCGGCCCATGCGCGAGTACGTCGTCGGCGATGCGAGGATAGAGCTCCGAGCGATCCTCCGTCGCGATGGCGGTGCCCTCGGTCCGAGCGTCCTCGAGGTAGCGCATGAGGGCAGCATCCCCAACGATGAGATTTCCGGGCAGATCCCAACCGTAGCGCACGAAGTATCGCAGGCAGTCGTCAGCCGACCAACGCGTGATATCGAGGGGAGCGCCAAGGTCGGGGTGCCGCTTGGGCACGAGCCTGCCGAGGTAGCCGGCGGGTCGCTCGTCGAGCAACAGGTAGGGCAGATCGTCGTAGAAGCGCGACGCCACGTCGGAGCGCAGCGACTCCCAATAGAAGCCACGAGGCTGCACGGCATGCAGATCTGCCACCCGCGCGGGGCCCCCGGCCTCGTCGACGGCGTACACGGACGTCTGACCTTCGATCCCGGCGATGGGTCGCCTGGCCGCGTAACGGGTCGCGCGGGCGCGCCCGACCACCAAGAGATCCTCGGCTGCGGTGTGCGCGAGGCGCGAGAAGGCCGGCTGGCTGAGGCCCAGGTGGTGTTGTAGCTCGACGGCCTTGGCCGGACCGACCCTCCCAAGGAAAGCAAGAAGCGCCCGGCGTCGCTCGTCGAGGTCCATGATGAATAGATACTCGGATGGATACAACTTTGCTAGATCATGGACATACAGTAGATCGAACAAAGAAGATGGGATTGATGGGCGGCTTGTGCTCGTCTTGTGGGCGCCCGGCGGACGCACACGGCGCCGACGAAGCAGGGCTGATGGGGCTCGCGGCGACGGTGCCACTCGACGACCTCGCGCGCGTCGTGGCCGTGCTTGGCGACGCCGCCACGCTCAAAGGCGGTCTCGTGCTCGACCTTCGCCTCGATCGGGCGCGCACCACGAAGGACATCGACCTGAGGCTGGTGGGCTCGCCCGACGAGGTCCTCGCCAAGCTACAGGAGGCCGGCCGACGCACGCTCGGGGAGCTCATGACCTTCGAGGTCGGCCTCGACAACGACCACCCCGAGATCCAGAACGACGGAATGCAGTACGAGGGGCTCCGGTTCCGTGCCGAATGCAGACTCGCCGGGAAGGTGTACGGCCAGCCCTTCGGCGTCGACGTCGCGTTCGGCGATCCGATCCTTGGTGAGCCGGACGTCGTGGTGGCGCAAGACACGCTCGCGTTCGCCGGCATCGCACCGCCGACACTGCGGCTGTATCCGGTCGCGACCCACATCGCCGAGAAGCTGCATGCGTACACGATGCCGCGCTCGCGGCCGAACTCGCGGGTGAAAGACCTCCCGGACCTCGCGCTGCTCGCGACGACGCAGGCGATCGATGCTGTGCAACTGCGTGCAGCCCTTGAGCAGACCTTCACGTTCCGCAAGACCCACCGGCTCCCGACATCGGTGCCTGCGCCGCCACTGGCGTGGGCAAACCCATACGCGGCGATGGCGCGCGAGGATCAGCTCGCCTGGCCTTCGCTCGACGACGTCACGAGCACGGTTCAGACCTTTCTCGACCCGGTGCTCGCAGGAGGACTCGACGCCACGTGGGACCCACTCGCTACGGAGTGGAGAGCCGCCAGCCTGCAGCGCGGCACAAGCGATTGATGGCGCCGAGAACACGCCTCCGGCGCGCCGTCACAACCCCTCCGGCCCTGGCGCCATGGGCGACTCGACCCGCTCGCCTCGACCACCGAACGCCTCGCACGCGGCGCACGGTGCACAGGTGATTTGTCCGTTGTGACAGGCGCACGGACACGGCGGACACCCATACACGCGCATGTGCTCATCGGCGCTCAGCTGTGACTGACGGCGGTTGAATTCGCCGCAGACGTCCTCGGCCGGAGCTGGGTGAACATCGTCCGCGTCGCTGCTGGACGTGGCGTTCGTGCGCACGACCAGCTCCACGGGCTGCATCTGCCCGCCGACGGAGGTGATGCGCAGTGACAGCTCGCCCGGCTGCGGGGTTCCGTCCGGGCGAAACAACGGCAAGGGCTCGGCAAACTCCAGCTCAAAACGAAGCTCCCCGTGTGCTACGTGCCAGCACACGCCACCGCCGGGTCCGTCGGGCATGCACTCTTGGTCGCAACGAACGCTGGCGCTCGCCTGCCGCGAGGCGTCATGCGGGGGACTCGCGGTGGCGGTGAAGACGAGCTCACCACAGCCAGACACCGTTT
>CAYHNK010000480.1:0-2551 GCA_964357695.1 uncultured Bdellovibrionales bacterium | reverse complement strand
CCTGATGTTTCAAGCCGCCGGCGGCACGGTCAACGGCAACATCGGCGGACGCCTCGGTGCCGATGCCAAATGCGCCGCGAGCACGAGCGCCGTCGCCATCTGCGGCTACCGCACCAAGGTGCGCGCCTTTCTCACGGTGACCATCGATGACCAGCTGCAATCGATGCCCGCCAACTTTGCGCTCGCCGCGAGTGCGCCCATCACCAGCCTGAACGGCACGGCGTTCGCCACCGACTGGATGGCCATGTTCGTCGGCGACGGCACCGGTGCGGGGCATTGGAACGAGATCCCCTACAGCTTGGCCACCGCCGGCATTCTGCCTGCGAGCACGCGCTTTTGGAGCGGTACGTTCCGCAACACGCCAAGCGGCGCGACCAACGCCACGACCATCCCTCTGGAGACGTGCAGCAGCTTCACCAACGCTGGCTCGACTTGGTTGGACTTAGGCGTCGCCGGAAGCTCTTCGAAAACCAATGCCGGCTGGCTCAGCGATGGCACCGTTAGCGGCACGACGCTGACGGTGTCACCGGTCGCCTGCAATACGTCGCACGCGCTTTTGTGCGTTTGCGGCCGCTGACTCTCGGTGCCCCATACAACTTCAGCGTCGTCCACGGGATACGAAATTATGTCGAAGCGATTGCCGAGCCGCATGTTCATCTCTATCGTTGCCGCCGCGCTCGTCGGCGCCGCTTGCGGTGACGTACCCAAAAGCACCAATAGCGTTGGGCTTCTCATCGCGCCAGGCAACCTGACCTTTTCGGAACGCTCCGGCCAAGGCAGCTTCGACGTCAGCCTGATGAGCGCACCGGGGGGCGAGGTGGTGTTGCAGATCGCTGCGGACGACCCTGGCGAGGTGCGGCTCACACCCACGCGCATGGCGTTTACCGAGGCCGACTGGAGCGCGCCGCAAACGGTCGTGGTCACGGGCGTCGAGGACCATGAGGCAGACAGCGTGCAACACGTAACGCTCTCCGTTTCCGTGCACGAAGACACGGACGCGCAGAGTCCCTACGCGGCGTTGGTCGGCGCTGCGCCCGAAGAGCTCAGCATGACCATCGCTGACGACGACGTCGCCGCACTGGTTGTGTCGAGTACGAGCATCGATCTGCGGGAGGGCACATCCACGACCTTCGACGTCGCGCTCGGCAGCGAACCGACAGGCAACGTGGAGCTTTTCATCGTCAGTGGCGACGAAACCGCAGCGACGGTTACGCCTGCGAGCTTGGTCTTCAGCCCGGAAACCTGGTTCATCGTCCAGAGCGTCACAGTGCTCGCGGTGGACAACACCGTGGCTGATCCAGATCGCAGCGTGGACTTGCAGATCGGTATCCAAGCGGATGGCACCAGCGACACGAGCGGCTATGTGGCGCTCGCGGACTATATCCTCGTGTCCCACGTCACCAACGACGACCCGCGCCCGACGATGCTCTACAATGCTGGCACCAGCACCGGCAACCTGGGTGGTCGCAGTGGCGCCGACAGCCGCTGCGTCAGCCACAAGCCCGCGGGCTGCGATGGGCGCAACAAGGTGGCAGCCTTTCTGTCGGTAGATTATCGCGATGTAATTACGGGCCTCCCCTCGCGCATTGGTATCTCCGACAGCGCGCCGCTCGTGGGGCCGATGGGACTGCAGATTTCCGCCACCTGGGCCGGCCTAGCGGACAATGCCATCGATCGCTCGCTCGCGAGCGCCGCCGTGTTGCCATCGGGCACCAAGTGGTGGTCGGGCACGATCACCACCATCGCGGGGACGCTCTACAGCGCGCGCACCTGCTTCGACGCCGCCGGCAACCCGTGGTCGAGCGCCGTCGGAGCAACGATTTTCGATGTCGGCAACGGTGGGCTGAGCGACGCGACCGCGGCGCCGAGCTGGATCAACGACTTCACCCAGACGTCGGGCGGCGGTATCACGACCACCCACTACCCGCGCTGCAACGAGAATAACTACCTGCTCTGCGTCTGCGGTGACTAGCGACACAGACTCGCCCGCGCATTGTTGTCCTTGGCCGACGCTCGGGCGCTACCACTTCGCGATGCCGGAGACCATTGCTACTCGAGGGTCTGACAGGGACGCTGAAGGGACACCCGGAACGGCAGAGGACTGCTGCACCGATCACTTTCTGAGCGACACACCAAGAGTCCTCGGTCGTTGCACGCCACCGTGCGGGCGACTCAACACCTCTTGCGCGATCGACAGCGCGGCGCTCCGCCGGCGCAAATCAGTCTGTCCCGAAATCGCCAGCTCACGCGCGATGGACTCAAACGCGCGCGCGAGCGTGGCGGGGGGCGGTTGGTTCCGCAAGTACTGCCTGGCCGCCTGCAGCGCACGGCCGCCCTGGTCGGCCGCCGAAATGCCGCTGCGCGCACAGAATCGAGCGAGGACCTCATTGATTTCGCTAGTCAGCTGCGCGTCGGGCTGCAGGAGCAAAGTATCCAAGACGATCAGCACGCAGAAGTCTTCGATTTCTTCCTGCGCAAATGTCCGCGTCCCATCCGGCTCGCTCTGGCGCACAAGCGCAACCGTGCGGTCGAGGAGCTGCTGGTAGAGCTC
>CAYHNK010000479.1:0-2570 GCA_964357695.1 uncultured Bdellovibrionales bacterium | reverse complement strand
GATGCGCACTGATCATGGTGGCGGCGAGCTCCTCACCCGAAGTCTCTGCGCATTCCACAGGCTCAAAGTGCTCGGGCTCGTCGGGCGGTTTGGCGACCACCACGAAAACGGTGTCAAAGCCCACCGCACGCAGGCCCGTCAGCATGTCCTCATCGACACACGCGATCACCGCCCGGCGGCCGTAGCGACGTAGCGTCACCCCACCGACCCGGGCGACCAGACCTAGGATGGTGCTGTCGACATGGCCCACCTCGCGCAGATCGACGACAAAGCTGTCGAACTCGTTCGCGGTCATCAGCTTGCCAACGGCGCGATCGATGGCCGGAGCAGCGGGATAGCGCACGTCGCCGATGAGCTTGAGAAAGCCGACGTGCTCGCGCATGCCCACGAGGGCGCTGACAGACGCGCTCATGCTGCCTCCCTCCTGACCATCAGTAAGGTCACGTCATCCGGCAGGTCGCGCGTCACATCGAGGGCCAGCGACGCACGCAGCGACTCGATGCTTGCATCCAGCGTGCTCACATACGAGCGCAGGTGATTCATCTTGCCTTCGAGACGCTGCTCGGGGAACAGCTCGAGCACGCCATCGGAGCAGAGCGTGAGCACGAAGCGCTCGGGCAAGTCGAGATGCGTCTCGTCGTAGGTCGCAAAGTCAAAGAGCCCGACTGGCAACCCGCGTCCCTCGAGGTCCACCGCCCGTGCGCCGTCGAACAAGATTGGCCAGGGGTACTGTCCCGCGCTCGCGTAGGACAGATGCCCGCGACTCCGATCGATGACGCCATAGAAGATCGTCAGGTGCTTGCCGACGCCTTCGCGCACAATCTCTTGGTTGAGCAGCTGCAAGGTCGCGCCCGGCGACAGGATAAGAGCGTTGCCCGTCTCGGCGTGTGCGGCCAGGTAACGCTGCACAAAGCTCTTGAGCAGCACGGTGACAAACGCCGACGGCACGCCGTGGCCCGAGACGTCCGCGAGATAGAAGCCGAGCAAGGTGTCATCGATGGGGAAGCAGTCGACAAAATCGCCACTCAGGTGGGCCGACGGCGCCAGCGCGTGCGAGACGGAGTATTCGTCGAATTGTCGCCACGGCGCAGGCAGCAGGCGCGCTTGAATCTGCCGCCCCGCCTCCTCGTCCGCCTGCATGCGACGGATGCCGACTCGCAGCTCCGCGTTGGCGTGCTCGAGCTCTTTGCGATAGCGCTCGTTGTCGCGACGCAGCGTCGCGTGCTCGAGGGCCCGGCGTACGGCGTGATCCAGCGTCGCCAGCTCCTGGACGGGTTTCGTAATGTAGTCAAACGCGCCCAGGCGCAGCGCACTCACCGCGTCGGCCAGCAGCCCCGCGCCCGAGACGACGATCACCGGCACGTTCGGATGCTCGCTGCGCGCGTATTCGAGCACCCCGAGACCATCGATTTCGGGCATGCGCAAATCGCACAGCACCACCTCCGGATGCTCGGCCGCGAGCGCGGCGATGCCCGTGCGTCCGTTGTCGGCCTCGAGCACCTCGTAACCGAAGGCACGCAGCGACATGGCGAGCACGTTGCGCACGAGCGGCTCGTCTTCAATCAACAGTACGCGCCCACGTCCGACCATGGCACCCCTCGCGCGCTACCAAAGAGTCGCGACACCAGCCCCTACTCTGAATCGTGGGCCGGGTTGCCGCCCGAGTCAACCTCACCTCGGGAGGAATCTCGCCTTCAGCCCTTGGGCGCCGCACCGAGTGCCGCCGAAACGATGGCGCGCGCCTCTTGTTGGATGCGTGCGAGGTGCTCGGTGCCGCGAAAGCTCTCGGCGTAGATCTTGTACACATCTTCGGTGCCGGAAGGCCGCGCCGCGAACCAGCCCTGCTCGCTCGCCACCTTGAGACCGCCAAACGGGGCATCGTTGCCCGACGCGCGAGTGATCTTCGAGACGATGGCATCGCCGGCGAGCTTGGTCGCGGCGACCGCTTCGGGTGACAGCTTTTTGAGCGCGGCCTTCTCGGCCGGCGTGGCCGGGGCGTCGATGCGTTCGTAGCACGGATTACCGAGCTCGCGCGTGAGCTCGACATAGGCCTGGCCGGGATCTTGGCCGGTTGTCGCCGTGAGCTCGCAGGCGAGCAGATCGAGAATGAAGCCGTCCTTGTCAGTCGTCCACACGGTGCCGTCCCGGCGCAAGAACGACGCCCCGGCGCTCTCTTCGCCGCCAAAGCCATCGCTGCCATCGAGCAGCCCGTCGACAAACCACTTAAAGCCCACAGGCACTTCGCGCACCTTGCGCCCGAGGCGCTTTCCGACCCGATCGATCATGCTGCTCGAGACGAGCGTCTTGCCGATGGCCGCCGTCGAGGACCAGCCTGGACGATGGCGAAAGAGGTAGTCGATGGCGACGGCGAGATAATGATTGGGATTGAGCAGTCCACTCGTGCGGGTGACGATACCGTGACGATCGTAGTCGGTGTCGTTGCCGACCGCGACGTCGAAGCGGTCTTTGAGCGCGACGAGACCCGCCATGGCGTACGGCGACGAGCAGTCCATGCGGATCTTGCCGTCCTTGTCCACCGTCATGAAGCTGAACGTCGGATCGATGACGTC
>CAYHNK010000478.1:1991-2576 GCA_964357695.1 uncultured Bdellovibrionales bacterium | reverse complement strand
AGGGCGAGACCAAGGACATCGCCGTCGCCGAGGTGCAGGACGCTTGCCAGCGCGCCGGCTATCCGGACGCCAAGGTCGAAGTACCGCGCTACGAAGAGAAGGCCTACACGGGCAAGGTGTACCCCACCGAGAAGTACTATCCCACGTGGGTCCTTGAAGAGAGCTCGCCGTATCTCAAGCAGGCGAGCGCCGCCTACGCGAAGGTGTTCAAGAAGAACCCGGTCGTCGACAAGTGGACGTTCTCCACCAACGCCGTGGCGATTGCCGGCATGGAGGGCATCCCCTGTCTCGGTCTCGGCCCGGGCGACGAGGTCTACGCCCACGCACCCAACGAAGCCTGCCCCGTCGAGCACCTCTCGGGCGCAGCAGCCTTCTACGCGGCGCTTGTCGCCGAGATGAACGGGAAGTAAGAGCTACACGCTCGCAACCACATTACTCGGGGTAAGCCATGCGCACCATCCACGTCTGCTCGCTCGCGCTCCTGCTCACGCTCATCACGCCCGCACCGAGTCACGCCAAAGTCGGCAGTGTCTGGGTGGACCCAGGCATCAAGCTCGGCTACACGCTCGGCCAGGGATTCACCTG
>CAYHNK010000478.1:0-1981 GCA_964357695.1 uncultured Bdellovibrionales bacterium | reverse complement strand
CGCCAGACTGCCGAAATCCGTTCCGGCACAAATCCGACACCAGCGCCTCGAACAAACGCCTGCTGCGCGACATGTCGCGCATCTGGGGTGTGGTGCTGAACATCGACCACGTGTGGGACGGGCTCACGAAGATCCGCCTCGGTGGCGAGTGGATCGGTCCCGGCGTCGGCCTGGAGGGCGGCCCCACGGTCATCTTCGACGATGCCGGCACGCACCTCGGCATCGGCCTGACGCCCTGGTTTGGCTTCTATACCATGCCCTTCTACACGTACACCTTCGCCTTCGGCCGCAAGAACCTGCACGAGGCCGGCACCTACCTCAAGGTCTTCAAGTGCGTCGACGTGGTCCCTGGGGCCTGCGGCGACGGCGACACGAACACGAGCGATCTCGACTGAACGAGCGCAGCACTTCGATTCGACGGCTCAAAGCAAGAAATCAGGCGTGGTGGATCGCAAAGACGGGTAGGGAGGTACAAGTACCCATGTCGAAGACGCATCTATCGGGCCTTACTCCTGCCCTGGTTTTGCTCAGTGGCTTAGCGCTTGCTGGCTGCCACGACGAGACGCCGCCTCGGGCCGACCTCGACGCGCTGCCTCCTGTGGTGACGGTGTTCTCGCTCGTGCAGAACGACCCGACCAACGACGATGGCAGCAGGGTACGCCTCGGTCCTACCGAGGGGAGCGCGGTTGGGTCTTTCCTCGATACCCAGGTCGAGGTCGCCGTAACTGGATCCGCTCTCGGGCAAGCGGTGCGGGTACACAATGGCAACGCCTATGTACATCTCGGCGCGCCGACGCTGGATGCCGAGGGGCACGCCTCGTTTCTGGTCCGGCTTCCCGAAGCCCCGGACCAAGTAATGCGCGTCGAGGTGAAAGATCCGGCAGAAAACCAGAGCGATGGTACCCCGACTCTTCACGTTGGTGTCGACATCACGCCGCCCACAATCACTCTTCCAGCGGCCACGGCGGTATTCACTTCTGCCGACTACACCCCGATCGATGGTGGGGTATCCGGCGATCGCAGTGACGATCATATCGAGATCGCGATTGACGCGAGCTTCGTCGACGACAACATCGCGGGGGCACTCGTGACAATCGTCGCCTTTGACAGTGTCTCCTGCACGAATGCCGTCGGCTCCGCGCTCAATGCGGTTGCCGGGGAGGGAGATACCTCGCACTTGTTCACCGCGGTGCCACTTTTTGCCGGCCACAACTATCTCATGGCCACGGTGACGGATGCATTCGGCAATAGCGCCAACTCGATCGTCGCGGGCGAGTGTCACACGTACGATGCGGACTTCTATGGACCGGCGCTGACGCTGACCCTGTGGGACGGCACGGCCTCCACCTTTGGAGCCGAAATGCAGAGTTGCGGTGGCAGCGAGGCTACCGCCTGCAACGCCGACACTCTGGCGCCGGAAAATGGCCGTGTGCAGCTCGATCGAAATGGCGGCAGCCCCGGCGACTGGGCCGACACCTATTGCTCACAGCTCGCGGTCGACACCGGCGCGTGCGCCAGCGACGGTAGCATCGGCCAAGCCGGCAGCGATCTCCGCCTGACTCTTAGCGAGTGCAGTAACAGCGATGCCGATTTCGAAGACTGCTCGACCTCGCCGCGGCAAGTGGTCATCGAATCAGCGCTGCCCGGCGGCGCGTTCAGCCCGGTGTTCAGTGGCAGCTTCGTCACGTTCGGCGACATTCCCTCCGCCCCGGGGGATCCCGTGTCGCTGCTGGACCTCGCCGCGTTGCATGCTTTCGATGCTGGCAGCGTGCGGGAAGTGCGCGTCCTGACCACCGACCCCAACGGCAACCTCGCCACGTCGAATGTGCTGTCGATCGCTATTTTTCAGGGCGGCGTGATCCCGAACATCGCCGTCGTTGACGCCACGACGCTGCCCGATCCAGGTCCGCTCAATCTCGCCGACGACCCCGATCTCGACGGCCTGACCTATGTTGGGGCTGGGTACAACGTGCTGGGTGTG
>CAYHNK010000477.1:0-2606 GCA_964357695.1 uncultured Bdellovibrionales bacterium | reverse complement strand
GCGCCACATGGTCGGCGATCACATCTTCGAGGGTTACTGGCCCGACCGCCTCTAAAACCACGACCGCGAAGATCCCGACGGCATCGTGCATCTTGGCACCACCGACGCCGGCGAGCATGTCGAGCTGAATCGGCGCGCCGTCGAGAGTGATCTCATCATCTACGTCAACATCAACCTCGTGCCGATGGACGGGGGTCACAAGTCGGTGGCGGTGGGTCTCGCGAACTATCGCACCATGCTCTCGCACCACAACCCCACGGTGCTGCGGCAAACCGCGTCCTACATGGAGCCGAGTCGCTCGCACATGCACAGCGTCATGGATCGCATGGGACGCCTGACCGACGAGCATCTGAAAGTGTTTCACATCGAGACCGTGCTCAACAACCGCATGTACGGCCCGCAGCTCGATTTTCTTGCCAAGAACGAAGATCACTTCAGCGATCTCGACTGGCTCAAGCTCGACGGCATGCGCTTTGCGCTCAAGCACATGCCCAAGGCGGCCAAGCGCAAGCTTATGCACAGCGTGCCCGCTGCCTACGAGGTCATCGCGGTCAACGCGGGCGCGACCGAGCCCGTGCACGCCAAGACCCTCGCGCGCTCGTTCGATCAGTACAGCGTCCCAGTCGATGGGCAGGCCGACATTGTCATCACCGGCATCCCGTATCTGTCGCCCTACAACGTCAACTCGATCCTCAATCCCATCCTCGTGCAGGTGATGGGGCTCGGTTATCTGTACAACATGAATCGCGGCACGCCGGTGCTCAAAAAGGGCGGCACGTTGATCCTCACGCATCCCTGTGACGACGCCTTCGACCCCGAGCACCACCCGAGCTACATCGAGCTCTTCAATCGCCTCCTGCCCGAGACCCGTGACGCCGCCGTGCTGCACGAGCGCTACGAGCAGGAATTCGCGCACAACCCGTCGTACGTGGATCGCTATCGCTTCGGCAATGCCTACCACGGCGCCCATCCCTTCTACATGTGGTACTGGGGTGAGGGCGGTCGTCGCGACGTCGGTCGCATCATCGCCGCCGGCGCCGAGAACAGTCGCGTGACCGAGCTGCTCGGTTGGGAGCGGGCGGATTCTCTCGCCGAGGCCATTGCCATGGCGCGCTCGAGCGCACCGACGAGCCCCGAGATCACCATGCTGCACCACCCGCCGATCTTCATCGCCGATGTCCATTGAGCCCCGCCACCCGTGGCTCGATGGGCGCTTTGCCCCGGTGGCAACGCTGAGCGACGACGAACGATTGCTCACCTTCGTCGCCGCCCATACCGCCGCCGGAGATCTTGAGGCGCTGCAAAGAGCCTGGCGGGCGCTCGCCCCGACCATGCAAACGCTCGGCATCGAAGTCATCTTGCAGACGCACCTGTTTGCCGGCTATCCGCGCACCATCAACGCGCTCGGCGCCGTGCGCCCGCTGACGAAAGCTCTGAGCACGGCGTCGGTGTGGGAATCGCGCGGCGAGGCCACGTGGCGCGCGGAGGGCACGAGGCTCTGCCACGCCATCTACGGCGCCTCGTACGGGCCATTGCGTCGCCGCATCTCCGAGCTGCACGTGGACCTCGACCGCTGGATGGTGGAGGTCGGCTACGGCCGTGTGCTCTCGCGCCCGGGACCGACGGCCCGCGTCAGGGAGCTCTGTGTCCTCGCGGTGCTCGCCGGGCAGAACGTTGCGCCACAGCTGCGTAGCCACATCCAGGGTGCCTTCAATGTCGGCGCGAGTCGGGCGGATTGCGAAGCGGTGCTGGCGCAGACCGCACTACTGTGGGGTGAAGCGGCGCAGCAACAAGTCGATGCCGTATGGCGCGCGTTGGCTCACTGAGCCGCGGTTACACCTAGCGCTTGGAATTCTGCTCGGACGCCTCGATGGCATCGAGGATGGCCTGCTTGTTCTGTAGTGCTTGCGTCGCTGCCGCCGGTCCCTGCGGGATCTCGCCGAGACCGGTGGGCGCAACGGGCGTCGCCGGCACCGGCAGGGTCAAGTGCGGCAGCAGCGCGCCGAGTCCGCCGCGCTGCCCCGCCAGGTACGTGCCACCCCCGACGACCAGCGCAACGATGAGACCGAGCAGCACCAGCACCGAGCCGCGCTTGCGGCGCAAGAGCGCCCACAGCAGGGCCAAGAGCAGCGCGCTACCGACGGCGAGGCCCCCGAGTGCCCAGGAAACGGAGGTCAGCGGGCTCGATGCCTGGGACGTCTTGTGGTCGGGGCCGGGGATGACGGAGAACGTACCGCCGCCGTCACCCTTCGTGACCGGCACGAGCGCGTCCGACGGCAGGTCGGTGCGTGTGACGCGGCTGCGGGCGCTCTTGGGCACCGCATTCAGATCGTTGACGATGACGATGCTGCCGTCGCTAGCCGTGTAGCGGTAGTAAACTTCGGAGCTATCGAGCACGCTCATGGGATGGCCCCCACAGCGCTCGTCCGTGTCCCCGAGGCGCTGGGCTCTTCAACGAGGATGGCGACAGCATACGCTCGAGCGCCGCTCGAGGTCGCTTGTAGCACGACCCCAATGCCGAAGCGATTGACGCTCGGATCGAGCAGGTTCGCACGGTGCGCGGGGCTCGTCATCCAAGCACGAAAGATATCGGCGGCGCGGCGCCC
>CAYHNK010000476.1:0-2614 GCA_964357695.1 uncultured Bdellovibrionales bacterium | reverse complement strand
GAGTACTTGGCAAAGAGCTCGAGCCCTGGATGCGACGTGAGCCGCGCCGCCGTGCCCCCTTGCGTCGACGCCTGCCACAGGTCACCGCCGTAGGTGAACACCATGCGGTCGCCCAAGACGTCGGGAAAACGCAGCATGCGGGTCGAGGCCCCCGCGGGAGCGCCCTCCTCGAGATGCGCCGCGACGGGCGCTGTCGGACTTGCGGGCGCGCTCGGATAGGTTTTCGTCGGCTCGCCACAAGCGAGCGCCCATGTGAGGGCGGTCGGGATGGATACGCAGCGCAGCGCCATTGAGCGTCTCATGGTGTAGCTCCCCTTGCTGATGATCGTTGGCTGAGTGCGCATCTGCGCACAAATCACCGGCAGAAGGCAACCGCCGTGGGCGCCGATCCCTGCATCACCCTACGCATCGACAAGCAGCAGCCGCACCTCCAACGCTCCGTTGAGGAGCGCCACCTCGCGCGTCGGCCGCATGCCGAGCGCCTCGCGGGGTGCATCGACCGGCACGAGCAGGGCCAAACGCCACCGGGCAAAGCGCTCGCGCAAGGTGCGCCCGATGTCGCGATACAGCGTCGGCAGCGTGTCGCCTCCGAGGCGCTCACCGTACGGCAGGTTCGCCACCAAGAGCCCGCTCGGCGCGGGCGGTGTGAGGTCGTGCAGCGATGCCGTGGTCAACGTCAGATGTTTTTCCACCCGGGCGCGCAGCGCGGTTCGACGGGCGAGGTCGATGAAGTCTTGGCTAATGTCTGAGGCGAAGATGGGCGATGGCAGCGCCGGGAGCTTCGCGCCGCGCGCTTGGTCACAGACGCGCCGCCACAGCGTGCGATCGAAGCCGGCTTGGTGCTCAAAGCCAAAGTCATCCTTGCCACGATGGATGAGGGGCGCTTTGTGCAGGGCAATGTACGCGGCTTCGATGGCGATGGTGCCCGAGCCGCACATCGGGTCGAGCAGTACCTCGCTGCCGTCGTAGCCCGCGAGGAGCAGAACGCTCGCCGCCAAGGTCTCTTTGAGCACCGCGGGGTGGCCGGGCAAACGCCAGCCACGCTTGTGCAGCGCTCGCCCCGCAGTGTCGAGGCCCAGCGTGCATACGCCATGGCGCACGTGGGCCATGAGCGTCACCACGTTGCGCGCCTCGTGGTCAAAGCGTGGCGGCGCGAGGCTCGCGTCGGAGAAGCTCTGGGTGATAGCCCGCGCCACGGCGTTTCGCACCGCCTGCTCTTCGAGCCCGCGCGCCTTGGCGTCGGTGAGGATGGGTGACACCGTGAACGGATACCTGGCAAGCAACCAGGTCGGCCACGAAATAGCCGCGGCGGCCGTCTCCAACTCGGCGGTCGTACCCGCGGGCACGTCGGCAACGATGCGTTGGATACGGCTCGCGGTGCGCAGCCAGAGATGGGCGCGATAGCCGGTTTCCAGATCGGCAACAAGGCGCACGCCGCGGTAGATGGGCTCGCAATCCAAGACGCCGAGCTGCCCCAGCTCTGCGGCAAGGACCTCCTTGACCTCGTCAGGACAGGTGGCGATCCACCGCGCCGTGGCGGCGGGCGCCATGGTGTTGTGGGTCAGGGGCCACCCCCGCGGCGCAGCTCCTCCTTGGTGACGATGTTGGCCGTCTCGTTCTCGACGTCGAAGACCACGACCGCCTCGCCAGATTGCAGTTGCGCGAGCACGGCGTCCTTCTTGTCCTGCAACGTTCGCTCGTGCGCGCCGTAATCGGTGCCGTCGCGCGTGACGTACTCTTCGACGAGCGCGGTCAGCGCCTGGGGACTCAGAGCGTTGATAGGGACCTGCATGGCGACCTTCTCTGTCGCGCGGCCCGAGGAAGTCAACCGCTACGACGCAGGCGGCGGCGATCGCCGACCCTGGTGCCGCACATCGGTGCCCTCGACAAGGAAGATCACTTCCTCGGCGAGGTTGGTCGTGTGGTCACCGATGCGCTCGATCCACTTGGCGATCGATTGGATGTGAATGCCACGCTCGATGGCCTGGGGGTCGCGCACCATGATGGCGAGGACGTCGCGAAAGACGCGTGTGTAGAGGGCGTCGATTTCGGCGTCATGGGCGATGACCGCGCGCGCTTTGGCGATATCGCGCGAGACGAACGCATCGATGGCGTCACCAAGCATGGCCCGCGCGAGCTCTCCCATGCGGGGCGTGTCCTCATAGGGCTTGAGCGGCGACTCCGCGGCAAGATCGATCACGCGCTCGCAGATGTTGACGGCGAGGTCGCCGATGCGCTCGATGTCAGTGACCATCTTGAGCGTCAGCGTGACCGAGCGCAGGTCGGAAGCCACCGGCTGGCGCTTGGCGAGAATGCGCAGACACAGATCATCGAGCTCGACCTCGTCCCGATCGACCCGCGCGTCGGCGGCGATGGTCTCACGCGCGAGATCGGCGTTGTGCTCGATGAGCGCGCGCGTGGCCCCGGCGATCATGGACTCCACACGACCCGCCATGAGCAACAGGTGCTCGCGCAGCTCGCGCAGCTCTGCCTCGTATTCGCTATCGGTATGACGCGACGCCATCGGTACAGGCCTCCTAGCCGAATCGCCCCGTGATGTAGTCCTCGGTGCGCCTTTCGCGCGGGGTGGTAAACAGCGCATCCGTCGCAGCGT
>CAYHNK010000475.1:0-2617 GCA_964357695.1 uncultured Bdellovibrionales bacterium | reverse complement strand
TCGGGATGCGTCTTGAGCACCGCGTCGAGGCGTGCCATCGCCCCGTCGAGATCCCCGGAGGCGGCTTCGAGGACTGCCTTGTGGATGAGAGCCTCGGCGTGGTGCGGCTCCAACATGAGCGTGCGATCGGTGAGCGCGGCGGCGGTTTCAAAGCGCTCGCGCCGTACGAGCTCGTGGGCGACCGCGACGAGCGTCTTGACGTCGTCCGGGTGCGCCTGCATGTCGCGCACGAGCTCATCCATCGGCACGTTGCCGTCGAGCGCGCCCTGGAGCATCGGCGGTATCATGCCGCTCGGCGCTGTGCTGGCGTCCGTCGTGCCCATGGGACGCGCGGGGGTATTGTTGCCGGTGAGGGAGCCGTCCGCGGAGCGCACTTGTTGCTCGGTCGTGACGAGAAAGAACAACAGCGCCGCAACACCCAACACGACGCCGGTCCAAAGAGCACCGCGCAGCTGCGGTCGTGCGCGCAGATAGGCAACGAGCGGCGAGGTTGCGGCCGTACGCGACGTGGCATCCCCGATCACGGGTTCTATGGGCGTCTCGTCACCGAGGTCGGCGCGAGCACGCAGGACCGCTACGGCCTGCTCTTCGTAGCGTGTCCGCTGCTTGTCGTAGGCGTTCGGATCCATGCGCACGCGCTGTTGCTCGAGCTCACGCAGCTGTGCCACAAGATGCGACTTGCGCTCATCGAGATCTTCACGCTGCATGTCGAGGTCGGGCTGCGGTTGCTCGCGCACGCGCAACCACAGCGAGGCGGCGATGCCCGCGACAAGTCCCACAAACGCCGCGGCCATGCCGGGGATCCAATTGATCTGCTCTTCCATGCGACTGTCCTCTAGGCGCGCGGCTACTCTCGAACCTCGCGCCGAATAGCTTCCAGGTCATCATCTCGCACCGCCGTCGGTGCGGGACCTTTCTGCGATGTGCTCTCGTCCGGCGTTGTCGCCGTCTTGGGTCGGCGTCGGATCCAGGCCAACGCGATCACCACGCTGGCGAGCAGCCCGAAAGGTGGCAGGGCCCACACGAGCAAGCCGAAGCCGCGGTGCTTGGGCTCGAGCAATACCCACTCACCGTAGCGACCGACAAAGTAGTCGAGGATCTGCTCGCGGTCTTGGCCCTCGGCGTGCATCTCGCGCACGCGTCCCATCATGTCTTGCGCCATGCTGGAGGGCGACTCGGCGATCGGCATCCCCTGGCAGACCGGACAGCGGAGCAGCTCGCCGATGGCGTAGACCTCATCGTTCTGCTCGTGAACCTCGGGGCCAGCGCCCATCCGGGGCGCCTGCGCGAGCAGCGTCCAACACAGCAGCAGTGAAGTGCTCATCCCTGGGCTCCTTCACTGAGCAGGCGATCGAGCGTGCCGCGCAGCACGTCCGGGGTCAGCACACCGGCCTGCTTGTGACGAATGACACCGGTGGCGTCGATAAAGAAGCTCTCGGGCACACCCGCGACTCCGTAGTCGATCGCTACTTTCGAGCCACTGTCCATCAACTGCGGATAGGCCTCGCCCCCTGCCTGCAGATAGCGACGCACCGCCTCCAGCTCGTCTTGGTAGACGATGCCGACAAACTGTACGCGCTCCCCGTACATGCGTGCCGATTGCTGCAAGAGACCATGCTCGAGCTTGCAGGGGCGGCACCAGGTCGACCAAAAGTTGATCACCACGGGCTTGCCGCGAAACTCCTCGAGACGCATCGGCTTACCATCGACCGTGGCGAGCTCAAACGCCGGCGCGGGCTTGCCCTCGAGCACCGAGGGCACTTCATGCGGGTCCTGGCCAAAGCCCAGGGCCAAAATCACGAGCAGCGGTATGACCACCACCGCGCCAATGAGTGCGCTGCGCCAATTCATGTGACACTCACCTTCGCGCCTTCGGGCGCGGTCCGTCGTGCCTGCCGTCGCGGCCACAGGGTGACGAGCGAGCCAAACACGATGATGGGCAGGCTCCACCAGATCCAGGCCACCATCGGCACCACGAACGCCTTGACGGCCACACGGCTGCCATCCTGCTCGAACGACATGAGACTGAGATAGACATCTTCGTAGCCGATGGTTTGCACATCGGGTGTACCGACCGGCTCGCGCTGCGTCGGATAGAAATTGAGCTTGGGCATGAGCTCGGCGACCACGCGGCCGTCCCGCTCGGCAACGACGCGCGCACCCACCGCGAAGCGATGTGGCTCGTCAAAGGCCTGCGTGCGTTGGAAGGTCAGTCGGTAGTCGCCGATGGTAAAGCTCTGTCCGGGTGCGAGTGAGGCCTCCGTCGTCTTCTTGTAGCTTTGCGACACGGCCACCGCGCTGACGATGAGCAGCACGGCGAGGTGTACGATGTAACCACCGTAGCGTCGCCGATGGGCGGCAATCGCTTGCATCGTCGCCTGCCCGAGCGACTCGCTGCGCTCGCGCAGGCGCTGCCAAATGGGCGAGAGCATCTCGCGCAGCGTCACGAAACCCGCAAACCCGACGAGCCCGAGCGTCGCAATGGTCAGCACCTCGCGCATGCCCGCGACCAACGCCACGACGACGATGAGCAGACCCACCACCACGGGTGGCACGAAATCCATGAGCACCTTGGCGAGGCGCGCACGTCCCCAAGGGAGCACCGGCCCGACGCCCA
>CAYHNK010000474.1:0-2632 GCA_964357695.1 uncultured Bdellovibrionales bacterium | reverse complement strand
TGAAAGTGAAAGAGGGCGCGTCGGTCAAGGCCGGCACGACCATCAACTTTGACGCGGTCGTGCGCAATGTCGGCGACGTGCCGCTGTACCGAGTCTACGGCGTCACGGACAGCGACAACCCGTTCCTCAAGAATCTCGAGTTTCCGTTCGGCTACGTTCCTGCGGGGGGCGAGAGTCACTGGCAAACGTCGGTCAAGCTACCGAGTGAGCTGCCGGCTCGTGCCGACCGCATTGCCTTGCGTGTCGGCGACTTCGGTGGGCAGCTCGCTGGCGAAGCGGCCTCGACGATGCTGGTCGTTTCTGAGCTGCCGCAGCCACGCTTTGCCTACGACATGTGGATCGACGACCGCGCTGGCGGCAACGGCGATGGTGCGCTGCAAGTGGGCGAATCGGTTGAGGTGCGACTGCAAGTGTCCAATCTCGGTACCGGCGCCGCGCGCGAGGCCGTGGTGGCGCTCAAGAACTTGAGCGACGAAGCGGTCTTCCTCGATCGGGGCCGCGAGCGTCTGGGCGAGCTCGCGCCGGGAGCCCGCAAGGGTGCGACCCTGACCTTTGCGGTCAAAAAGCCCGTCGATCGCGCACGGCTGCGTTTGTCGATTTGGGATGCCGAGGCTGGCAACGGCGTGGCGCAGGAGATTGACCTGCCGCTAAGCAGTGTCCAACGCCTCAAGAAGGATACACGTGTGGTCAAGCCCGCGGCCCAGACGGCAACGTTGTTCTCGGCAGCCGCCGATGGCGCGGCCCCTGTGGGACTTGCGCGCTCGAGTGCTTTGCTGTCGGTGGACGCGGAGATTGGCAAGGAGTGGCTGCGCGTGCTGCTCCCCTCGGATCGCATTGCGTTCGTTCGTAGCGCCGATGTGAAGCTGGTCGGCCGCAGCCGACAGCGGCCCACGGCCAAGTCCGTCGACCTCGAGCCGCCGCAGGCGGCGCCGATCGTGGCGCTCGACGCACCGGAGCTCGTGACCAGCGCCGATGTAGTGTCGCTCAAGGGTCAGGCAACCGACGAGCGGGGGCTCCAGGATCTGGTCGTCTACGTCAACGATCGCAAGATCATCTACCAGGCGCTTGCGAAGACCGCGCCGGCGGGCGGCCTTGCCACCGCCAACCTCGACCTCAAGGTGCCGCTGTCGATCGGTGAGAATCAGATCGCGGTGATTGTGCGCGAAACCGACGAGGTCACGACGCGCCGACTCATTGGGATGTACCGCACGGGTGCTCCGCCCTTAGTCGCGGATACGCAGCCGCGCATGCGTTAGCTTGCCGTCTGTCGCTC
This sequence comes from uncultured Bdellovibrionales bacterium, assembly GCA_964357695.1. GTDB lineage: Bacteria > Myxococcota > XYA12-FULL-58-9 > XYA12-FULL-58-9 > CAYHNK01 > CAYHNK01. Next base: position 1,359 of record CAYHNK010000474.1, on the reverse strand, counting down.
GACTTTGACCTCGCCAGGATGGCGGTGCTAGCGTGAGCCCACTGTGAAAGGTTTTGTACTCGCGGCTGGCCTCGGAGAGCGTCTGAAGCCGATCACCGACTCGGTGCCAAAGCCGATGATGCCGGTAGGCAATCTGCCGCTCATTGGCTATGCGCTCAGGCTGCTCGCTCACCATGGCATCACCGATGTGATGGTCAATCTGCACCATCAGGCAAAGCTCCTGCGCGAGTCGCTTGGGGATGGCGCCCGCTTTGGGGTCTCGATCACCTACAGCTTCGAGCAGGAGATCCTCGGTACGGGCGGCGCGCTGAAATTCGCACGACAACACCTTGGCGACGAAACTTTCGTCGTGCTCAACAGCGATACGATTCTCGATATCGATTTGCATGCGGTCATTCGAGCGCATCGCGCGCGCGGTGCGGTGGCCACCATGGTGTTGCGCACCGACCCGCGCCAACAGGAGTTCGGACAGATCGACATCGATGCCCACGGCCGTGTGCGCCGCATCTTGGGTCAAGGCGCCGCCGGAACAGACCTGCGCTCGCTCATGTTCTCGGGCGTCCACGTGATCGAGCCGCGCTTTCTCGAATACATTCCACCGGACGTGAGTACGTGTATCGTGCGCTATGCCTACACCAAGGCGCTCCAGAACGACGAAGTGCTCGGCGGCGAGCTCATGGATGGCTACTGGTGTGATGCGGGCACGCCGGCTCGCTACTTTGAGGCGCATGTGGATGCCATGTCGCAGCGCATGGTTCTCAGGCATGCCGACCCACTCGCGGGCTATGCACTCGAGCCCAAGCGCGCCGTTGCCGAGGTGGTGCGCCTCGGCAAGAATGTCGATCTCGGTGCCAATGCTCGTATCGTGCCTCCCGTCCTGCTCGGCGATGGTGTGAAGGTGGGCGAGCACGCCACCGTCGGTCCGTTCGTATGCGTCGGCCCGCGGGCCCAGATTGGCAAGGCGGCACACGTGAGCGAGTCCGTGGTTCTCGAGCAGGCCAAGGTGGATGCCGATACCGAGCTGCACCGCTGTATCGTGGGACGCAAAGCGGTGCTGCCAATCGACGGCGAAGCTCGCTTGCCACACGACGAAGCACACCCAGCGATCTAGCATGCGGCGCGTGTTGGGCCGCAGAGCTGGGAGTTGCTCTGCGGCCCTCGCGCAGGGAGAAGAAGCGACCCCGGGTTGATTTCCCCGTGGCTCACAGTCCAATAAGCAACGTGCGTGCCACTGTGCTTTCGCGAGCGACAGCCAGGATGTCGTTGCCACACGCGGCGTTGCGCCGTGTAGTCGAAGGTAGGGCAGGGCGCGAGGCACGGCCCCACATGACGCGGTTGTCGCAATCGGTGGCGGCCCCA
>CAYHNK010000473.1:1807-2633 GCA_964357695.1 uncultured Bdellovibrionales bacterium | reverse complement strand
CGCTTTCGTGTAAATGCCGCCGCCGACGCGCATGAACAGCGCCAGCAGCGTGCCGCCAAAGCCGAAGCCGAGCAATGCCTCGTAGGCGCGGTCGCCGAAGATGAGGAAGATGACCGTGCCGCCGAGCAGCCCGAGTCCGTCGGTGAGCATGCCGGTGACGGTGCCAGTACGGTAGCCAAGCTGCATCGCTTCGCCGTAGCTGCGCGTGGCGGCCGCGGCGACCCGCAAGTTGCCGGTCGTCGCGAGCTGCATGCCGACAAAGCCGACCGTCCAGCTGAAGATGGCGCCGACGAAAAAGGCGATGGCGCGACCCCAGCGAAAGGCCTCGGTCTCACCGGTGTAGGTCCACGCCAGCACCACGGTGATGAGCAGAATCAGCGGGCCGATGCGGCTGAACTGCGCCTTGAGATAGGCGTGGGCTCCCTCGCGCACCGCGGCGGCGACGGCCTGCATCTTGGGCGTGCCTCGATCGGCGCGCACGACTTGGCGCACGAGCACCAGAGCGTAGAGCAGACCGGCGACAGCGATGGCGAGCACCACAAAGAGCGCGACCACTTCCATGGCGCTGTACTTGGGATCGACGAGCAGCGAGAACGGCGTGAAGCGGTGTCCGGGCACAGCGCCCGGTGCAGCGCCGCTCGCTGCCGCCTCCGAGCGCGAGCGCACATACACCGCGGCGAGAGCGAGCAAGGTCAGCGAGACATAAAGGCGTCGCGTACGCGCAACGCGCAGCAGCCAAACGACGAATCGTGGCATCGTGCAATCCTCCGTCTAGGCGAGACTCTCCGACGCCGAGCGCCACCAGCTTGCATGCTCGACCTCGAGC
>CAYHNK010000473.1:328-1797 GCA_964357695.1 uncultured Bdellovibrionales bacterium | reverse complement strand
CTCCGGGAACGGATAGTGCTTGAGCCCCTGCTGATCACCGAGGAAAAAGCCGCGGCGCAGCGTGCGAAAAAAACCATGCATGCGAGGCGCGCGAGAGACGGTCTTCGTGCGCTTGTCACCACCCTGGCGTAGCTCGTTGACGCAGTCGATGATGTGCGCCGGGTCGTCGTAGGGAAGATAGCCCGCCAGACGGCCGGTCTCATCGCGGTCGATGAGCATGTCGGCAAACAGCAGGCGCGGTACGCTCACGGGATTCTCGGGGTCACTCAGGAACTGGGCAAAGCGTGACGGTGCGAGGTCGGAGACCACCATGGGCGACACCGGACAAAGCTCCTGGTAGAGGTTGGGCCCCGATTCTTCCCGGCTCACCTCGTGCGGCGCCGCATCGAGACCGAGCACGCGGCCGTCCGCCGTGACGAGATACAGCGTGCGGAAATCCTCGAGCGCGAGGTGCTCCATGACGCGATAGATGCTGATGTACTTGCTGCGCTTGGGCGAGCCGTCCGCGTGCGGCGCACAGCGCTCGGCGATATCGTGCAGGCGAAAGTGGCTGCTCTGGAGCCGCGGATCGATCTCGAAGAAGAGCACGTTGCCCTTGGTGTTCTTCTGCGTGCCGATGGCCATGTAGCGACCAAAGGCCTCGGGATCGAGGTGCGAGGCGACGAGCGCCTCGAATCGGTAACACAGCATGTAATAGTGGATCTGCATGCGCCCTAGATAACACAAATCCGCCTTGCCAAGCGCGACGATGATGCACAGCTTTCACATAACGGCGACTCCACCAACAAGGAATTGGAGGACAAGCGAAGTCGCCGAAGAGCCACGGACCTCCTCCGCCCATCTGGTGTAGCAACCAGCTCGGCTCTCATCCGCTGTGGCTCGCACTTTGCCCACGTCAAGGCTCCGCACTCCGGGGCCTTTGTTGTTTAGCAAGCCGTGGGTGACACGCACTGCGTGCAGGGCTACCTCGCTCACGCGAGCGCGCTACGGTGCGTTGTCCCGAGAGGCGACGCCAACCTCATCGCCACGAAAGCGCATCGTCAGCGTCAGTGCACCCGCGTTCTTGCCGCCGTCTCGCACGAGCACGCTGAATTGCACGGCGAAGACACCGGTGCTCGCGTCCTGCGCCGGCTCATCGACGAAGAACTCGGCGCCACTGCCAAACGTCTTTTGCCACTTCGCCTCGTCACCTTGCCAGTAGTCTGACGTGGTCTTGGTGGCGCAAACGAGTGCCCCTTGATTGCTCATCAGGAACGCTTCGACAATTCTGCTATCTGCGGCCACCAGCTCCGTGAGCCGCTTTGCGCACTCGTTGGTCGTCAGCTGCGCGCGCAGGGGAAACGACGTGTCGCTCATCCAGCGCGCGTCCTTGGTCTTGATGTCCGCCGCCGTCTCGCCGCTCTGGTTGTGCACCGCGATCGCGCGCACGAGCAGTGGATCACTCACGATCTTCTTGGCCACCTCAAAGC
>CAYHNK010000473.1:0-318 GCA_964357695.1 uncultured Bdellovibrionales bacterium | reverse complement strand
CGCACATACGCCGTAGCAGCGGAGTCGGTCGAGGACGCCGCGAAGGACAGCGCAAGGATCAGCAAATGCATGGAAGCTCCTTAAGCTACAGTGGAGGCAACGCAAACACAGCCAGCGTATCGACGCGTCTGACAGAAGGCAAGCACGCCCCACGGCCAAGACGCTACGAGGCGGCGTCGATGATGGCGTTGAGCGTCGGGCTCGGACGCATCGCCCGCTCCACCTTCGCCCGATCGGGGTGATAGTAGCCACCCATGTCGACGGGCTTGCCCTGCGCCGCGAGCAGCTCGACGTTGATCTTCGACTCGTGGCCTTGCA
>CAYHNK010000472.1:0-2635 GCA_964357695.1 uncultured Bdellovibrionales bacterium | reverse complement strand
AAGTGTTCTACTTGCAGCAGCGCGGCCTCTCGCTCGAAGACGCCGTGTCGATGATCGTCAACGGCTTTTGCCGCGAGGTGTTCAAGAAACTGCCGATGGAGTTTGCCGTCGAGGCGCAAAAGCTCCTCGCCGTCAGTCTGGAAGGAAGCGTCGGCTAAGATCGGCGCCGAGGAGAGACATGGCCATGTTGGAGATACGAGACCTGCACGCCCGCGTCGCGGGTGCCGACATCCTGCGCGGCGTTACCCTGAACGTTCGCGCCGGCGAGGTGCATGCCGTGATGGGGCCGAACGGCTCGGGCAAGAGCACACTGGCACACATTCTCGCTGGCCGCCCAGGGTACGAAGTGACGCGTGGCGAGGTGCTCTTCGAGGGCAAAAACCTACTCGAAATGGCTCCGGATGCGCGAGCGCGGGCGGGACTGTTTCTCGCCTTTCAGTATCCCGTCGAAATCCCCGGGGTGAACAACGCCTACTTCTTGCGTGCAGCCCTCAACGCACGCCGACGTGAGCACGGCGAAGACGAGCTCGACGCCATGGACTTTCTCACCCACGTACGCGAGCGCCTGACGCGTTTGAAGTTCGACGTCAAGCTGCTCGAACGCCCGGTCAACGAGGGCTTTTCCGGCGGTGAGAAGAAGCGCAACGAGATCTTGCAGATGGCAGTGCTCGAACCGAAGCTCGCCGTGCTCGACGAGACCGACAGCGGCCTCGACATCGACGCGCTGCGCATCGTCGCCGATGGCGTCAACAGCCTGCGCTCGCCCGAGCGCGCCATGATGGTCATCACCCACTATCAGCGCCTGCTCGACTATATCGTGCCCGACAAGGTGCACGTGCTCGCCGCTGGCCGCATCGCCCACTCCGGCGACAAGGGCCTGGCGCTCGAGCTCGAGCAGAAGGGCTACACGTGGCTGCGCGAGGAGAGCCCCGCCGCACGAGGTGCGACACCGTGACCGACGCCACGACGACGCGCAACGGCAGCCGCAACGGTTGGCTGCAAAGCCGCCGCGAGCAGGCCATGGGAAATTTTCGCGCCCTCGGCCTGCCGACCACGGGTGAGGAGGCCTGGCGCTACACGAGTCTCGCTGGCCTTGCCGCAGCACCCGAAGCGCCCACCGCGGCGACGTCGACAGACGCGAGCGACGCCGCGCATCTGCTTGCCCACCCCGCCTGCGCGCTCACGACGGCGCATGAGCTGGTCTTTGTCGACGGGCAGCCGCTCGCCGGCACGTCGCAACACGCGAGGGAGGCTGGCTGGCGCCTCGTGTCGCTCGCCGCGGCCATGCACGAGATGCCGGCGCTCATCGAGGCTCATCTTGGACGCGTCGCCGAGATTGACGGGGACGCGCTCGCCGCGCTCAACACGGCCTCTTTCACCGATGTCGCCGTGCTGCACTTGCCGAAGGGCGTCACCGTCGCGCAACCGACCCGCGTCGTCTTTCTCACAAGCGAGCGCGCACAGACGATGGCCCTGCCCCGACTCTTGGTCGTCGCCGAAGAGCAGAGTGCCGCCCAGCTCGTCGAAGTGTACGCCGGCCTGGGCGGTGCGTATGCCACCAACGCCGTCACTGAGATCACGCTCGGCGTCGGGGCACGACTCGAGCACGTGCGCGTGCAAGACGAGTCACACGAGGCGCATCACCTGGGCCTCACCGCCGTGCACGTCGCCACCCAGGCCCACTACAGCCTGCATAGCCTGCATCGCGGCGCGCACCTCGCACGACACGAAACGCGCGTGCTCCTCGATGGCGAAGGCGCCGAGGCGACCCTCAATAGCCTCAGCGTCGCCGCCGACACACAGCACACGGCACAACGAACGGTGATTGAGCACCGGCGCCCCGGAACCAAGAGCGAGCAGCTACACAAGAGCATCGTCGACGGTCGCGCCACCAGCGTGTTCGACGGGCTCGTGCGCGTCGCCCGCGACGCACAGCAGACGCAAGCCCGGCAAACGAGTCGCAGCCTCTTGCTCTCGAAGACCGCCACCGCCAACGCCAAGCCGCAGCTCGAGATCTATGCCGACGACGTCAAGTGCAATCACGGCGCCACGGTCGGACAGCTCGATGCGCAGGCGCTCTTCTACTTGCTCTCACGCGGCATTCCCGAGCGTGACGCCCGTCAGATGCTCATCGAAGCGTTCGCCATCGACGTCCTCGCGCACATCACCGTGGCCGAAACGCGACAATGGGCTGCAACGCTGCTCGCGCAATGGTTTGCTGAGCTGGCGGGGAATCGAGGCACGCCATGAACGACACAACCAACGCGCTCGATGTCGTGTCGCTACGGCGCGACTTTCCCGCGCTCGCCCAGGAGGTGCATGGCAAGCCTCTTGCCTACCTCGACAACGCCGCGACCACCCACAAGCCGCGCGCCGTCATCGATGCCATCGCGCAGTACTACGAGCACGACTGCGCCAACGTGCACCGCGCCGTGCACACCCTGAGCGAGCGCGCGACCCACGCCTACGAGGGGGCGCGCCACACGCTGCAACGATTCATCAACGCCGCGTCACCCGACGAGATTGTCTTTGTTCGGGGAACGACTGAGGCGATCAACCTCGTGGCACAGACGCAGGGCCGCGAGACGCTGCGTGAGGGCGATGAGGTGGTCGTCTCGGCCATCGAGCACCACTC
>CAYHNK010000471.1:0-2657 GCA_964357695.1 uncultured Bdellovibrionales bacterium | reverse complement strand
GGAGATCGTCTGTTTTGCCAAGGTTGACGAGCCCGCGCTCACGGGTGTGGCGCAGGCCGCCCCCGACTTTGACGCCCTACTCTTTGGTCTGGGGCTCGAAGGGTACGAGGTCGTCGCGGGACGCGTCGAGCCGCATGCGCGCGTGCGGCGATTCTAGGGGCGCACCGCGCTCAGCAGCTAACGCAAGCGCAGTAGTCGAGAGGAAACGCCGCCGAGACGCGGTCTTGCGTACACGCCACGGCCGACGACCCACAGTAGGTTTGACAGATCGATTCGCAGTCGTAGTACCACAGGATGTTGGCCGTGGTCTGCGCATCCGCGGCGAATTCGCAGAGGTAGAGACCCGCACCATCACCGGCGCAATAGCTTTCGCGCACCGGACTTGCTCCGGAGGTATCGATCTCGCAGGCAAGCGCGTCCTGCGCAACGTCGAGGCAGTGGCACGATGCTTGGCTGCTCACCGTCGCAGGATCGCATGAGCGATAGCCCTCGTTGGCCTCATCGAGACACTGTTGCGGGCAATAGACATCCTGCTGCACGCCACCGACGCACGCGGCGAGGGTATCGGTGGTGCAGCTCAAACCATAATCGGCGGCGACGTCGATGGTGCACTCGCCGCTCGTTGGGTTGCAGGTTGCCGTGTGGCAGGCGTCGGGCGCTTGGCAGTTATCGCACGAGCCGACGCAGATGAGACTACCATCGGGCGCCACGTGGTCGGTCACAAAACCTTCGGCGCACGTTGCGTTGCCGTTCTCGTCGAGGACGCAGTGATTGGCGTCTGTGCACGCACCGCCCGTCGTCTTGTCGCCGCCGCAGCCGGCCGCGACGGGCCCCCCGAGGACAAAGATGACGGCCGCCGCGACACGCGTCATGGGATACCTCCCGAAGGCGAGGACGGTGCGCCTTCCTCGGCCAGCGCCACCTTGAGGCGCGTAGTTTCAAACGGGCGCACAACGACGGTCTGTTGCAGCTCGGCATACCCTGGCCGCCGCAGACGCACGACGTGCTCGCCGGGCGAGAGGCCTTCGATGGGAGCGCGCAACGGCGTCGTGCCGGCGTCTACACCATCGACCTCGACTTGCACGCCTTCGGCGTCGATCTCGATGCGCAGCGCCCCACGAATGCGCTCGGGTGCGAGCAGCTTGAAGGCCGCAAGCCGCACTTCTGGGATGAGCAGATCGCGGTTGCCAGAAACGTTGGCTTGCTCGCGAGCGAGCTCCTTGCCGGCCCCGACATCGAGCAGCCGCAGGTTGAGGCTGTACGCCTGCCCGAGCGCGCCGATGGTGCCAAAGAACACGCGGCTCGCCCCGACGAGCTTGCCGACCTTCACCATACAATCGGGACCGCCGCCACAGCTCGCCACCGCACGGTTGCGCGGATTGCGCAGGGCGATGTCAATTTGCGCGGGCGCAATCACCTCGAAACCAGGGATCGTGGCAATGCTGTTGCGCAGCAGCATTGCTAAGTTCTCGACCACCCCTTGCGACAGGCCCAAGCCATCGAGCCGCGTCACTGCTACCCGCACCGACCGTGCGCGCTCTGCCGACCATGCGCTGCACGGCATCATCCACAACATCGCGGTGCAGGTCATCGCGAGCCACCAGCCGATGTCGCGACGCGACCGCATACTCACTCACTGGGCCTGCAAGGTGTAGCGCAGCTCGACGACTTTCGTCGGCGCGATCTGCACGGTTTCGTTGACGCTGCCATACCCCTGACGACGAATGGTGATGCTATGCACGCCGCCAGCAATCGACGAGGATGAAAACGGCGTGACGCCGACGCGCCGGCCGTCAATCATCACCTCCGCATCGGCGGGGGTGCTCAGGACGACGAGGCCGCCTTGGATCGCGGGCAGCGGCTTGCGCGTAATCACCCATGAGGCAAAAATGAGGCTCGCCGCGGCGACCACTGCAGCCGTGAGGATCCAGATCTCGCGCCGACCGCGGCGCTCGGGCACCTGCAAGATCTCCGTCGGCTCGCCACCATGGAGCGCGGAGGTGCGCTTGACGCGATTGCGCGAGGTGATTTCAGTGGTCTCGAGACCGGGAGGCGGGGACTCCGGCGGGGCATGCTCCGACATACCCTCAATTTGCCGCGCCTGCTCCAGCCAGCGCAAGTCTTTGCTGCGGTCGTCGGCAAATAGATCTTGCATCAACGCGCGCAGATCGCGCTGCGACGGCTGGGCAGGTTGCGCCAATAGGACTTCGACGAGCGCCTCGCGCATGTCCGAGGCCGTGGCGAATCGATCCTTCGGGTCGAGGGCGAGAGCACGCAGCACCACGTCCTCGGCAGCAACATTCAGGCGCGTCACCATGACGCGCGGTGGCAGCACCTCCGCGTGGCGGACTTTGTCGATGACCGACGCGTCACTCGCGCCGTCAAAAAGGCGCTGGCCGGTGAGCAGCTCATAGAGCAGCACCCCCGCGGCAAAGACGTCGGAGCGGCCATCGACGCGCTCGCCGCGCATCTGCTCGGGCGACATGTAGCCGTACTTGCCTTTGAGCTGTCCCTCGCGGCTCTCGAGTGCCTGGGTCGCTGCTCGTGCCACACCGAAGTCGATGAGCTTGACCTCGCCTTCGTAGCCGACGAGGACGTTTTGCGGACTCACATCGCGATGCACGATGTGCAAGCTCTTGCCCGTCAGATCCGTCTTG
>CAYHNK010000470.1:0-2683 GCA_964357695.1 uncultured Bdellovibrionales bacterium | reverse complement strand
GTGCGCCTCGGCCGCGGGGACGAGGCCTGGAAAGCGGCGCAAGTCGGCGACCGTTGAAGCGACGCCGGTAAACACCAGTCGATCGGCGGCCTGCAAGCGCTCCGATGGGCCCACAGGACCGAGAAAGCGACCCTGGCGCTCGATGTTGATGAGAAACAGGCCCGGCAGATGTCGCAGTCCGGCCTCGCCGATGCTACGACCGACGAGCGGGCTCTGCGTCTCTACCACCATTTCGACGAGGTACTCACGCTGCTCGTGATTGATGGTGGCCACCGGATCGCGCCGCTCCGGCAACAGCCGCGGCGCGAGCAAGGACACGAGCAGCACGCCGCCGAGCGCTGCGGGCACGCCCACCGCCGAGATCTCGAAAAGGCCGAGCCCCGCGAGCCCATACTGTCGCATCAGGCCATCGACGACCAACGTCGCCGATGTGCCGATGAGCGTCGTCATGCCCCCCAGGATGACAGCGTAGGACAGAGGGATGAGCATGCGCGAGGGTGCGATGCCCGTGCGCTTGCACCAATCGATGAGGGCAGGCGCAAAGATCGCAACGAGCGGCGTATTGTTGAGGAACGCAGAGAGCGCCGCGGCGGGCAACGTTAAGCGCAAGAGCGGCTCGCGCCGTGGCTGGCGACCAAAGAGGCGATCGACGGCGATGGCGAGCATCCCCGTTTGGCGGATGCCGCGCGCGACGACCAACAGCGCCGCAACAGCGAGTACGGCCGGCGATCCTAGGCTCTCAGAGAGCGACTTGGGGGTGAGGATACCGGCAAACAGTAGCATGGTCACCGCGCTCATGAGGACGCGCTCCGGCGCAGCGATACTGAACGCCAGCGCGAGAACAACGAGCACGGTCACCGCGATGCTGAGCCAAGCTGCGAGAGCCACCGAGCACCCCTTTCACCGACGCGATGCTACCGCATGCTGGCCGGCACCACTATGGATCGTATACTCTCGATCCTCATCATGCTCACGCGCCCCCCTCGCATCGGCATCACCTGCGACACCCGCGAGCTCGTCGGCAGCCGCGGCAATTCGGTGGCACATCTGCTCGTGCCCCGAGCCTACGCCGACGCCGTGTTTCATGCCGGCGGACTTCCCCTGCTGCTTCCGGTCGTCGAAGACCGCGCCGCAGCAGCGCTGCTCGATGGCCTCGACGCGCTGGTGGTCTCGGGTGGCGGCTTCGACGTGCCGCCCGCTTACTACGGCGAGCAGCCACAGCCGGGCCTCGGCCCCCTCAATCTCGAGCGCAGCGCCATCGAGCGCGCCTTGCTGAACGAGGCCTTGACGCGCCGCCTGCCGTGTCTGGGTGTGTGCGGCGGCATGCAGCTCCTGAACGTTGTGTGCGGCGGCACGCTGTACCAAGACCTGTCGCACCGCCCGGGAACCGACACACACGTGCAACCTACGGACCCGAAGAGACCGCATCACGAGGTCGTCCTCCAGGGGACAGGCTGTTTGGCAGGCATGTGGCCGGAGGGGCGCTTGCAGGTCAACAGCACGCATCATCAGGCGGTCAAGACCCTCGGTCCCGCGGTGACCTGCGTGGCCACGTCCCCAGACGGCGTCATCGAAGCCATCGAGGTGCAGGGCCAGCCGTTCGCCGTGGGCGTGCAATGGCACCCCGAGGCGCTCGCGACACCGCTGCAACAACGCGTCTATGAAGCACTGGTCATCGCGGCGCGCAATCGGCTACACGAGCGCACCCGTCAATTGCTCGTCTAGCTGTGAGCGCGCTTGCGCCAAGGCCATGGTGGTAGCGCGAAATAGCTGGCTCGCCTGCTGGATGTCGTCTTGTGGGTAGCTCGCGGCCGCCAACGCCAGGTCGCCTGAGCGGATCTCGTCGAGCTGAGACGTCGCGATGCGGATCTTATCGAGCACGATGCGGGCCCCGTCCGCGCTCGTGCCCGGGAGCAAAACGACAAACTCCGCCATGTCCAGGCGAAACACCCGATCACCCTCGCGCAGCCGACTCTGAATGGCCTGTGAAATGCGGCGCAAGCGCTCCTCGCCCGCTTCCTTGCCCTGTTGCTCGAGAATGCGTGCGTAGCCCTCGTCTGAGACGGCGAGGCAGCTCATTTGATGACGAATACTCTGAATGTAATAGAACGTGGCGTCGAGAACGCGATGCAGCTCCCCCCAGGTCCCCGTGCCCGTCACCCGATCGGTCGCCCTCAGGGCGGCGAGCTGCGCCTCGGCCTCCAGGAGTCGACTCTCCATGGCGACGATGCTCATGACGCGCTCGATACGCTGGCGCAGCGCTTGGTGACGAAAAGGCTTCTCGATAAAATCGACGGCGCCGAGCTCGACACCGCGCAGCTTCCCCTCGACGTCGGTACCACCGGTGACGATTACCACGGCCTTCGGTGTCGGCGCTTCGCCGCGCTGCAGTGCCTCGAGCACGCCAAAGCCATCGAGGCGCGGCATGGTCAGGTCGAGGAGCATGAGATCGGCTGGCGATTCACGCAACGCCTCGAGAGCTTCGATCCCATCAGCGGCCTGGCGGACATCGAGCCCTAAGTCGACGCACACCTGGCTCAAGAGCTTCTGATTGAGGCGGTCGTCATCAACCACCAGCACCGACGCCACGGCCAACCTCCTAGCACTCCCCGCCATTCCCCATAGCGACTCTCAGTCGCCCTTGAGGTTCTCAAATCGCGTGTACTCCTTGAAGAATCTTAGC
>CAYHNK010000469.1:0-2694 GCA_964357695.1 uncultured Bdellovibrionales bacterium | reverse complement strand
TCGTCGTGAAGGTGGTCTAAATGGGCCGCGGGTTGCGCGAGCGCGCGAACGTCATCGAGCGGGCCGTGGCGCTGGCGCATGGCGACACCATCGCCATCGAGAACCTCCCGGACGAGGTGCGGGGCGCGAGCGCGCTGCCCACCGTGCTGCCCGTCTTGCCCGAAAGCGGCTTTGATCTCGACCGCATGTTGGCCGACATCGAGCGCGAGGCGATCGCTCAGGCCATGCGACGTACCGATGGCGTCAAGACGCGCGCCGCCGAGCTCTTGGGTGTGAGCTTTCGATCGCTGCGCTATCGCATGAAGCGACTCGGAGTTGCGGGCGAGGAATCGTAGCGTCATGCGTGAGCGACGCGCCCTGATGATCGCCGGCGTCTTTCCTCCGGCGGGGGGTGCGGGGGCGGTACGTCTCGCGAAGCTGGCAACGCATCTCGGACCGCAGGGATGGCGTGTCGACGTCATCGCACCACAGGAAGGGGGAGGCTGGTACCAGGACCCCGAGCTCGCGCGGAGCGTGGAGTCGCTGACGGTCGGGCGCGTACAGGCGTGGGTGCGTTTTCCCGACCGTGTGCGTCGCTGGCGTGAGGCGACCAAAGATGCGGCGATGCACGTCTCCGAAGGATCGCCGTTGGCGCTGCTCGGACGTGGCGCGCGCTCGGTGCGCGATGCGCTGGCGATCCCGGATGAGCATCTTGCGTGGGCGTACTCGGCGTGGCGTTCGGCACGCCGGGCATTGCAGCGTGCACCCTACGATCTCGTGCTGACATCGTCGTCCCCGTACTCGGCGCATCTGGTCGGCTGGGCATTGCGACGCTCGGGCGGTCCGGCGTGGCTGGCCGAGCTGCGCGATCCATGGGTGGGTCACGTATTTCGCGACAGTGCGCTGCGACGCCATGTGGCACCGAAGCTCGAGCGTCTCGTCGTGCGCGGCGCCGATGCGGTCACCGTCGCCTGGCCTGACATCGCGCGACAGCTCGAGCGGCGCTACGGGGGTGAAATTGCCGGCAAGCTTGCGGTGCACACCAATGGCTTTGACCCCGACGATTTTGGGACTCAGCCCCGTGCCGAAGGTGCTGGGTCGGACGAGCAGGGTCGCTTCGAGATCCTCTACGTGGGCTCGCTCGACGCGAAGCTTACGCCGCCGGACGCGCTGCTCGACGCGCTCGAGTATGTCATTCGCACAAGCCCCCGTGCGGCAGAGCGACTACGCCTTCGCTTTGTGGGCGGTGCGGACATGGCAAGCAGCGCGCGCCTACGCACCTTCATGCGCCGCTACGCGCAGCACGACATCGTGCGTGTCGAGCGTTTTGTGTCTCACCGAGACGCGCTTGCACGTATGCAGCAGGCGAGGGCTCTCGTGCTCGTGCTCTCCCCGCACGCCGGCAACGTCATTCCCAGCAAGGCGTTCGAGTATCTCGGTGCCGCGCGCCCCATCCTTGGCCTTGTACCTGATGGCGATGCGCGCACATTGCTCGCGCAATGTGGGGGCGTGCGGCTCGTACAGCCGACGGATCTGCAAGCGCTGGCGGCAGTGCTGGTGGATATTGCCGCGCAGGGCGTGCTTGCGGTCGAGCGTGCACGTGACCTTGGCACCGTGGCCCGATATAGCTGGCCAGCGTTGGCTGCGGCTTACGGCGCCATGATGCACAACGTTGTGGACGCGCGTGGCCGATGTCACGTGCGCTAGGAGACGTCGAGGATGTCACCCCCAGAGCTCGTGCCTATCGAGATTGCGCAGGCACACTACAGCGCCGACTCGCCGCTGCGCTCGCCGCGACGATTCCTGCGCGAGTGGCGCGAGGATGTGGGGCTATCCTGGACACTCGGGTGGCAGCTCCTGCGACGAGAGGTGACGGCACAGCACCGTCAGAGTGTGCTCGGCTACGCGTGGGTGCTCGTGCCACCGCTCGCGACGACGCTCGTGTGGACTTTCCTACAACGCCATGCGCTCGTCGGCATCGCCACGCATGACGTGCCCTACCCGGCGTTTCTCCTTACGGGCACAACGCTGTGGGGAACGTTTGTCGACGCGCTGCGTGCACCCCTCAAAGCGGTCGGCAACGCGGGTAGTATGATCACGAAGGTGCGGTTTCCGCGCGAAGCACTGCTCGTCGCCGGGGTCGGCGAGGTGCTCTTCAATGCGGCGGTCCGCAGCGTGCTCTTGCTGTTCGTGCTGCTCGCCTACCGCGTGTCTCTCACTTGGACAGTGCTGGCTGTGCCCCTGGGCATGCTGGCGCTCGTGGGTTTGGGTACGGGCCTCGGTCTCCTCGTTGCGCCCGTGGGTCTCTTGTATCATGACGTCGGCCGCGCCGTGACGGTGCTGTCGCAGATCTGGCTCTATCTGACGCCGGTTGTCTATCCCGCACCCACGCAGTGGCCCGCCACCTTGGTGGTCTCGCTCAACCCGGTCAGTCCGCTGCTTGTCACCACACGCGATTGGCTGCTCGTCGGCTCGGCCAGCGACGCCCATGGATTTTTGGCGATGGTGCTACTCACGGCGATGTTGCTGGTCGTGGGTCTCACGCTCTATCGGGTCGCCTTGCCGGTGGTCATCGAAAGACTTGGGAGCTAGGACCGTGACGCAGCTTGCCGACGCACCGCTCGTGGTGGTGGACCACGTGAGCAAGAAGTTCGCTCGTCGCCTGCGACAGACGCTGTGGTACGGGCTACAGGATATCGCCTCGATGGCGCTTGG
>CAYHNK010000468.1:0-2742 GCA_964357695.1 uncultured Bdellovibrionales bacterium | reverse complement strand
CAAGCCCCGCGGTCGCCGAGCCACTGCCGGCCGTGCCGATGACGTTGGACAACGTACCCGCAAGCCAGCCACCGCCGCCGCCGCCGAGCAGTGAGCCTGCGCCACCACCACCGCTGCCGGTAAACAGCTTCGAGAACTTCTGCTTCACCTCGGCAGCGCGCTGTTCCTGCGTCTTCTGCGGCCGGATGTTCTTCGGCACCTTGGTGGCGACCTTGAGCTGCTTGGTGTTCTCCTTCGGCGTCTCTTTCTCAACCTCTTCCTGCTTCTTGCGATCGACGGTCTCCTGGATCTTCTTGAGCAGATCCTTGGTCGACTGCGTCTCCTTGGGTGGCTCGAGAATGAGACTCGCGAATCGTCCCGGTTGGTCAAAGAGATCTTCGCGCAGTTGCTCGGTGTCGTGGGGATAGACGAGGAAGGTCACCACCAGCGCCACGTGTAGAAACAAGGACGCCATCAAGATGTTGAGGTAGTTGAGATCGAGGTTCTTGAAAAAGTCGTTGGCGATGGACTTTGGCGGCGAGACGAAACGCAGCGCAAACGTTGCACCACCCCAGTGCACGATGGCGCGCGACTCGGCCGGCAGCTTGACCTGGTAGCTCGACTCGAGGTCGTCATCGCGCCGCGCAATCGACGAGCCCTGTAGCCCCTGCAACGAATGGACCTGGCCGCCGAGCTCGACCTCACCCTCCATCTGCTTGGTGAACGTGAGTACGTAGTCGCCGTCAAAAAAGCGCACGAGCGGAAAGGCCTCCTGCGGCAAACCCTCACTCGAAAGGAAGATGTCGGTGCGCTTGCTCTCACCGATCGTAATGCGCTTCGGCTTGTCGTAGTGATGGACGTCGAGCAGCACCTCGCCCCAATACACTCGCATCTCGAGGACGCGATTGTCCTGCCGCATCGGTTCCTCGGGAGCGAGGCCGGGATGGGGCTTGCTCTCGACGGCCGCCGAGCGCAGCCGATCTTGACCGATGCGTCGCACCGGTTCCGCCGCAGGGCCACCATCATCGAAGCGGGGCTGTGAGGCGACTGCCTGCGGGGCCATCGCGGCCATGCTGGCCGGCGCCATGCCTGGCACCATCCCAGGTGGCATCCCCTGAGGCGCACGTCCCATCACCGGCGGCATCCCGAGCATCGCACCCGGGGCGGCGGCACGAGGTTGCGCCCATGGGGCGGATGCTGGCATCGCGCTCGGTGGCAGTGTCGGGCTCGGTCCTGCGGGCGTCGCGACCGCAGCAGGAGCCGCTGCCATGATAGCCGCGCCCATACCGACGACAATCTGCGTGTCGCCGAGAACCACCTGGTCGCCGTGATTCAGCTTGACCTTGTGGACCTTGGTGCCATTGACCGCGGTGCCACCGGTCGAGCCCATGTCGATGAGCGACACTTCGGCACCACTGAACTCTATCACCGCATGAATGCGCGACACCTTGGGATCATCGAGCTTGAGCTGTGCCGACGGTAGCCGGCCAATCTTGATGGTGCGGTGCACCTCGCTATCGAACTGCTGTTGGGCCAACATCTGGCCGCCGCGAAATACCTGCACGTTGAGAGATAGACCCATCGTTTCCTCAGCCTCGGGTGTCTTAGCAGGAAGCCCCGCGCACCGCTACAGGTCCTGCACCGACTTCAGAATCTCGGCACGAAACGTCTCGCGCACCTTGATGAGCCGCTGGTGGCGCAAGCGCTTGCGACTCTCGAGGTACTGCCCGTCCGGGCGAGAGAGGTCTCCTTCGATCGTGTCGTCACCAAACTCGAGCACCGTGTGTTTCTGGTAGACAACCTCTTCGGCGCGGGCGCTCGATTCGTACGCCAAGCCCGACGCGAGCGCGACCAGCGCGGCCGCGAGCCACCGGCGGCCACCACCCAAAACGTTGCTTGTGCTCATACGACCACGCCCTCCTACGCACCTGCGACCGCACCGTCCGATCGCGACAGAGTATACTACACTTCGACCGCCGCGACCGCGAGTGCTTCAGCGCCGCCGCGGCGCAGTGTGTCATTCAGACACCACGCTCACGCTCAACGTCGTGACGGCTTGCCACTTGCTCCCCCGGCCGCCCCGGCCGCCGGGGGTGCTGGCACTGCCGCATCGGGTGGTGCGCCCGCTGCTTTCTGCTGCGCCATCAGCTCGACGAGCTGCTGCTCAATCAGCTGCGCATCCGGGTTCTCGGCGTCGCACTTGAGCGCGTCGCGAATGGTGGCGAGGGCCTCGTCAATCCGCCCCAGCTGATAGAGCGCTTGCGTCCAGAGTACGCGCATGGGCGCACAAGCATCGCTGTTGCCTCGTTTGCCCTCAGGGACGACGGCGAGGGCGCAACGCACTACCTGCTCGCCTCCCGGCACATCGCCACCCTGAAGCATCGCTTGGGCATCGACCCACAACTGCCAAGCCACTTCGATGCGCTCTTGCTCGTTGCCGATGGCGTCCGGTTTGGCGCGCTGGCCATTCTGTACCGCGGCGCACGTCGCTTGGATTGCCGTACGCTTGGCCAGCTCGCGCTCCTCACGCGCCTTGGTCGCCGCCATATCCTTTTTCGCCGTCTCAGCTTCCGCAATCTCGCCATCAATCTTCGCTGCGAACGTGTCGTCCGAGCTCGCAGCCGACTTCGCGCGGCGATAGAGTGCGACGGCGTCGTCGTAGCGCGCGAACTGCCGATGCGTCAGCACAGCGAAATCCCACAGGCTCACGGCGTCCTTGGGATTTTGCGCCAGCAGCGCCTCATAGACCTTGCTCGCCTGCTC
>CAYHNK010000467.1:0-2786 GCA_964357695.1 uncultured Bdellovibrionales bacterium | reverse complement strand
GTGTCCGCGGCGCAGGTGAGATCCAGGCCCGAGCAGTCTTGGTCGACGCCGTCGCCACAAGTATCCGTGGCTCCGGGATGCACCGCGACGAGCGCGTCGTCGCAATCGTCACCGCCGCACAGGGCGTCGTCGTAGCCATCACCGTCACCGTCGCCACAGCTAGCGCACGCGCCCGCTTGCCAAGTACCGGTGCAGCAGTAGCCATCCACGTGCCAGGCGTCGGTGCAGCAAATGCCGTCTGTATGGCGCGCGCCGCCGCAGGTGCAGCCCGCGCTCAGGACCACCGCGTCGCCGCAGGCGGCACACGCCTCGTCGGCGCCGCTACAATCCTGGTCGACGCTGTCGCCGCAAACCTCGGCCATGCCTGGGTGAATCGCGGCGTTCGTGTCGTCACAGTCGACCAGCGTCGTGTAGCCGTCTTGGTCGGTGTCCGCCGGCGGGGTCGGGCCCCCGGTGTCGACGGTGCCACCGTTGCAGCCGACCACCAGCAGCAGGCCCAGCCAGGGTGACGCGGAAACGAATGGGGGGCGACGGGTACACGCAGGCATCGATTCCTCCTCGGGTTCTGCTACTAAGTGCCACGAGGGGGCAAAAGCTTCATACGAAAGCGACGAATCTGGATCACCAAGCGCAACACATGGAAATTGCTTATGTTGTGTCTGGTATCAGTCCGCCGATTGCAGCGCGAGTCGCAGGCGTCCCCAAGAAATCAAGAATTTCAACGCGTTGAAATACAATGTTGACTTAAGTATTAACGTGTTGTTATCTAATGTAGATGCAAAGATTAGTGAGCCGTGCGCTCGACCGCTGGCTGACTGGCGTCGCGCGTAAGCCGTTGATTCTGAAAGGGGCGCGTCAGGTCGGCAAGACCTGGCTGGTGCGCGATCTGGCGCAGCGAAGCTCCCGCCGCCTGGTGGAGGTCAACTTCGAGCGCGATCCGGGCCTCGCGAAGCATTTTCGGTGGCGCGAGCCCGGACGGGTGCTGGACGAGCTCGGCGTGGTGCTGGGACTGCGCATCTCGCCGGAGCGCGATCTCTTGTTTCTCGACGAGGTGCAGGGGGCACGCGAAGTCTTGCCGACCTTGCGTTGGTTTGCCGAGGAGCTGCCGAGCCTCGCGATCGTGGCGGCGGGATCCTTGCTGGACTTCGTCCTCAAAGAGCACGCCTTCAGCATGCCCGTCGGACGCGTCTCCTATTGCACCGTCGGACCCATGACGTTTCCCGAGTTTCTCGACGCCCACGGCGAAGAGCTCCTCCACAGTCGCCTAGCCGCCTGGCTGCCGCGCCTCGAGTGGTCGCCGGCTGCTCACGAGCGCGCAAGGGAGTGGTTTGCGCGCTATCTCATGGTGGGGGGCATGCCGGCCGTGGTCGCGGCCGATGTCGCGGGCGCCGAGGCCGAAGACGTTCGCCGCGTGCAGCGCGACCTCCTGACCTCCTACCGAGACGACTTCGCCAAATACACGGGCCGCATGGGCCCGCGTGTCCTCGACCAGGTCCTCGTAGCGGTGGTGGCGTCGCTCGGGCAAAAGCTCGTCTACACGCGCCTCGGCGAAGGCGTCAAGAACCACCAGGCGAAGCGCGCGATCGAGCTCCTGGAAGACGCGCGGTTGTGTCGCATCATTCGCTACTCGAGCGCGAGCGGGCTGCCACTGGCCGCCCACGGCAAGGACACCTTTCGCAAAGCGGTGCTGCTCGATGTCGGCCTTTTGCACCCCATCGTGAGGACGCCGGCAGGACAACGCTTCTTGGCGTGGTCGACGCTCTCGGCACAGGCCCGCGGGCAGCTCGTCGAGCAGGCGGCGGCGCAGCAGCTTGCCGCCACAGCAGACGATCCCTGCGAGGAGATGCCGCTCTACTACTGGCAGCGCGAGGGGGGACGACCGGGAGAGGTGGACCTCGTCGTGCAGCTCGGCCAGCGGATCGTCCCGGTGGAGCTCAAGGCCGGCGCGGCAGGCGCGATGAAGAGCCTGCACCAGTTCATGGTCGACAAGCAGCTCAACCTCGCCGTCCGCTTGGACTCGAATGCCGCCTCGCTCCAGGACTTGGACGTAAAGACAACGCAGGGCGAACGCGCCCAATATCGCCTCTTGTCGTTGCCGCACCACCTCGCGTGGCGCTTGCCGGCGATTGTCGCGAGCCTGTGAGCTGCACGCGGCACCGCGCAGACTTCTGGCTCAATATCACTCCCGTGTGTGCCTCTACGGTCCCTCGACGGCACCAATATCGCGCACGCCGTTCTGGGGCCGGCTGGTGCCGAAGAAATCCGAGAATACCGGGACCGTCGAAAGGCCGGTGTCCCGCGCAAGGCTCGTGGGGTTGGGGCTGAAATCGGCTGGGGCAGTGGGCGTGGCGCTCACGAAGAGCGCGGCCGGAGCATCGCTAAGGAGATTGTTGGACTCGGTCAGGCCAGATGCGCCGGTACCGGAGATCATGGTTGGATTCGACGCTATTGGGGCCGCGCCCAAGTTGTTCTCTACGGTGACGTTGGTTGCTGTTGAGCCGATACTCACGCCAGTGAAGTTACCTGCTGAACCACTATAGAAAGTATTGTTGTAGAATCGCACGTTAGTCGCGGGTGGCTCAATGCCGCGCTGTCCCGTATAGAAGCAGGTGTGGGATGCAGCTCCTGTCATGTCGCACAAATTATTTCTATACGTGGCTTCACTTGCACTCGCTTCAATCGCTAGTTGGGTACCTGTCCCAGCAATGAACCAATTGCGCTCTACAATAATATCTCTAAGACGTTCGTCCCGTTGTGCATTTTGCGGCCCCAATGATATCGTCCAG
>CAYHNK010000466.1:0-2798 GCA_964357695.1 uncultured Bdellovibrionales bacterium | reverse complement strand
CTGTTTCTCGTCATCCTGGCGGTGGTGAGCGCCGCCATCGTCGCCTTCATCATCTACACGATGACGCTCGGTAAGATGAAGGAGATCGCCGTCCTCAAGCTCATCGGTACGCGCGACCGCACCATCGCGGCGATGATCATGCAAGAAGCGCTGGGGCTCGGGGTGATAGGCTTTTTCGTCGGCAAGTTCGCGGCCACCCTGTGGGCCCCGGTGTTTCCCAAGTTCGTCCTTTTGGAGACCAACGACGCGCTGCGCGCTTTCGCTATCACCTTGGTGATCTGCGCGCTCGCCTCCGTGCTGGCCATTCGTGCGGCGCTACGCATCGACCCCGCCGAGGCCATCAGTGGGTAACAACATGAGCACGAGCGCACCCGCCATCGTCATCGAGAATCTCACCAAGCGCTACGGCAGCGGCCCGACCGCCGTGGACGCGCTCAAGGGCGTGGACATGACGATCCAACCCGGCGAGGTGGTGGGCCTCATCGGCCCCTCCGGATCAGGTAAGACCACCTTGCTCAAGTGCCTGGGAGCGGTGATCGAGCCGAGCTCTGGGCGCTTTACCCTCGGCAGCGAGGTCATCTACGACCAGGGCTGGAAGCGCTCCGACTTGCGGGCGTTGCGGCGCGACCGCATCGGGTTTGTCTTCCAGGCGCCGTACCTCATTCCGTTTCTCGACGCGACCGACAACGTGGCGCTGCTGCCGATGCTCGCCGGGGTGGAGAACGTCGCAGCCCGGGCGACGGCTCTGGAGATGCTGACGGCGCTGGACGTGCAGCACCGGGCCCAGGCACGGGTCTCGGAGCTCTCCGGCGGCGAGCAGCAGCGCGTGTCGATCGCGCGCGCTTTGGCCAACAAGCCACCGATCATTCTCGCCGACGAGCCCACCGCGCCCTTGGACAGCGAGCGCGCTCTCGGCGTCGTGAAGATCCTCAATCGCTTGGCGCGGGAATTTCAGACTGCGATCATCGTGGTGACGCACGACGAAAAGATCATTCCCACGTTCAAGCGCATCTACCACATCCGTGACGGCAAGACGTACGAGGAAGCCGGCGAAGGGAGAGCTTTATGACCCGTCAACAGCAACTCATCTTTGGGACGATGTCAGTCGTGGCCGTTCTGTTCGGCCTTGCCACCGTCGTGGAGGGCGGCACCACGCTGTTTGGCAATGCCGCCGCGCGCGCCGCGGCCGGCGACATCGTGCCGTTCGTGCTCTGGTTCAACTTTGTGGCGGGCCTCGCCTATGTCGTAAGCGGCATTGGCCTGTGGTTGCGCTACCGCTGGGCGGTGTGGTTGGCAGTAGCCATCGCCGCAGCGACGGCATGCGTGTTTGCCGCGTTCGGCGTACACGTGTTCGTCGGCGGTGCCTATGAGCAGCGCACGGTGGTGGCGATGAGCCTGCGTACGCTGGTGTGGCTGACGATTGCGGCCGTTGCCTGGCGCACCAAGGCGTAGGCATTCTCGCGCGACAACTCGGTCCTCGTCGCCGATACGCTGGCGATGGCATCTTTTGCACTCACGTCGACGGCGCCGGCCGCTGGGCAGCGCAGACTCGATTGGGAGGCTGGGCGCGTCGAGCTCGCGCCGGCGACTGCCACGAGCGCGGCAGCGCCACTTCGCTGCCCCGTGACCAAGTATCACGTTGCGACGCTGCATGAGCGCACAGGCGGCGCTACCCGCGTGCAGTTGCAGCTCTGTGCCCGTTCAGGGGTAGCCGACACGTCGCGATGGGCGAAGGCCGTGCGTCGTCATCGAGAGGACGTCCTTCGCGGCTACCACCTGCCGCAGCGCTACATCGAAGGCTACTACGAGCGTCGCATTCTGCCGTACCAGGACAAACAGCGCTACGCACGCGTCGCTGACCCGGCGCTGCTCTATCGCGGTATGTTCGTCGCCGCCGACGATATCGCGACGATGCTCGAGCAAGGCTTTCCCGTCAGCCGCAACACCTGGACCGCGGTCGGTGGCAAGGGGGTTTACTTCTCGACGAGCGAGCAGGAAGCGCTGACCTACGTCTTTCACAGCGGCACGGACGCCTTCGAGGGTGTCGGTGTGGTGTTCGCTGTGCGCCCGACGCCGGAGATGCAGGTGGTGCGAGATGCCACGAGCAATCCGGACGGTTCGATCTTCAAGAGCGCGCAAGATGTCCCGGCAAACGCCATCGTCGACGTCTATCTCTGGGGTCAGTGGGGTCTCGAGCGCCTCGACGATGTGCTCGCGCGCATCGAAGCGGGACGGATCGTGCCGCACGAGAAGTGGACGGGGACGTTCGACTCGCTATTTGGCCGCGACTAGCTCGCCCATGGCGATCCAGCCCTGCTGCCCGTCGGGCAGCGCGACCCGTGCCCAGTCGCCCTCGTGCTCCAGGAGACGCACTTCGGCGCCCTCATGCAGCACAAAGCGCACTGACGAATCGGCACGCGTGCCCGTATGCGCCGACGCCGACGGGGAGACGACCACGACGAGGCCCTCAGGCGCCACGTGACGTACGAGGAGTGAGCCACCCAGGAGCAGTAGGGCCACGAGACTCGTGACCGCGATCCAGCCTGCGAGCTCGGAGCCAGCGCGCAGGCGCCGCCACAGGAGCGCCAGCCAGAAGGTGACGTAGGTGCCAAGCGACGCGGCGAGCAGCTCGCGGCCGCTCAGGGCGTAGTGCCAAAAAAGCAGTGAGCGCGCCGTGGCCGAGGGTCCGGGCGGGACGAGCGCGTCGTGGGTGCGCTTGCGGGCAGATTCCAGGTTCGCGCGGGCATCGGCGTTGCGTGGGTCGAGCGACAAGCTGTGACGATACGCGGCGATGGCCG
>CAYHNK010000465.1:0-2798 GCA_964357695.1 uncultured Bdellovibrionales bacterium | reverse complement strand
CGAGCTTAGAGACCTTCCTGCGGGAGTCGGCGTCGCCACGGTCGCTTGGCGAGCTTGCGCCGGCGCCGTACCATCACCGCCGCCACAGGCAGCATCAGCCATAGCATCGAGGAGGCCGGGCGGTGGCCGGTTGTCGTGCAGGCACACCCCTGGGCCACCGCGTGGAGAGCGGACGGATCGTCTACGCCGGGATCCACTGGGGGCGGATCATCCACGGGCGGCGGAGGCGGTGGTTCGACCACTGGGGGCGGCTCTTGGGCGCAATCGGTATCCGTCCCATATGTGCAGCCCGTGGGACAGCAGCCGTCGCTGCTCACGCACGACGTCATCGTCACGTGGGTGCACAAGGCGCTGCAGCTGCCCGCGGAGCCGTTCAGCGTATCTTGGGTACATGCGTTGCCGTCACCGCACGAGGTCGGGCACGCGCCGGCACCGGTCACGATAGCCGAATCACAGGTTTCCGGTGCTTCTAGCACGCCGTTGCCACAGCAGTCCGAGCAGCCGGTCTGGCCATAGGTACCGATCATGGGGCGGTTGTCCGCGTCCAGCACGAAGCCGCCATAGCCCGGTACGGCGACGGCAATGTCGTCGATGCGCGATTCTCCGCAGAGGTCTGGGGTCACCGAGACGTTGTGATTGCTGGGTAGCTCGATCTCGGCCCAGCCCGTCGGCGAGCTCCCGCCGCCGTCAAACCAGTCCAACCCGGAGTCCGAAATGACGTTGGCCCCGTCAATCCACATCTCAAAGAGACCGTCGTTGCTGCCCGAGGTGCCGAGGCGAAAGTGGAGCTCGAAGGCGTGCCAGGCGCCGTCGCCCACCAAGCTGCCATCGTTGAGCGTCTCCCAGCCGTTGCCGGCGTAGTAGACGTCGGGGCTGCCCATGGTGTTGCGCGGTTGCAGCGCGATGTCGTCGTCGCCTTGCGGGAAGTTGACGTTGGCGGCGGGGCTGTCGTCGGTGTGCAAGTAGACGACCTTGTGCTCCTTGAGATCGGCCCAGGTCTGCCCGGCCGGCCAAGCGCGGTAGAATCGAAACCAGACCTCTGGCTCCGGGGGGTCGAAGGTCAGCATCAGACCTGTCGAGTAGATGTTGCGTGCATTCGATTCGTAGTAGACCGCAAAACCAGCGCCGCCCGCGCCGCCGGGATAGTTCGCGCCGGTTGCCACCTGCGAGTGGTACACCGGGCCCGCGCCGCAGGTGTACTCCTGGCCCACCGCGGTCAAGCCATCGCAGACGTCGCCGTAACCAACGTCGCCGGTGGCACAGCCCTCAAAGGACGTGCTCCAGGAGCTGTCGGTGAGCGTTACCTGGGCAAAAGCCTTGGCGCCCACGAGCAAAACCAGCGTTGCCGTTGCAATCCTCGGGATCACCTGGAGCATCCTCGCCCGCGTCATGTGCATCTCCATGCAGCATACGACGAAACCGAGGGTGTGTCGGCTAAACGAGGCAAAAGAATCTTTGCCGCAGCGCGTTGTCGAGGCACACCTGGCGCTCAACGGAGCATGTCAACTGGTTTGAGACACTGACCGCTGCCAATTTAGAGGAGACTCGCCGCGGTGAGCGCGTTGCGTGGACGCTATACAATAAATCAAAACACACCATCGCTCACCGGAGAAGTCAGCGTCCGCAGACGCACAGCAGTGGAAATAACGTGTCGCAGTAAGCAGCATCCCAGGTGAGCGTGTTGTCGATGTAGGTCGCATTGCTTAGCCAGGCGACATCCTTCTTCGACGACTGGCCGGCGGCTCCGTAGTTGATGCCACCGGTGGCCGAGCTCGTGAACGATTGGCAGGTGGTGTACGGAATGAGCGCGCTGCTCGTCGTGCCCGCTGGCGTGTTGTTGAACGTGCCGCTCCAGAAGCGCGTGCTCGCAGGCAGAATGCCGGCGTCCGCCAGACTGTACGGGATCTGATTCGGCCAACTCGCGGATGTTCCGTTGCCAACGAACATGGCCATCCAGTTGGCGGCGAAGGGGGCGCCGCTCAGGCTGGTGATGGGCGCACTCGCGGCAAGCGCGAAATTGGCAGGCATCGATTGCAGTTGGTCAGCAAGGCTCACCGTGAGAAAAGCGCGCACCTTGGTGCGGTAGCCGCAGGTGGCAACAGCCGTCGTGCTCGCGGCGCATTTGGCATCGGCACTGAGGCGTCCGCCGATGTTGCCGTTGACCGTGCCGCCGGCGGCTTGAAACATCAGGATGGTGCCGACGTCGTTGTCCTCTACCGTGACGTCCGTCAGGGTCTGTACTGCTAACTGCGCATAGCCGGTGGCATCCGTCGTGGAGGCATCGACACTTGCGATGACCGTGGTCCATTGCGGGTCTTCGACCGCTTGATCGTCGACGGCCGTAACCGTCACGGCCACGCCGGTGCTCCAGTTGCTTGCGGTCAGCGTCACCTGCGACGGGGTCACAGTCGCCACTGACGGATCGCTCGACGAAACGTTCAGGACCACCTGGCCCTCGGGCATCGAGCTCAAGGTAACTTGGATGGATGCCGCGGGCCCGCCCTCGACGAGCGTCGCCGTGGGCTGACTCGAAACGACGGCCGGGTAGTCATTGTCGTACACGTAGATCGACGTCGATACGGAGGCGAGCGTTGCATACCCGGTCGTGTCGTGGGTCGACAGGTCCACAGTCGCGATGACCTCGATGGCCCGGGTGCCGTCGACCGTGGCGTCATCGACGGCGACGAGCGTCACCTCCTGCCAGTCGTTCCAAGTGGACGACGTGAAGGTCAGCAGCACCGGCGCATCGACGACCCCGAGCTGGGTATCGTCGGCGCTCGAGACCGTCACGATGACGT
>CAYHNK010000464.1:0-2817 GCA_964357695.1 uncultured Bdellovibrionales bacterium | reverse complement strand
GTGGGGGTCGGCGGTATTCTGACGCTGTGGGTGACCGGGCGCCTTGTGCGTCCGCTCGTCAGGCTGGCGGCGGATCTCGGCGAAATCGGTCGTGGCGAAGTGGGCCGCGGCTATCGTGTGCCGGCCGAGGGCCTTGCCGACGGTGAAATCGGGGTCGTGCAGCAGCGTCTCGCGCGTCTTTCGGAGACGCTGGAGGCCGAACGGACGCACGTCGACCAGCTGAACGCGGCCCTGCGGCACCAAGTGGACGTGGTCAGCGCCGATCTCGAGCGCGCGGCCTTCGAGAGCCAGACGATCCTGGACTCGGTGCGCGACGGCATCTTGCTCGTCGATGTGCACGGGACCGTCGTCGCGGCCAACGATCCGGCGCGGCGCCTGTTGGGTGTCGACCTTGCCGAAAGTCAGACGCCGCTGTGGCAACGCGTCGCCACGCCCGAGGCGCTCGCCCATGCGGTCGCGCAGGCGATTGCGCTCAGCGAGCCGATGATGCTGCATTGCGAAACGCTCGGAGCCTCGGGGCAGGAGCCCCGTCGACTGCGTGTGCGCGTCGCCTCGGTGCGCCGCAGCGATGGTGGCTCGGGCTCGGCAGTCGTCGTCGCCGAGGATGTGACCGCGACGCAGCGGCAAGAGGAGCAGATGTGGCGCTCCGAGCGGCTCGCGGCCCTGGGGACGCTCACCGCGGGACTCGCGCACCAAATTGGCAACTATCTGCACGCCATCAAGGGCTACGCCGACCTGCTCGCGCGGCGGCTCGATGCGTCGTCGGAATTGCGCGCCGACGTCGGTGTCATTCAGAAAGAAGTGCGCGATGCGGCGGCTCTGATGGAGAAGATGCTGCTGCTCGCGCGTACCCGGCCGCCGTCGCGGGTGCCCACGCGCATCGGGATGCTGGCCCGCGAGGCACTCGATCTCGTGCGTGTACAAGCACGTCATGGCAATGTTGTGTTGCGCGAAGAGCTTCCCGAGGATGGCGGCTGTGTCGTCGAGGCCGACCCGCATCTGCTCACGCAGGCCTTGCTCAACATTCTCATCAACGCCATCCAAGCGATGCCCAACGGCGGCGACTTGCGCGTCGCACTCGATGAGGGCGAGGGCGGGGCGTGTGTCGTGTGCATCGACGACACGGGGAGTGGTATGCCACCCGAGGTGCTGCGCCACATCTTCGATCCGTTCTTCACCACCAAGGCCGAAGGGCAGGGGACCGGGCTCGGGTTGACGATTGCCCACCGCATCGTCGAGATGCACGATGGCCTGCTGCGGGTCGAGAGCACGTCGGGAGTCGGCACGCGATTTGAAATCGAGCTGCCCGTGGGGGAGAGCGATGGTTGAGCGCGCGCGCATTTTGGTGGTCGACGATCAAGAGTCGGCCCGGTCCATGTTGGGCCGCTACCTGACGGCCTTTGGCTACGAGCCGCGGCTTGCCGACTCAGTGTCGGCGGCGATGGCGACGGTCGCGCGCGAGCGTGTCGATCTCGTCATCACCGATCTGCGCATGCCCGGGCTCGATGGTCTCGAGGGTCTGAGGCAACTGCGCGCGTTCGACGCGGGACTGCCAACCATCATGCTCACAGCGCACGCCACGGTCGAGACTGCCGTGCAAGCGATGAAGCTCGGCGCGTTCGAGTACCTACGCAAGCCCTTCGAGCCCGAGGAGCTGGAGATCGTCGTTGCCCGTGCCCTCGAGCACCGGCGTCTCGTCGAGGAGAATCAGAAGCTCAAGGCCGAGGTATCGAGTCGCTACCGCCTCGAGAACATCATCGGACGTGCGCCCAGTATGCAGCGGCTCTTCGAGCTCGTGCGCAAGGTGGCGAGCGTGGACGTGCCGGTGCTCGTGAGCGGCGAAAGCGGCACCGGTAAGGATCTTGTGGCGCGGGCCATCCACGGGCTCGGGACGCGGGCCGCCGCAACCTTCTTGTCCATCAATTGTGCGGCCGTCCCGGAGAACCTGCTCGAAAGCGAGCTCTTTGGCCACGAGAGGGGCGCCTTCAGCGGTGCCGAACGGGCGCGACTGGGGTACTTTCGCGAGGCCGACGGCGGCACGCTCTTTCTCGATGAGATCGGCGATATGAGTCTCGGACAACAGGCCAAGCTCCTGCGCGTGCTCGAGAGCGGCGAGCTCATCCCGGTGGGCGCCGAGCGACCCGTCCACGTCGACGTGCGCGTCATCGCCGCCACCAATCAAGATCTCGAGGAGATGGCACGCACGCAGCGCTTTCGCCGCGACTTGCTCTTTCGAATCGACACGGTGCACATCCGCTTGCCGCCGCTACGCGAGCGGCGCGAGGA
Organism: uncultured Bdellovibrionales bacterium; assembly: GCA_964357695.1. GTDB lineage: Bacteria > Myxococcota > XYA12-FULL-58-9 > XYA12-FULL-58-9 > CAYHNK01 > CAYHNK01. Next base: position 531 of record CAYHNK010000464.1, on the reverse strand, counting down.
CATCGTGGTGCTCGTAGCGCACTTTCTCGAGCACGCGCCCGTACGCCCTGGGGGGAGCGTACCGCGGCTCGGCAAGACGGCGATGCGCAAGCTGCTCGACTACGGTTGGCCCGGCAACGTGCGGGAGCTCGAGCACGCCATCGAGCATGCCGTGCTGGTCGCCGAGCGCACCGAAAAGAGGTCGTTCGGGATGATGCCGACGTACTCGACCAGCCGCGCCGGCAGGAAATGGTCAGTCGTCGCGGCCGTCGGCGAGGTGCCGAAGGCGAAATGCACGTCGATGTCGGACGAGATGCGCGCGATCGGCGTGGCTATCGCCGCCGTCTGCGGGGCCGTGGCGCCGAAGGCCAGCGCCCTCTAATTGAGCAGGCGCAGGGCCGAGATCGCGCCGCCGCTGGCGTCACGCGGCAGGACGTTGACCGGCATCGGCGTCCCCTTCCTTCTGCTTGGCCGTCGCCTCCAGCTCGGCCTTCTTGTCGGCGATGGCGTCCTCGAGGTCGCGCATGCGCGTCGGCAAGGGCGCGATGCCAA
>CAYHNK010000463.1:0-2838 GCA_964357695.1 uncultured Bdellovibrionales bacterium | reverse complement strand
TTGCCACACGCGGCGTTGCGCCGTGTAGTCGAAGGTAGGGCCGGGCGCGAGGCACGGCCCCACATGACGCGGTTGTCGCAATCGGTGGCGGCCCCACGAAATTTTGCGTAGGTGCTCCGCGCGCTGCGGTGGCAAGCGTAACCGCGAGTGCGAGGCAGTGTGTACGACTGAGAGCCATGCAGGTTGTGCCCACAGCCCAAGTCGACAGCAAGACCACGTTGATCGGCGTGGCGGTGATGGAGCGCCCCGGAGCGTTGCCGCTTCGTGGTCACGCTGAGGACCTGTCCGCGCACGGCATCTTCGTCGTGCTGCCGCGTGTGCTGCAGGTCGGGACGCAGGTGGAGCTGACGATCGACCTGATGGGCGACGTCGGCATACCGCGTGCGCCGGTGCTGCTGCGCGGTACGGTGGTCAACCTCGTCACCGGCGTGGGTGTCGGCATTCGTTTTGACGACCCATCACCCGAGGTGACGGCGCAGCTTGACGAGTGTGTGCGCCAGCTGCGCAGTGCGGCGCAAGAGCCTCGCTAGAGCAGGTCGCGAATCGACACCCACACCATCAGCCCGATGAGCAACACGAAGCCGATCCCGTGGATCGTGCCCTCGATGCGCGCGTCGACCGGTCGACGTCGCACGGCCTCGATGGCGAGAAAGCTCAGGCGACTGCCATCGAGCGCAGGCACCGGCAGCAGGTTGAGCAAAAAGAGTCCAATCGACAGCCAGGCGAGTGACTGTAGCAGGTAGCGAGCACCTCGCTCCGCCTGCTCCGACACCATCTTGACGATTCCTGGCAGGCCGGCGAGGCGGCCCTGCTCAGTGCCCAGGACGAGGCCGACGAGCATTTGCACTTGCTGCGTCGTGTAGGACGTCGCACCCACCAAGCCCGCGCGCAGGCCGGTGATGGGGCCAAAGCGCTCGATGTGTGCGGGCGGCATGACGTCGATGACACCGAAGTCGCCCCCGTCGGCACGGCGGGGCACCACCGACAGCGACAGCGTCTCGTTGCGTCGCTGGATCTCAAAGAGGACGGGCTGTTGCGGATGGGCACGAATGGCAGCGACGAGATGGTCCCAGTCTTCGACTGCGGTGTCCCCCACGCGCTGGACGCGATCTCCTTGCGTGAGCCCAGCTTGCGCCGCCGGGCCACCGTCGAGGATCTCACCGAGTGTTGCCGACGTCGTGTCGTAGCGGGCAAAGCCGACGGTCCAGGCGAGGCTGGTGATGAACGCGGCCGCGAGCAGCCAATTCATCACGGGGCCGGCAGCCAGCACCACCGCGCGCTGCCACACCGGGCGATTGCGAAAGCTGCGGGTGTCGTTGATGCCTTGCTCATGGCTCTCGTCAGCACCCATCCCGTCGATGAGCACGTAGCCGCCTAGCGGTACGGCGGCGAGCTGCCACGTCGTCTCGCCTTTTTTCCAGCGTATCAGCGGCGGGCCGAAACCGACCGAGAAGCGCAGCACGCGCATGTCGAAAAAACGAGCGGCGAAAAAGTGTCCCAACTCATGCAAGACGATGAGTAGTGACACTCCCAGAATCGTCACGGCGATGCTCATGCTCAGTCCTCACTCAGACCCAGGACGCGGTAGATGACGTCCTGCGAAAAACCGCGACGGGCAAGACGGCGCGCAAGCTTGTCGATCTCGGCGCGGTCGTTGGGCCGCCCATGGGGCCAGCGAGCGGCGACGATACGCGTTGCGAGCGATAGCTCTTGGCCTGCGAGCTCGCTCACGACCGTAGCGCCGGCGCGCGTGTCAACTCGGCGCGCGTCGAGCTGTTGCTGCGCCCACGCAGGGCCACGCCCCTCGCGCATGGCACGGCGCGCGATAGTCTGCGCCACCTGCTCATCGGCAACGTACCCGAGTGCGCGCAATCGCTCGAGCACGGCATGCGATAGCTCCGTGGCGTAGCCGCGCGTGGCCAGATGACTGAGCACCTCCGCCTGACTCATCGCCCGTCGTGCCAGCAGGCGCACGACCGCATCGTAGGCGGCCTGCACGTCGGCGGGTGACGCGCGTGCGCTGCCGCTCGTCTTGGGGTCAGAAACGCTCGATGAAGAAGTCATCATCGGGCTGGCCGCTCTTTGCCGCCGGTGCGGGTGGTGGCGCTGGTGGTGGCGCAGGTGGCGCGGCAAAACCCTCCCAGCGACTGTCGGATGTGCTCGAGATGCCGGCGGCGCGCAGAGCGAAGTCATCGGCGTTCGAGGCCTGGCGGAGAGCTTCGTCGTAGGTGATTTGGCCGCGCTGCAGTAGATCCATCAGCGCTTGATCGAACGTCTGCATGCCATACGTGGTGTGTCCCTGCGCGATGGCGTCGACGAGCTCCTTGGTGCGCTCGGCGTCTTCGACGAGCTCCCGCACACGGGCGGTGTGTCGCAAAATCTCGAGGGCGGCGACGCGACCGCGACCGTCTGCCCGCGGTACGAGGCGCTGACTGACCACACCGCGCAAGACTGCGCCGAGCTGCAGGCGCACCATGCGCTGCTGGTGGGGAGGAAATGCAGAGACGATGCGACTGATGGTCTCCGTGGCGTCGAGCGTATGCAAGGTCGACATGACCAGATGACCCGTCTCGGCGGCGGTGAGGGCAATCTCGATCGTTTCGAGATCACGCATTTCGCCCACCAGGATGACATCGGGGTCTTGGCGCAGCGCGCTGCGTAGCGCGGGCGCAAATCCCGTGGTGTCGACGCCCACCTCGCGCTGGTTGATGATCGATCGTTTGTCGCGCAGCAGGAACTCGATGGGATCCTCGATGGTGAGGATGTGTGCGGTACGCGTCGTGTTGATGTGGTCAATCATGGCGGCGAGCGTCGTCGACTTGCCGGACCCCGTCGTTC
>CAYHNK010000462.1:0-2840 GCA_964357695.1 uncultured Bdellovibrionales bacterium | reverse complement strand
CCCGAGGTCGTAGTCGCCCGCGGTCTTGGGCACCGAGAGCAGGACGCGATTGCCCAGTGAGCTGTTGTACGTGCACGCGGTGCCCGCTTGCGCGTGCAGCGTGGTGAAGAATTCGTCCTCGCCGTCGGAGAGAAAAGCGTCAGTCTCGGCGTAGACGAGGGTCCAGCTCTCGCCGCCCACGACCCCACTCAAGGTGCCATCCGAGATAGCGAGGGAGGACTCGTCACCGTCGCCACAGCCGACGAGTGCGAGAAGCGACGAGGTGAGGATGAAACGGCGGCACATCATGGAATCTCCTGGGGCTCGGTGTCTGATAACACAGCGGCGACCGCTTCGCGCAACTCGTTTATGCCGAAGGGTTTTCTCAGGGCGCCGACGAACCCGTGCTCGCGAAAACGAACCAGCACCGGATCGGACGAGTAACCGCTTGCGACCAGCGCGCGAACCTGAGGATCCATCTCCAAGAGGCTCTTGATGGCCTCTGCGCCACCCAGACCGCCCAACACCGTCAGGTCCAATGCCCACCCCGCGGTCGGCCACCGAGACTCTGACGTAGGTTCCTGCTTCCAGGTCGTTGGGTGCCTCGGCGGTGACCTCCACGTGATCGACCGAAATCGCGATCACGCCGCCGTCGGGCATCGCTTCTTGGGCGTTCGTAAGGACGGCCTCGAATGCCAGCATCAAGCGATCCGGATCACCACGGACCGCGGTGGTCGTTCCCTGCACACGCAGGTCGCAGCGAATGTTCGTTCGATCGATCGCCCGGGCGATGGCCGCCCGCAACGGCACCTCGACGGCAATCGTGCGCCGGTGGATCTCATCACCCTCAGCGAAGCTGAGGAGCCTGCTGGCGAGCTCCTTACTGCGCAGAGCTCCCGCGAGAGCGGCGTGCAGGTTGTCCTCGATGTTCTGCTTGCCGGGGGCGAGCGCCAGAGTCAGGTGGCCGTACACAATCGTGAGCGCGTTGTTGAAATCGTGCGCGATGCCGGCCGCGAGATAGCCGAGCGAGCGCAGACGCTGCTCATTGCGCGCGTGCTCTTCGGCGAGCGTGCGGGCTGTGGCATCCCGCCAGGACACGAGCACACAGGGCTGCTGGTGAAGGGGTATCGGGGCCACCGACGCGTCAAAGCGCAAGGCTCCCGCCGCGATCGCGCGGCACTCGTAGCTCTGCGGCGCGTCTCTTCTGGCCTCGACCTGCTCGTGGATGCGAGCCACGCGCTCGCGGTCGGACGGGTGAACGAAATCGGTGACCAGCCGCCCAACCAACTGCTCCGGGCTCGCGATTCCCAAAAGCCGCAGGGCGCCCTGATTGGCGAACAGGCAGACTCCGTCGTGAGCGAGGAGGATGGCGTCATTGGCGCTCTCGACCACGGTGCGATAGCGCTCCTCACTTTCTGTGAGAGCCGCAGCGGCCTTGGCGCGTTCGCGCAGAAACTCTGCTTCGCGCGCCAGATTTTCGCGCTTGCTTGCCGCGCGAAGGAGGCCGAACCCCAACACGGTGAAGACCAGCACCACGAAGGCCGTCAGGCCGGAGGTCGCCAAGGCGTGTCGGTTGATCATGCCGGCGATCTCGCCGTGGCCCATCGCAATTCCCACCGACCACCGCAGCGGGCCGACGGCGACGGGCGCATACGCCAGCAGGCGTTGACCGTGACGCGGGCACGTGTACACGCCAGCGCCCAGCTCACCGCGCTGGGTCCGGTTCACTAGTTGCTCAAGGGACGACAGGTCCGCACCTGGAAATTCGGCGGTCTTGAAGTCCATGATTTTGTGACCGACCGCGCCGTCTTCGTGACTGCCGAGCAGGGTGGTTGATTCGTTCATCAACCAGCCGCACGTCGCCAAGTCGTTGGAAATCACATTGACGTACCGCTCAAATAGCGAGGTGGCATCCAGCACGAAGGCAAGCAACACCCCGTCCGCGCCGCGTAGCGGGTGGATGATCGCGAAATGGGCGCGTTCCGGACTGAACCACAAGCCGTAGGAGTGCTCGTGCCGCGCCCGCGGTTTCACTGTGGTCTCCAATAAGCCCCCGCGATCAGCGTCCGTTAGGCTCTCGGGGTGGCTGTGGAGAATCTGGCCGTTGTCGTCAACGAGCGCCACGGCCAGAAGGTGCTCCGCCTGCACCTCGAAAAGCGTCTCGATCGCGCATGTGCCATCCTGATGACTTCGAGATATCGGGAAGGCTGCCGCGACGCGCAACGATTTGTCGTGCTCCAGCACGAAGCTCTCGATTCTGCGACTCGCGGTGACAGCCAGCAGCTTGAGCTGCCGGTGCGCGTTGTCCACCATCGCTTGGCGAAAGGTGCGATGCAGATTGACTGCCAACAAGGCAGCGCCACCGGCGAACAGAGCCACTGCCGCCACCACTGCCAAGAGCTTGAATCGGCCGAGCATTGCCATGCGAGTTTACTACTCCATCTTCACCTTGACGATGGGCTCGCTGCGCGTCGTCGCCGGACCGACGATCTCGAGCTTGTCGCGCAGGCGGATGTCGTCCGAAGACGCGCCGACCATGACTTCGATCAGACCCGGCTCGACGATGTAGCGCATGGCGGCGTCGTAGAGCCCGAGCGCATCGATGGGCAGCTCCATGCTCACGCGCTTGGTCTCGCCAGGCGTCAATTCCATGCGGGCAAATCCCTTGAGCTGCTTGACGGGCCGCGTGATGCTCGCCACCGGATCACGCACGTAGAGTTGGCCCACCTCATCCCCGGCACGTGGACCGACGTTGGTAACCGAGAACTGCACTGTCACCGTGTCGCCGGCACGCGCCGTGGGCGCCGAGAGCTTCAAGTCGCGGTACTCGAACTGCGTGTAGCTCAGGCCATGGCCAAACG
>CAYHNK010000461.1:0-2841 GCA_964357695.1 uncultured Bdellovibrionales bacterium | reverse complement strand
CGCTCACCACGGAACGTGACGCCAGACCGCGCGCATTGCGCAGCACCGCGTAGACGCTCTTGGTGCCATCGCCATCGGTGAGACTCCAGGTCTGCGTCGCGGCCGAATAGGGCTGCCACGCAAGGCCCTCGTAGCTCGCAAAGCCCACGGGCGCGTTGGACAAGACCATCTCGCTGGCATCGGTGGCGATGACGCGCACCTGCACTTCGGGGGTCGCGGTCGCCGGGTCACCGTCGTTGACCAGGACTGTGATGCTCTCGACGCCGGTCTCTGCATCGTCGGCGCCGGGGGCCGAGTACAGCGTCACGGTGGCACTGCGAGTCTTGTTGGCCTGCACGTCGATGGGATCGGTGACGCCGGAGAAATTCACCCAGCCGTCCGCCTCCAGACCGTCGAGTTGGATGGTGCGTGCTTTGCCCGCCGGGATCTTGTCGATGTGGATCGACTGCGTCTCGCTCTGCGTCACATCGAATTCTTGTTGCAGCGCCGGCTCGATCCCGGCCCCGGTGACGATGGCGCGCAGCCTGGTCACGCTCGCCGGCAGTGTCAGCGCCGAGCGGTTGCCACTCGCGCTCGACGAGGCCCATTGGGCAGAGAGCGCCACATTGCCGCCGGAGGTCCCATGGCAGGCAACGAGCGCGAGTCCACTGACGATCCCGATGAGATGCGCCCTAGTGGCCATGAGTCAGCCCCCTCTCCAATTGCAGGTCGACGGCGCCAAAGGAAGTGCCGTTGTCGCTCCCGAGTAGGAAGACGGCCGCGGCCACGCCACCGCCGACGACGCCCGTGCCAGCGGCCCACACCCACCAATGGGTGAACCACGGTCGCGGTATGGCACTGAGCTCGAGTGCAATCGTGTTCGCGAGACCCGGCTCGACGTAGGTTTCGAGGTACTGCCCATAGTAGCCGTCGGCCTCGACGCGCAAATCGTGACGCCCCGGCGACACACTCGCGAGCTGCTTGATGTCGGCGACCAGTGCGCCGTCGAGCTCCAACCGGAAGGGCTCGTCGGGTGTGACCCTGACGGCGAGCGCCCCGGGAGTCTCCAGCCTCGCGCCGACGAGCTGGAACACCGCGAAGCGAGCGGCCCTCAATAGGTCGGACTCGCGGCCCTTGAACGACTCGTTGATGCGATTGACGACCTCGGCCTTGCGGGTGTTGATGAGCTTGAGGCCGACGAGGAAGGTATCGCCGAGACGACCGACAGTGCCGATGACGAGGTAGTCGACGCCCAACGCGCCGCCCAGCTCGGCAAAGCACGACGCGTCGTCACAACCGATCTCCTGCTTGTTGGCCTCGAGCTGCAGCATCGCGGCGATCTCATCCTGCGAGATGACCGAGAACGCGGGCAGGTTCTTGAGCTCCAGTGCGACGATTTGGGTCAGGTTCTTGCCGACATCCTCTTCGAGCCCTTGGCTTCGCAGCGGCATGACCGCCACCTTGACCCCGCCGGCCGGGACCTCGAGTGCAAAGGCGGCCACCTTGGAGCTCGGCACAGCACCAAGCGCCCGAGCGATGCCACCGCCGAGCTCGCCCGCGAGCTCCTCGACACGGGCAGCCGTCACCGCGGCACGACCAACCACGGTGCCTGATTTTGGCGCGAGCACGGTGAGACTCAACATCAAGACGTCGCCGATCTTGCCGACGTTGCCACTGACGAGCAGATCAGCGTTCGCTGCCTCGCCGAGCTCCGCCAGGCACACCGTGTCGCTGGCACATCCCAGCTGCTGCTTTGACGCCTCATGATCGAGCAAGTCCTGCACCTCCGCGGCGGTGATGACCTGAAGGTTCTTTAGGCGCCCGAGGGCGGACGTCAGCTGGTCCTGCAACAGCGCGACGTCACTCTTGGTCAAATCCGACGACGTCAGCGGCATGAGCACGGTGCGCCTGGGCGGACCGCCTTCAAGTAGCGCGGGAGGCACCTCGATGGTCGGCGTGGGGGCGGCGGCGGCACTTTCCTGTGCGCTGCTAGCCACCGGCGCCACCGTGTCCACAGCGGGCTGCTCGGTCACGGGCTCCTGTGGCGCAGCGGCGGGCACGAGCTCGACCTCCTCGCCCATGGCCAGGATCTTCTTGGCTTTCCTCGCGGGCTGAACGACAACGAGCAGCGTCGAGGTGTCGCCGTCGGCGCGGCACTCGTACGTATGCACTCCCGCGGGTACGACGAGCTGCACGGCGACGGGCTTCTTGGGAACCGCGCCTCCGGCGAGGGCGAGCGTCGCGCCACGAATCGCTAGCGTCTTGGTGGATGCGAAGGCTTCGTCACGCACGCAGCGCAGCGTCACCTTGCCGCTCTTGCGTGCGAGAACCGGGCGGAGACGAAGCTCGAGCACGAGCGGACCCTGCGCGCGCAGCGTGAGCGCACTCTGCTCATCGACACGCAAAGAGGCCTGCCGCTCGCGCGGGATATCGACACGCTCGTGCTGCGATGCGACGCTCCAGTCGACCGACGAGGTCGGGGCGGCGCTCACCCAGGCGGGGAGGCTGAAGGCGATTGCAGCGTTGATCCATAGGCTCTGTCGACCCGACATTTGGCCTCCGTTTGGTGCCACGCAAGAGCGTTCATCCTAGTACGGAATCCGGCGCAGCGAAACGAGGCCTGGTCCGCTGGGTCGGGGCAAGCTCATTCATGACGCGCGACCTGATGAGTTGTGGTCTACCGCTTGCTCGACCAGCACCTCGAGTCCGTTGATTTTGATCTCGAGCGCGAGCGCCATCATCTTGCTGAGCTGACCGCGCGGAAAACCTTGCTGCTGAAACCATAGCAAGTAGGGCTCGGGTAGCTGCCAGGGCGATCGACTTCTCCCAATACGTTTGATTTCGCTAGACATGACGGCCGCT
>CAYHNK010000460.1:0-2925 GCA_964357695.1 uncultured Bdellovibrionales bacterium | reverse complement strand
ATCACTCTTGGGATGAGGCACGACTGTGAGTACCTCACCCACCACCACGCCCTCGGTCTCGGCAGGCACGCCGTGCACGCCCTCGACCTCGATGCCAGCGAAGGTGAGGCGCTCCACAAGCGCACCGAGCGGCGGTACGTCGACGAAATCGGACAGCCAATCCAAACTGAGCTTCACGGCAAGAGCTCTCCCTCGCGCTTCGCGTCGGAGATCTAGCTTCGCGACGCGGGTGCGAACTGCCTGAGAAATCGCAAGTCGTTGTCGTAGAACAGACGAATGTCGTCGATGCCCCAGCGCAACAGCGCCAGGCGTTCGAGGCCGATGCCGAAGGCGAGACCCTGCACGGCTTCCGGATCCAAGCCCACCGCCTCGAGCACGGCAGGATCGACCATGCCCGCGCCCAGGATCTCAAGCCAGCCGCTACCGCGACACATGCGACAGCCCGCATCGCCACGGCCAGCGCACACGGCGCAGCTGACATCCACCTCCGCCGACGGCTCGGTGAAGGGAAAGAAGCTCGGCCGCAGACGGATCTGCGTACCCGCGCCAAAGAGCTGCTCAGCGACGCGGTGAAGCAGGCCCTTCAGATCAGCAAAGCTCACCCGTTCGTCGACCCACAGCCCCTCGATCTGGTGAAACACCGGCGAATGTGTGGCGTCGACCTCATCGTGGCGAAACACCATGCCCGGGGCGAGAATGCGCACCGGAGGCTTCTGTCGCAACAGGGTGCGCACTTGCACGTTCGATGTGTGCGTGCGCAGCACCACCTGCGGCGCGAGAAAGAACGTGTCCTGCATGTCCCGCGCCGGGTGATCGGCGGGAATATTGAGCGCCTCGAAATTGTACCAGTCGTGCTCAACGATGGGACCTTCCACCACCGAGAAGCCAAGCGGCGCCAGGGCATTGATGACATCCTGCTGGACGATGCGCAGCGGGTGCACAGCGCCACTTGGGACGCGGCGGCCCGGGAGTGTCACGTCGACGCGCCCCGCCTCAAGGCGCAGATCTTCGTCGTGCTGCTGTAGACGCGCCGCCGCCGCATCGAGTGCGGCTTCGACCTTGCCCTTGGCCTCGTGCAGCAGCTGCCCGACGCGGGGCCGCTCTTCGGCCGACAAGTCACGAAGGTTACGCAGCGCCTGTGCGAGCACGCCCTTCTTGCCGAGCACCTCAGCGCGAAGCTGCTGGAGCTCGTCAGCGGACTTGACGCGCCGAGCACGCTGCGCGATTGACCGTTCTATCTGTTTCAGATCGTCCATGGCGCACGAGACACCCCCACGCCTGCCGGGCGTGCGGCTGTCACAAAACTGGCCGTCGAAGGCGAGACCTTACAGGCTCTGCTTTGCGAGGCTGGCGACGGCCTCAAATCCACGCGGGTCGGTGGTCGCCAGATCCGCGAGAATGCGTCGGTCGATCTCGACTTGGGCCTTGCCGAGCCCATGCGTGAAACGACTGTAGCTCATCCCGAGGGGTCTGACCGCCGCATTGATACGCGTGATCCAAAGCGAGCGATACTGGCGCTTCTTCTGTTTGCGGCCAGCGAACGCATACGCCAAGGCTCGATCGACCGTCTCACGGGCAACCGCATACAGCTTGCGTCGCGCGCCCCAGTAGCCCTTGGCGAGCTTGAGGATCTTCTTGCGGCGCGCCCGCGTCTTGAATCCACCCTTAGTGCGAGGCATGTCTTACTACTCCTGAAACAATTTCCCCGCCGTACTGCGCGTCAACGATCGAAGCGCGGTCGACAGGTTGCTATGCGACCTATGCGTACGGGATGAGGCTCAGAGCCATCTTCTCGTCCGCCGGGGACAACAGACGCGTACCGCGCAGCTGACGCTTGCGGTTGCGCGACTTGTTGGTGAAGATATGTCGCTTGCCCTTGCGACCCACCTTGACGTGACCGCTGCCGGTCACGCGAAAGCGCTTCGCCGCGGCGCGCTTCGTCTTCATCTTTGCGTTCGTTGTGTCCTTCGGCATCGTTCTCTCCTGACGAGCTACGCGCGCTCAAGCTCCGCTCGCCCGTCCACTGGCCTTCGCCGATGGTGCTACCACCATCGTCATGTTGCGGCCGTCGAGCTTTGGCATCTGCTCGACCGCACCGGCTTCTTTGATGTCCTCAGCAATGCGATCCATGATGCGTCGCGCGATCTCCTGGTGGGTGATCTCGCGACCGCGAAACATCATCGTCACCTTTGCCTTGTGCCCGTCCTTCAAAAACTGCTTGATGCGGTTGACCTTGAATTCATAGTCGTGCGTTTCAATCTTCGGCCGGAATTTTACTTCCTTGATGGTCGTGCTCGCCTGATGCTTGCGCGCCTCCGCCGTACGTTTCTTCTGCGTGTACTTGAACTTGCCATAGTCCATGATGCGACAGACCGGCGGTCGCGCCTCCGGAGAGACCTCGACAAGGTCGAACCCGAGCTCCATCGCCTTGGTCAGCGCCAGCTCCGGCGGCATGATGCCAAGCTGGTTGCCCTCCGGATCGATCACGCGGATCTCGCGTGCGCGAATACGGCGGTTGATTCTCAGGTCTGTCTCAGTTCGCTTTGCGATGGCTAGCTCCTACCCCTGTACGCCCCCAACATGCTTCCGCACAGGGATTTCTCCCGGTGACGGGACGGCCGCGGCTTCTAACACGAGGGCAATCGCGCGGTCAAGCGGCATCTGCCCCAAGTCACCCTTCTTGCGCCAACGAACCGACACCGCGCCGGCCGTGCGCTCCTTCTCGCCGAGCACCATGACGACGGGCACCTTGTGCAGCTCCGCGTCGCGGATCTTGAAGCCGAGCTTTTCGCTGCGCTCATCGAGCGACACGCGCACCCCTGCCCGCTTGAACGCCGCTCGTACGTCCCGACCGAAGTCGAGGAAGGCGTCGTTGACCGTGACAATGCGCACCTGCTCGGTCGCGAGCCACACTGGAAAATCGCC
>CAYHNK010000459.1:0-2938 GCA_964357695.1 uncultured Bdellovibrionales bacterium | reverse complement strand
AAGTGGCAGCGGCATGCGCCGGGGAGCCCATGCGTGGCACGGTCTACTACTACTGTGATTGTGGTACCGGCGCCGACGGCGACTGTGTCCCGGGCGACGACACGAACGCCGGCACGGACCCGCTATTCCCCCGCCAGACCATCGCCAACGCCGCGAGCCGCTTTGGCACCCTCGCGGTCAACGACACCGTCGCGCTCTGTAAGGGCGGCGCGTTCGATGCAGCCGGAGACCTCTCGATCGGCAGTAGCCGCTGCGGCGCAGGCGTGGCATGCAACGACTTGCGCGAGTACACGCCGACCACATTCCCCGGAACCGCGAAACCCATCATCAACAACGCGGTCGGAGAAGTAAGTCTCTTCGCCTTTATGGGCGACGAGGGTGGCGTGCGCTTTCTCAACCTCGCATTGCACGGCAATATCGACACGGTAAGTCATCGCAACCGCGGCTTCTTCTTCTACGCCGGCGCACACGACGTGACGATGTGCAACCTCGAGATGGACGGCTTCGATATCGCCATCTACAACGAGAGCAACGCCGGGAACACGAACAACATCAATCTCACCGGAAGCACGATCACCAACAGTCGGGTGCAGGGCTACCTTGGCTCTGGCGACAATGCCGATATCAATTACAACCACTGGGAGGGTAACGGCAGCTCCACCGTATTCGACCATTCGATCTATCTCTCCTCGGACAGCGTGTCCGTCGTCAACATGCAGGTCATTGGCAACTACGTACACGGTCAGTATGGCCCTACGTGTAACGGCGTCGCCGTCGTCGGGCACGTCGCCATCGATGGTTTTCGCTTCGAGAACAACACCATCGACATTGACGCGGCAGAGGCCACGGGTGGCTGCTACGGCGTTGGCTTCAGTCCAGCGAACCAAGATGGCGGCAAGTACCTGCGCCACGCCAATTTCTCGGGCAACATCATCAAGAACGGCGGCAACACGGGATTCTCGCTTGAGAACTGTCCCGATTGCGTGATTGAAAACAATCTCATCATCCAGAATTGGCCGGCAGTGTATGAGACGACCGGGATGTGGATCAACGGGGACACTGTGCGCGCAGAAGATGACGTAGGTGATCGAAACCTTGTGCGGAACAACACCATCTGGTTCGGACCCGATGCCAACAAGGGCGGTATCGGGCTGGGCTTCGGCTCGATCGGTACAGGTCACGTGGTCATCAACAACACCATCACCTACACGGCCACCAACGCGGCGCCCAATGGATTTTGGTGTTACGACTACACGGCGCCGCCACTGAGCGCCTTCGCCAGCATCGACAACAACCACTGCTTCTCGAACGCTCCCTATGAGTGGGTCCATGGAGAAGGCAGTCTCGCGTCCTGGCAGAGTACCGCAGCGCCGTTCGACGCGGACTCCATCGGCGGAGATCCGCTGTTCACGGTGGCGGGCTCCGACTTTGCGCCGGGCGGTGGCTCGCCGCTCATTGGCGCGGGGCGCGCAGCCAATGCACCGGTCGTCGATATCGCAGGCACGGCAAGGCCGAGCCCACCGGCCATCGGTGCCTATGAGCCGTGATCGATGGCGGTGTCGTCGAGGCGCCGTAGCCATTCACAAATGGGACTGGGTCTCAGGAGTAGCTGATGTTCCAAAGCAAGCAGAGCTCAGGGGCGATACCGGTGCGCACACATCGTTGGCAGGGTCAGTTGCCGTGGTTGTGGCTCGCCATGGTTGTCCTGTCCGGTTGTAGTGGTGGCACCGTCGATACCGGAGGTCCGACCCCGGCGCCGGCCGATACCACGCCGCCGGTGCTGAGTGGCGGCCTACCAGTCGGGACGCTGTCGGGCGGTACGACGCAGGCGACCCTACGCGTGACGACTAACGAACCGGCCACTTGCAAGTGGAGCACGAGCGCAGGGACGACGTACGCCTCCATGGCGACGACGTTCACGACCACCGGCACGAGCTCGCACAACACCGTCGTGACTGGGCTTGCTGACAGCACGAGCTACACCTACTACGTGCGCTGCCAAGACGGCGCAAGCAACGCGACAACCGCGGACTACGTGGTCAGCTTCGGTGTCGGCACTGGCACGGGCCCGCTCACTGTCTCCCTCGTGCCGAGTCGCACCTCGGGCGTCGCGCCCTTGTCGGTGTTCTTCGATGCCTCGGGGACGACGGATACAGAGGTGACGCCTGAACCCTTCCACGACCTCGAATACCGCTGGGATTTTGGCGACCCGGACGGCTCGCCAATCAACGGCACGACGTGGGGCGCGGGAAGTGGCGCTGGCGTCAACAGCCGCAACGCCGCCATGGGTCCGGTTGCCGCGCACGTCTTCGAGGTGCCAGGCACTTACACGGTGGCCTTGAGCGTCTTTGATGGCACGAGCTCGGCCACCGAAGAGACGACGATCACGGTTGACGACCCCGACATCGTGTTCGCGGCGACAAACACGGTTTGCATTGGGGCCACGAGCGTTCCGGTAGCCGGAGGGAATGGCTGTCCCACCGACGCGCTTGCAGTGATGCAGCCGAGCTTCACAGCGGCGGTGAGCACCTATGCACTGACGGGCAAGCGAGTGCTCTTTCAGCGCGGGGACACATTCACTGTCGCAACAACCGCCACGATAGCGAACACAGGGCCCGGGACGTTGGGCGCATTTGGCACGAGCTCCGGTGCCAAACCCAAAATACAATTGGCAGCGAATACGCGCATGTTGAATCTATCAACCAAAGCGACTCCTGGCATGAGGGACTGGCGGATCATGGATCTGGAGCTGGATGGACAAGATTACGCCGGCTCGGCCGGCGTAGGCGCGGACGGCACCATCAAACAGGTACTCATGATAGGCATGCATATTCATAGTATGGCCATTGGATTCGGGCTAGACGGAGCACTCATACAGCTACATTATCTTGATGGTGTAACTGGCCATGGAATGTGGGACGAGATAGCGATTGTTGAT
>CAYHNK010000458.1:0-2949 GCA_964357695.1 uncultured Bdellovibrionales bacterium | reverse complement strand
GGCGTCGAGCAGCTCGAACGGACTAACGGTGCCTCGCGCGCCCGGATTGATGTGCGCGCTCGTGATATTGAGCCGCGGCACAAAGTAGCGCTCGAGCACGCCACGGCCATCATCGGTCAGCCGCACCTTCTCTGCGTCGCCGAGAGCTGATTCGATCTGACGGTGCAACCACAGCAGGTCGGCCTTGTCGGCGACCTTGGTGGCGCCGTACAGCAGCTGGCGCGCCCCCGTGCGGTCGAGCACGCGCGCGCCGTCGCCATCGACAGGCAGACCGGCAAGGACGCTCTGCATGCGACCGCGATATGCCGTGCGATCGAGCTTGAGCCCGTCCTGGCGCTCGAGAGTGTTGAGATAGATGTCGAGAGGTGCCTTGCCCGAGCGTGTGCTGGGCATGCTGTTCGGCAGGACACGACGCAGAGCGCTTGCGGCCCAACCCAGCTCGTGCGGATCACGCACACGGGTGAGGTACTGCACGATGCCTTGCTGTGCGTCGGTGGAGAATTCTGCGCCGATGAGGTCGAAGACGCGTCGCTGAAAGTCTGTGCGGTCGATACGTCCGGCCGCAATAGCGTCGGTCGCCTCGTGCGCTTCACTGGGTTTTTGCGTGTGTAGTGCGTCGATACGCGCCTGGGTCTCAGCGTCGCCGCCGACGACGTGACGTGCGCGCTCGACGTCGCTTTGGCGCAAAGCTTGTTCTAGCTCGGGATCGAAGCCGTCGACCTTCTTTGCGAGGTGCTCAGTCTCGGCCTCGTGGCCCGCCTTGCCGATGGCGCCGTTGCGTCCGTCCGCGTGGTCGACGCTACTCGGTCGGTGATGTCGATGAATCGCGATGCCCACGGGAGCCCCCAGTCCAAGCGATGGACTTACTGCGTCATTATCGCCGATCGCGTGACCGCGGTTGCGAAATCTTTCCGTCCGTGATGGCACGAATGGCCTTGCGGGCAAGAGCGCTGAGTGGCGCATCGAGCGGCTCGGGAAAAGCGCGTCGCCGGGAGGTCGTTCGCCAGCCGGATGGCTGCGGGCTGGCATAGATGCGTGCGCGCACGTGGCGATGCGTGAGCTCGTGCGTCACCTCGGCGACAGGGTGTCCGAGGTCCACCCGCAGCCGCGTGGCGAGGGTCGCGGAGGCGTTCGCCCCTTGCGCGCTCGGCAGCTCCCAGAGGCCCGCCCACAGACCCGAGAGCCCGCGCTGCTCGAGCCAGACGCCGCCACGGCTCGAGAGATAGGCGAAGGCCACTTCCAGCAGCTGCCGCGAGGCGGGCTTTTCCGCCAAGGGAAATCGCTCGGGGTCTCCCGTGCCCTTTGCCTTGCACCAACGGCCGAGTGGACAGCGCGGACACGCCGGCGAGGTTGGCGAGCACAACGTGGCGCCAAGCTCCATCATGGCCTGGTTCACATCACCCGGTCTCGGGCCGCGTGCGAGCGCGGCCGCGAGCGACCACAACGTGCGCTGGGACGCGGGGGTGCTCGCGGGCGCGTCGAGGGCGAGCACACGGCCGAGCACGCGCGCGACATTGCCGTCGACTACCGGCTCCTCGTGGCCAAAGGCGATGGACGCGATGGCGCCAGCCGTGTAGCGACCGATACCCGGTAGCGAGCGTAGCTCGGAGACGCTCTGCGGCAACACGCCCTCGTGCTCGCCGACCACCTCGCGCGCCGCAGCGTGCAGTGAGCGCGCGCGGCGATAGTAGCCCAACCCGGCCCATGCCTCACACACGGTGCTCTCTCTCGCCTCGGCGAGCGCAGCGACACTGGGAAAGCGGGCGAGAAAGCGCCCGTAGTGACGCTCAACGGTCACCACCTGTGTCTGCTGCAACATGATCTCCGACACCCAAATGGCGTACGGATCGCTCGTGCGTCGCCACGGCAGATCACGATGCCCGGCGTCATAGAAAGAGAGCAGCGCGCGGCGTATGGCGGCAATCGATGGGGCGCGTGCTCGAAGAAGCTGCCGGCCGCTGTTCCGGTCCTCGCCGCCCGGGTCCCCCCCGCTTCGCGGGTCCTCCCCAACGGCTCCGGTCCCCGCGCGGCCGACTGTGTCAGTGCTCCGCGACGTGATGTATCCTCGCTTGGCACCGGCTCGTCCTGTGCGTACTTTGGGGCTCACCATGTCACCGCTTGCCATCGCCTTTCTCGTCACTGTTGCTTTCCGCCTAGCGCTCGACCTCTGGCTGCTCCGGCGCCAGGTCCGCTGGGTCGAAGGGCATCGCCATGAGGTACCCGCGCCGTTTGCCGCTGCGATCACACTGGAAGCTCACCAGACGGCGAGCGACTATACGCGAGCCAAGGCGCGCTTTTCCATGGTAGGGGAGGTCGTCGACGCCGCGCTGCTCGTTGTCTGGACGCTGGGCGGCGGCCTGATGCTGCTCGAGCGTGCGGTGGGGATCTCGGGGGGCACGCCGCTTGTGCGGGGGACGCTGCTGCTTCTCGGCTTCGCGCTCGTCTCGATGCTGCTGTCGTTGCCGCTCGCCATCGTGCACCCCTTCAGCCTTGAAGCGCGCTTTGGCTTCAATCGCACGACGATGCGACTCTTTCTCGTCGATCGGCTCAAGGGGGTGGCGCTCTTGCTCGCGCTCGGCGCGCCGCTTGCGGCTGTCGTGCTGCTGCTCATGGAGAAAACGGGTGCCTGGTGGTGGGCGTACGTCTGGGGCGTATGGACCAGCTTCGGACTGGTGCTCTCCTGGGCATACCCGCGCTTTGTGTTGCCGTGGTTCAATCGTTTTCGGCCACTTGAGGCGGGTCCCTTGCGCGAGCGCATCGTCGCGCTCCTTGCGCGTACGGGCTTTGTCGGCGGCGGCGGCTTCGTCATCGACGGCTCGCGCCGTTCGAGTCACGGCAACGCCTACTTTACGGGCCTCGGACGCAGCAAGAAGATCGCCCTCTTTGACACGCTGGTCGAGCGCCTCAGCGAGCCACAGATCGAAGCGGTGCTCGCCCATGAGCTCGGAC
>CAYHNK010000457.1:0-2993 GCA_964357695.1 uncultured Bdellovibrionales bacterium | reverse complement strand
CGCGCGGTCGAGATCATCGGGCGCTACTACCCGAAGGAGCGCTTTCCGGCGAAGTCGTTGTATGCGCTGGAGGAGATCTTGGCGGGGGTGTAGGGAATGGCGTCTACCGAGATGTCCGACAAGACAGAGAGCCCCAGCATGTCTGACCACCTCACCGCCCTCATCCCCGCCGCGGGTCGGGTGCCCGAAGGCGTGCTGGCGCTGTCGAACATCGCCTCGCCGGCCATGATCCCGGTGGCAGGTCGACCGGTCATCCACTGGACCCTGAGCTACTTGCGGGAGCTGGGCATCCGCAAAGCCATCATTGCCGTGCCGCAACGGGGTCTGTTCATCGAGGACTTCGTGGACTGCGCCTTTGGTGCGGACCTCCAGGTAGAGTTCATCGTTCCGAGCCGCGATGGTGGCCTCGGCTTCACCGTGCGGGAGCTGGCGGCCCGCGCCACAACCGATGCGAGCCTCGTGGTCTTGGGCGATACGTACTTTCAGCTCGCCGATCGCGCGCTCTTGTCTTCCCCCGACCCGACGGTGCTCGTGCAGCCGGTGGAGGACTCCTACCGCTGGTGCATCGCGCGCACCGACGCGCGCGGCTTTGTCACCGAGCTACGCGATAAAGAGCCAGATCTCACCGGCGATCTCGCGGCACTCATCGGCGTCTACTACTTCCCGTCCACACAGGACCTGCGAACCGCGGTGGACGCCGCCGTCAAAGAGAGCGACGAGGCGGGTCGAGCGCGCACCGAGATGGCGCGCGTATTGGAGAAGCTACGGGCAGCGACGCCCATCCGTACCGCACCCGCCGGCGACTGGCTCGACGTGGGCAATCCCGATCGCCAGGCCGCCTCCCATCGGCGCTTGTTGCAGACACGCGCCTTCAACGAGCTGGAAGTGGATGCGACCTTCGGGACGATCACCAAACGTTCGCGGCACGTGGAGAAGTTTCTCGACGAGATCAATTACCTGCGCACGCTGCCCAAAGATCTGGCGGTGCTCTTTCCTCGGGTGCTCGACTACTCGGTCGAGTGGGACAACCCCCACCTGACCATGGAGTACTACGGCTACCCGAGTCTCGCCGAGGCCTTCGTCTTCGAGAACATCGACGCCGGCATTTGGCAGCGCGTCTTCGAGCACCTGCGCGACATCGTGCAACAAGGCTTTGGTCGCTATCGTCGCCCGCTCGCGCGTGGATCGCTGCGACAGATGTACGTGGACAAGACGCGTACCCGCCTCCACAAGGTCAATAATGCCGAGCCGCTTGCCTCTCTCGTGCGTGCGCAGGGGGCCATCGAGATCAACGGTCGCAGCGTCGTGCCGCTCGGTGCGCTCTGGCCGAAGATCGAGCGGGCGGTGGAGGACTTGGAGGCGAACGCGATGGGCGCCATCATTCACGGCGACCTGTGTCTCTCGAACATTCTCTACGATTTTCGCTCGCGCATCGTGAAGCTCATCGATCCGCGGGGCAGCTTCGGCGGGACGGGCATCTACGGCGACCCGCGCTACGACATCGCCAAGCTCTATCACTCGGTCTACGGCCTCTACGATTTCATCACCAACGATCTCTTCAAGATCGAGGTCGATGGCACGAACGTGAAGCTAGACCTGCGCGAGCGACCGCCGCACCGGGCGATTCGGACGCGCTTTGAGCAGGTGTTCTTTCCGCTGTTCAATCGACGCGAGGTGTTACTCATTACGGCCTTGCTGTTTGCCAGCATGGTGCCCTTGCACAGCGATGCCCCGCGACGGCAGCTTGCGATGTACGCCCGGGCGCTACAATTGTTCGACGAATACTTCCAAGGCGAGGGCGCATGAGGATTTGCATCGATCTGGACGGCGTCGTCTGCGAGCTGCGAAAGCCCGGACAAAGCTACGACGACCTACAGCCCGTCGCTGGCGCCATCGACAAGCTGCGTGCACTTAGGGCCGCAGGTCATTACTTGATTCTCTTCACCGCACGGCACATGAAGACGACGGGAGCCAACGTGGGTCTCGCCCTGGCGCGTCAAGGTCCAGCGACGTTTCGTTGGCTCGAAAAGCACGCCGTCCCCTACGACGAAATCTTCTTCGGCAAGCCGTGGGCCGATGTCTACATCGACGACAACGCCCTGCGCTTTACCAAGTGGGACCACATTGCCGCTGACGGCAGCAACTTGCCGCTAAGCGAAGAGAAAAGGATGGCGGGCGAGATCGAGGAGACGCACACGTGACGCGTCCGGCCGGTCGGGACCGGAGCCCTCCGAGGGGCCCCGCGAAGCCGGGGTACGAGCCGTACGGCCGCTTGGCGAGCGACGACCGAATAGGGAGTCGCGCAGCGCAGCGGCCGTTGCGAAGTGGGAGGGCGAGGACCGGAAGCAGGCCGGACGACTTGGACTTCACGCTCTGGACGTTGGAGACCTGGTGAACATCGTGATGCCCATGGCGGGTCGCGGCCAGCGCTTTCGCGACGTTGGCGTGATGACGCCGAAGCCACTCATCGACGTGCGCGGCAAGCCCATGTACGCCTGGGCCACCGAAAGCCTGCCTCTTACGCTCGCAACTAACCTCATCTTCATCTGTCTCGAAGAGCACCTGCGCGACGGGTTGCTCACCCGGGACATCGAGCAGCGCTACAGCCCCTATCGCCCGCAGATCGTGCCACTCACCGAGGTGACAGCCGGTCAGGCTGCCACGGTGCTGACCGCGGCCCATCTTTTCGACGACGACGCGCCGCTTATCATCTACAACGCCGACACATACTGTCGCACGCAGCTTGCCGAGCGACTCCCCGCGCTGGAGCCAAGCGTCGACGGGGTACTCGGTGTCTTTCGCGCGCCCGGAGACAAGTGGAGCTTCGCGCGCGTGGACGAAACTGGTCGCGTCGTCGAGACAAGTGAGAAGCGACGTATCTCGGAGTGGGCGAGTACGGGCTTATACTACTTTCGCCGCGCGCGGGACTTCGTGTACTACGCGCGTGCGATGATCGAGGCCAACGAGCGTGTCAACGGCGAGCTGTACGTGGC
>CAYHNK010000456.1:0-3014 GCA_964357695.1 uncultured Bdellovibrionales bacterium | reverse complement strand
TAGCGCACGAAATCAACAACCCGCTCGCCTATGTGCAAGCCAACTTGGAGTTCGTCCGCGAGCAGGCGCGGGCGAACACGGCCGGCAGCTTCGCCTCTCCCGATGACGAAGTGCGCCAGGCACTCGATGAGGCGATTGCGGGTGCCGATCGCATCAAACGCATCGTGCGCGACATTCGCTCGTTCGCGGGCCACGAGAACGACGAGCCGCAGCGCATGCCTCCCCAGGAGGCCGTGGAGCGCGCGCGGGCGCTGCTCGGGGCGACGCTCGCCAGGCGCGCCACCGTCACCTGCACGTACGATTCGACTAGCGCCGTGGCGGCGGGACCGGTGCGCCTCACGCAGGTCATCGTCAACTTGCTGCGCAACGCGCAGCAGGCCTTCTCGAGCGACGACCCGGCCAACAACCACATCGCCATCCGCGTGCGCGACGAGGCAGGGCTGGAGGTGCTCATCGAAGTAACGGACAATGGCTGCGGGATCGCCGCGGCCGACTTGCCGCGCATCTTCGACCCCTTCTTCACGACGAGGGAGGTCGGCGAAGGAACGGGTCTTGGACTGTCCGTCGTTCACGGAATCGTCACGAGCCTCGGGGGCACAGTCCAGATCGACAGCCAGCCAGAACGAGGCACGCGGGCATCCGTACGGCTACCGTCGACGCGCGAAGATGCGCCGGACCGCGGTGGCGGAGACGCACCATGAAGGTGGAGGAGAGTGTCGCCGAGCGGGCTCACGCCTCGGCGGGTCTCGCTGCGCGCACTCGTCCGCGTCGACGCCCACTCGATCGCCTCTTGCCCGCGACCGTTCTCACCGGCAGCGCGGATATTCGCGCCCGCGCTCGCGTGCTCGTAGCGTTCATGGTGCTGATGATTGTGACCGGCCTGGTCATCGCCGTGGCTGCCCCTGCGCTTGGGGCACCGGGTCCAGCGTTGGGCGGGCTCGCCGGCGTGGGGGGTTACGCCGCGCTGCTCGTCCACATTCGGCGCGGTAGCCCGCTCAGCCGCAGCACGCTCGGCGCGAGCCTCGTGATATTCGCCGTGGCCACGCAAGGGGCCCTGGCGCTCGGTGGCATCGGCAGCGCGCCGCTTCACTGGTACCCGGTCATCGTACTCTTCGCCGTGCTCGTCGCCGGGCGGACGAGCGGACTACTGCTCGCGCTTCTCGCCGTGCTGGCCCTGAGCGCGTTCTTCTTCCTGCCACTCGTCGGTGTCGACCTGCCGCATGTGGACGCCGCCGTAGCGCGCCGGATCGAATTTGCTGATGGGCTCGTCATGACGGCCACGGTGCTCGCCTTGGCCCTCGCCTATGAGCGCATCAAGCAGCACGCTTTGTCCGAAGTCGAGGCCGCCAACCATCAGTTGCAGCTCGAGATCGCAGAGCACTTGCGCACCCGCCAGAGCCTCGCGGCGGCCACGCGCGCGCTGGTCGAGAACGCGCACAACCGCGGCATGGCCGAGATCGCGGCGGGGATCCTGCACAACATCGGCAACGCCCTCAACCACGTCAACACCTCGGCGGCTCTCATCAGCGAGCAAGTCGACGCGCTCGCCATCGGCGGCGTCGAGAAGGTCGCAGACGAGCTGAGCGAGCGCTCCTTGCACGACGTCTCCTCGGCGGAACGCAACGTGCTGCTGGCTCGCTACGGGAGTGCACTCGCGACAACCCTCAAGCAACAGCGGGCGACGATCGCCGTGGAGGCCGCGAGCCTACGACGGGCCCTGACGGAGGTGGCGTCGAGCGTGGCCACGCATCAGCACTACGTCGAGCGCGACCGACGCATCGAGCCTGTAGCGCCTGCTGATGTCGTCGCCGAGGTCTTGGATACGCAGCAGGCGACTCTCGCAAGGCACAACATTGCCGTGGATACCCACCTCTGCCCGGTCGAGCCCATCGCTACGTGCAGGGCCCAGCTGGTGGTCATCTTCGCGAACCTACTCAGCAACGCCATCGATGCCATCGTCGAGGCGGGAATCGCGGACGGTCGCATCACCGTGCACGTCGAGGAGCCCCAGGCGGCAACCGTGCGGATTGCCGTGTCGGACAATGGCGTCGGCATCGCGCCGCGTGATCTCGAGCGCGTCTTTCAGCTCGGCTACACGACGAAGGCCCATGGCCACGGTTACGGCTTGCACAGCGCGACGCTGGCCGCGCGCGACCTGGGAGGCAGCCTCCGTTGCGAGAGCGCAGGTCCCGGCATGGGGGCCACCTTTGCGCTCGAAATCCGGCAAGCCCCCGCGTAAGCAACCGGGCGCAACGGACCCCCACCTCCGACGGCGACCGCCCGGCGACAACGCAAGCGCTTGACTGTTGGCCACGCAAGCGCAAGAAGAATACCGGGCAAGGTGTGAAAAATGCGACTCGGCGTACAGGCAGAAAGCTTTGCGGAGTGGGTGGCGCTCAAGCTGGGCTTGGTGCCCGAGCCGCTGTTCGAATCGCTCGTGGCGATGTGGCTCGCGCGCACGTTGATGGTCGCGGCGAAGGTCGGCGTGTTTGCGGCGCTGGCGCCAGCCCCAGCCACCAGCAAGGATGTTGCTGCGGCGTGCGGTCTGCACGAGCAGGCGACCGAGACGTTGCTGCAGGGGCTGGTGGGCTTGTAGTCGAAATTAGAGCGCTCGCCAGTAGTCGAAATTTGGGCGCTCGACAAGCACTCCATCAGGCGACGAGCGGCGTAGATGGGCCAATCTCGGTCGAGCTCGCGTTGTTTTGACCACGATTCGTGTTCAGCCAGCCCGCAGCAAACGACCGGACGAGGCAGAACGCGTCGCGATGACGTCGACTGCGCGCACCGGTGCCGTCGCAAGCACCTTGCGCAACAGCGACGACGGTACACGGGGACAACTCGCGCGCCTCAACGACGCTACGGCGGCTCCGTCTCTCGCCCCATCGAAGCCAGCATCGCGCGTAGCACGCGAGCGTCTTGGATCAGCGCGATCTGCTGCATCCCCTGCTGACGACACCGTGGGCAAACGGCAATGTCGATCTCGAACACCTTCGCCAGAGCCTGCGCCCAAGAGA
>CAYHNK010000455.1:0-3053 GCA_964357695.1 uncultured Bdellovibrionales bacterium | reverse complement strand
GTGGCCGCAATCGCGGCGCATCAGGCTACGGGCAAGCGGCTGCTGTTTCGCCGCACCGAGACGTTCACCGCGGCCTCATCCGCTTCGATCACCGCGACCGGTCCGGGCCTCGTCGGCGCGTTCGGCACGGGTGTGGCGCCGCGTGTGCAGATGTCAGGGGCCACCGCCATTCTGTTGATGTCGAGTCCGGCGACCCCGGACATCGGAGATTGGCGGGTGATGGACCTCGAGCTCGACGGGCTTAGCCATGGTGACTCTTTGGGGATCAAGGGCGAGGGGGGCATCGATCGTCTGACGCTGCTGCGCGTGGACGCTCATGACATCGGTGAGGGATTCAACTTTGGAGCGTCGTTCCTCAACTGGTACAACGCCCATGGCAATCCCGGTCACCACATCTGGGATCAGCTCACCATCGTGGACTGTGCCGTGCGCAATGTCATTGGCGGCGGCACGAGCGGCGCGACCGGGTCATTTGTGGCCGCGCGGCGGCTCACTTTTCTCGGCAATGCGTACGACGACACGACTCAGGCCCAGCACGTCCTGCGCCTGACGTACGTCGACCGCGGCGTCGTTGGCAACAGTACGCTCAGCCGGCCCGCGACGGGCCGCCTCATTCTCAAGCTGCATGGACCGACCTGGTGTGACGCCACGAGCCCCGTTGGCAGCTGCTTGACGCCCGATTCGAGCCCGCCAGCGACAGTGGACTACGGTTACCTCACCAACACGCCGCCGATTGATGTGACGTCGCTCGCTGGCGGCAGTGGCTACACGGAGAAGGTGCTCATCGCGGACAACGAGCTCACTGATGCCATCAACGACTGGTCGGTGGCTTTGGGGCCGCAGAATGCGCAGAAGGATGAACGCCTGAGAGACATCATCGTCGAGCGCAACTGGTTTGTTGCCGGCTCCGGGACGCAAGTGGCACTGCTCGTCTGGGGTACCGACACGACGGTGCGCAACAACATCTGCGACCGGACCGGCGCGCTCGCGCATTTGTGCTTCCGTGTCGAGCAGCACGGGGTGGAGCCCCCGCCGACGAACGTGCACCTGTACTCCAACACCTTCTACAGTGCCGACGCGAGCGGCAGTGGTATCTTCGCCGCCATCGGCATCGACGCCACGGCCACCGATGTGAGTATTGCCAACAACCTCGCCTCGGCGCCGCTCGCGACGAGTGTGAGCTTGCTGCAGGGCACGGGTGCCTCTGGTGCCGCTCAATCCAACAATCTCGTCGACAACGCCCCTGAGGACTTGTTCGTGAGCGCGACGCCGGCCGCGCCTGCGGACTTCATATTGAAAGCGCTTCCCAATCCCGCCCGGGACACCGGCGCATCGACGGTCCTGGTATTCTCGGACTTCTTCGGCACGCCGCGACCCCTGAACGGCGTGCCCGACCTCGGCGCGGTCGAAGGGCAGTAGGCACGCACAAGATCGATTAACTCCCTGCGGGAGCGTGGGAAAGTGGCAACACACCAGCCCTGATTGCTTCCCGGCACATCCGGTCATGACAGAGCCGCGATAGTCCGCGCGATTTCACGCGACCGAGCCCGCCAGCCATCGGCGCCTATGAGCCGTAACAGCGCCCTGAAGCGGCTGCCTTGCCCGTGAGCTGTTTCGCCCGCCAGCGGACACTGATGTAGCATGCGCCTGCAGGAGTCTAGGATGCATGTCGTGCCTCTACCTACGTTAGCGCCCACGGCGAATCCGGATCATGATCTGGACTCCGTGTTTCGGGAGTGGGCACCGTACGTGGCAGCCATAGGTCTCAAGATGCTCGGCCGAAAGGCGGACGTGGATGACCTCGTTCAAGACGTGTTCCTCGCCGCCCACCGCGGGCTCGCCCAGATTCGAGAGCCCCTGGCGCTCAAGGGCTGGTTGGCCACGGTGACGGTACGCCTGGCGGCCCGACACCTGAGGCGCCGGCGTTTGCGTCAGTGGCTGAGCTTCGACCCAAGTGTGGACTATGGGAGTCAAGTCGCCCGCCACGCTCCGTATGAAGAACGGGCTCTGCTGGCACAAGTCTACGCGGTTCTGGATCAGCTCCCGGTCCAGCAGCGCCTGGCGTGGACGTTGAGACACATTCAGGGTGAATCCCTAGCGGATGTTTCTCGCCTGTTGCGCTGTTCCCTGGCGACGGCCAAGCGGAAAATAGCGCATGCCCAGGCCGTAATCGCGGAGGCGGTGTGCCATGGATAACTTGCTGGAGCGTCTGGAGCGAGCGCGCCTTCACATGGATCCCCAGTGGACCCCGGAGCATGTGGAGACGGTTCGGTCTCACATGTGGCAGAGAGCTGAGACGCGAGCGCGTCGCCGGCGAGCTTGGGGCGGCGCCGCGGTCGTGGTTGCGGCTGTTGCTGGATGGAGTGTATGGCCGAGCGCGCCAATCAACCGCACGTTACGTTTTTCAGATGGCTCAGTGGCAACGGTGCTCACGGACGACACCGAGCTTGTGGTTCGCCAAGTCGAGCCGCGGCAGATCGCGGTGGATCTCGATCGCGGCAGCGCACATTTTGAGGTCGCGCCGAATCCAGAGCGACGATTTCAGGTCGCGTGCGGGAGTGTTTCTGTGACCGTCCTTGGGACGGCGTTTACCCTAGAGCGAGACCGCGACCGCACGCGCGTCGTCGTGGACCACGGCAGCGTCCGCGTCGAATGGGATAGACACTCGGTTGTGTTGGGCCCGCAGGGTCAGGGTTGGTTTCCGACCGTACCCCCTACAACCACGTTGCCTGAGGAGGTGCCTTACCTATCACCTGCCCGGCCGACCCGAGATCGGACTCGCGTATCGCGCGGCGAACAAGTGGAAGAGAGCCCCTGGCGGGCGCTGGCCGCATGTGGCGAGTTTGACGCCGCATACCAAGAGCTACAGAAGCTGCCGCCCACTGCCGTCAAAGACGAGCCGGGAGACTTGCTATTGGCGGCGGACGTCGCGCGTCTCTCTGGCCATCCGAACGACGCCGTGCCGCCGTTGGAGCGAGTCATCAATGAATACAGCGCAGATCCGCGGGCTTCGTTGGCGGCGTTTACATTGGGGCGTGTATTGTTGAGATCGC
>CAYHNK010000454.1:0-3068 GCA_964357695.1 uncultured Bdellovibrionales bacterium | reverse complement strand
GAGACGGCACGTGGATGAGCGAGCGACCCGGCAACGAGCCGCTCACCGAGCCAATGGCCGTCTACGAGGCGCACCTCGGCTCGTGGGCCCGCGTGCCCGAGGAGTACAATCGACCGCTGTCCTATCGCGAAATCGCCCCGCGTCTCGTCGAGCACGTCGCACGCCTCGGCTTTACGCACATCGAGCTCATGCCCATCGCCGAGCACCCGTTTTCGGGCTCGTGGGGCTATCAGGTCTCGGGCTACTTCGCGCCGACGTCGCGCTACGGCAGCCCCGATGACTTTCGTTACTTCGTCGATCTGTGTCACCAGCATGGCATCGGCGTCATCCTCGACTGGGTGCCGGCGCACTTCCCCAAGGATGACTTCGCGCTCGCGCGCTTTGACGGCACGGCGCTCTACGAGCACGCAGACCCGAAGCGCGGCGAGCATCCGGACTGGGGGACGCTGATCTTCAACTACGGTCGCACCGAGGTACGCAACTTCCTCATCGCCAACGCGCTCTACTGGCTCGAGGAGTTTCACATCGACGGTCTGCGCGTCGATGCCGTCGCCTCGATGCTCTATCTCGACTACTCGCGCAAAGAGGGCGAGTGGATGCCGAACGTGCACGGCGGCCGCGAGAACCTCGAGGCCATCGCTTTTCTCAAGGCCTTCAACGAAGCCGTGCACGGCGCCCATCCCGGCTGTTTTACGCTCGCCGAGGAGTCGACGTCGTGGACGGGGGTGAGCCGACCGACGTTCGCTGGCGGCCTCGGCTTTACCTTCAAGTGGAACATGGGCTGGATGCACGACACCTTGCTGTTCTTCAGCAAGGAGCCGATCCATCGTCGCTTCCACTTGGATGTGCTCACCTTTGCCATGCTCTACGAGTACACCGAGAACTTCGTCATGCCGCTGTCGCACGACGAGGTGGTGCACGGCAAAGGCTCGCTGCTCGACAAGATGCCCGGCGACCCGTGGCAAAAGCTCGCCAATTTGCGCCTGCTCTACGCTTACCAGTACACGCGCCCCGGCAAGAAGCTGCTGTTTATGGGCTCGGAGCTGGCGCAAGGTCGCGAGTGGACCGCCGAGACGAGCCTCGACTGGCACCTGCGTGACGACCCGGCGCGCCAAGGACTCGATCGCTTCCTCGTGCGGCTCGGCGAGATTTACCAGGCCGAGCCCGCCCTGTGGCGCGCGGACCACTTGCCCGAGGGCTTCTCGTGGATCGACTGCACCGATCGGGACAACACGGTCGTGGCCTTTACGCGTCGCGCCGGCCCCGATCAGCTCGTCGTCGTGCTCAATCTCACGCCCGTCCCGCGCGACGGCTATCGCGTCGGCACGCCCATTCCGGGGCGCTACGAGGTGTTGCTCTCGAGCGATGACACGCAGTTTGGCGGCAGCGGCTACAAGACGTTCGCCACCGCGGAGAGCGAGCCAACGCCCGCCCACGGCCATCCGCAGTCGCTCTGCCTCAATCTGCCGCCGCTCGGCGCCCTGGTGCTCAAACCGGAGGGTGTGTAGCGGCGAGCTCGATCCGCCTCGTGTCCTCGGGGTGATCGCAAAATCGGCGCAATGAGAGGGGGAGGCCCCGCACGACCGCGAGCTTGCCCCCGATCGACCATCGCGTTAGGGTTCGCGCCGCGGGTGGTGGAGAAGGAGCGGGTCATGGCAAAGCGACGCGTGGTGATCATGGGAGCGGCGGGCCGAGATTTTCACAACTTCAACTGCCTCTATCGCAACGATCCCGGGGTGGAGGTGGTGGCGTTTACCGCCACCCAGATCCCAAACATCGAAGGCCGGCGCTATCCGCCGGAGCTTGCCGGCAAGAGCTATCCCGAAGGCATTCCCATCGTCGGCGAAGAAGAGCTCGAGCAGCTCATCCGCGGGCGCAAGATCGACGACGTGCTCTTCTCCTACTCGGACGTCTCACACGAGACCGTCATGGACAAGGCAAGTCACGTCATCGCTTGGGGCGCGAGCTTCGCCCTCGCGTCGACGGCGAGCACCATGCTCGCATCATCCAAGCCCGTCATCGCGGTCACCGCGGTGCGCACCGGCGTCGGCAAGTCACAGACGACCCGCTACGTCTCGCGCATCTTGAAAGCCCTCGGCAAGCGCGTGGTCGCCGTGCGCCATCCCATGCCGTATGGCGACTTGCGCAAGCAGGTGTCCCAGCGCTTTGAGACCTATGAAGATCTCGACCGTCACGAGTGCACCATCGAAGAGCGCGAAGAATACGAGCCGCACATCGACAACGGCTTTGTCGTCTACGCTGGCGTCGATTACGAAAAGATCCTGCGCGAGGCCGAGCGGGAGGCCGATGTCATCCTCTGGGACGGCGGCAACAACGACACGCCGTTCTACAAACCCGACTTGCTCATCACGCTCGTCGACCCGCACCGCCCCGGACATGAGCTCACGTACTACCCCGGCGAGACCAATCTGGTGATGGCCGACGTCGTCATCGTCAACAAGGTGCAGACGGCGACGCAGGAGAATATTCGCACCGTCATCGCCAACAGCCGGCGCATCAACCCCAAGGCGACGATCATCCAGTGCGCCTCGACGATCACGGTAGATGATCCGAAGCTCATCCGCGGTAAGCGGGCGCTCGTCGTCGAGGACGGGCCGACGCTCACCCACGGCGGCATGACGTACGGTGCGGGCTACTTTGCCGCCAAAGAGCACGGCGCGAGCGAGATCATCGATCCAAAACCGTATGCGGTCGGTTCCATCAAGGCGACCTACGAGAAGTACCCCAACGCCGGTCAGATCCTGCCGGCCATGGGTTACTCGCCGCAGCAGATCGCCGAGCTCGAAGAGAGCATCAACAACTCCCCCTGCGATGTGGTGGTCGAAGGCACGCCCATTCGCCTGAGTCGCATCTTGAAGGTCAATAAGCCTGTAGCCGCGGTCACCTACGAGCTCGAAGAGCTCGAGCCCGGGGTGCTCGAGAAGAAGATCCGGGCCGTGATCTGATCAGTTGACGCGCCAGGCAACTCGCCCTATATAAGCCGGCGCCCGAGGCCCGGGTGGCGGAACTGGCAGACGCGCTAGGTTCAGGTCCTAGTGAGGGAAACT
>CAYHNK010000453.1:0-3070 GCA_964357695.1 uncultured Bdellovibrionales bacterium | reverse complement strand
TGCCTCCAACATGCTCAAGCCGGCGCTGGCGCGTGGAGAGCTGCAGTGTGTGGGCGCGACGACGCTCGACGAGTATGGCAAGCACATCGAGAAGGACGCGGCGCTCGAGCGGCGCTTCTCGCCAATCGTGGTGCAGGCGCCGAATGTCGCCGACACTGTGTCGATTCTGCGGGGCCTCAAAGAGCGCTACGAGATCCATCACGGCGTGCGTATCCAAGATGCGGCGCTCGTGGCGGCGGCGACGCTATCGAACCGCTACATCACCGATCGCTTTCTTCCCGACAAAGCGATCGATCTCGTCGACGAGGCGGCAAGCCACCTGCGACTCGAAATCGACTCTTTACCCACCGAGCTCGATCAGCTCGAGCGCAAGACGACGCAGCTCGAGATCGAGCGACAAGCGCTGCGCAAGGAGAAGGACGAGGGCTCACGCGCACGCCTCACGAAGATCGAGGGGGAGCTGGCGGAGCTCGGCGAGCAAAGCTCGGCCTTGCGTGCCGCGTGGCAGCGCGAGGTGGACGAGCTCAAAGCCGCGCGTGCGCTCAAGGAGGGGCTCGACCGATTGCGCACCGAGCAGGCAGAAGCCGAGCGTCAAGGCGACCTGAATCGCGCTGCTGAGCTGAAGTTCGGCAAGATCCCCGAGATCGAGAAGGCGCTGCGTGCGCGCGAGCAGCCGGCGCATGCGGGCGAGAAGCGACTGTTGCACGAGGAAGTGACCGCCGAGGAAGTGGCGCAGATCGTTTCACGTTGGACCGGCGTGCCGGTGGCGAAGATGATGGAGAGCGAAATCGACAAGCTCTTGCGCATCGAGGAGAAGCTCGCCGAGCGTGTCGTCGGGCAGAGCGACGCGCTCGCGGCGGTGGGTAACGCCATCCGTCGGTCGCGCTCAGGGCTCGCCGATCCCAAACGGCCGGTGGGGAGCTTCTTGTTCATGGGCCCGACCGGTGTTGGCAAAACCGAGACGGCGCGTGCGCTCGCCGCGTTTCTCTTTGACGACGAGCAGGCGATGGTGCGCATCGACATGAGCGAGTACATGGAAAAGCACGCCGTCTCGCGGCTCGTCGGGGCGCCCCCGGGTTACGTGGGCTACGACGAGGGCGGGCAGCTCACCGAAGCGGTGCGGCGACGTCCTTACGCCGTGGTGCTGTTTGACGAGATCGAAAAGGCGCATCCCGACGTCTTCAACATCCTCTTGCAGGTGCTCGACGACGGTCGGCTCACCGATGCCCAGGGTCGCACGGTGGACTTTCGCAACGCGGTGCTCATCATGACCTCCAACGTCGGCTCCGACGTCATTCAACAGCACGCCGGTCGTGACGAGGGACGCATGCGGGATCTGGCCACCGAGGCCCTGCGGCGACAGTTTCGCCCGGAGTTCCTTAACCGCATCGACGATATCGTCTTCTTCCACGCATTGGGTGAGGAGCAGATCGTCGGCGTGCTGGAGATCCAGCTGCGCCACCTGCGTGCCTTGCTCGAGGAGCGACACATCGGGCTCGATCTTTCCGACTCAGCGAAGGCAGTGCTCGCGCGCGCGGGTTACGATCCAGTGTACGGTGCGCGGCCGCTCAAGCGTGCGTTGCAGCATGAGCTGCAAGATCCGCTGGCCCGTGCCATCCTGGCGGGCGAGTTTCGTCCCGGGGACAACGTCCGCTGCGATGCTCATGACGGCGCGCTCGTGCTCACACGCGTGTTTAACAACTCTTAACAGTTGCCGCGGCGGTTGCGTGCTACCAATCTACGCATGCAGTACGCGGCCATCCCGCGCCTCAACGCAAGAACTGGAAAGGAGCCGAGCATGAGAGCCTCGCGATTGTTCTACGTCTTCGCCTTAGTGCTGAGCCTGGGAGCGGCCCCCGCCGTCCGCGCGCAGACCGTGCCGGCCATCACCGGTACGCCAACCCTCGACACGCCGACCAACCTGCTCGACTGGGAGTACGAGTTCCCCAAGGAGCCGGCGAACCTCGACGAGCCGACTGCCAACCGGCTCAGCGACCTGCACGGTGAGGTGTTTGGGTGCGACCTCGCGATCACCACCGCCGGCAACTACCACATGGCGCTCAAGGACCTGATGCAGTACTACCTGCACGTCTTTGCCACGGACCTGGGCGTCAAGAGCTGGCAGTACACGACGAGCCCGCCGATCGGCTATGACGCAGTCAAGAGCAGCGTCACCCAATTCGGCAACTTGGCCTCGCGCTGCCGGCCGCAGATTGCGGTCGCTCCCGCCACGGAGCTCGAGAAGCTCCGCACGCCCCCGGATGACTTTGTCGCCGGTAAGATCGTCCCCGTGATCCGCAACTACGGTAATGTCATTCTGGTCAAGAAGGGTAACCCCAAGCGCATCAACAGCGTCTGGGATCTCGGCCGACCCCACGTGCGCGTCGCCACGCCCAGTCCCACCAGCGAGCCGGGCTCGTTCGGCAACTACAGCGGCTCGATCTACCGCATCGCCTACAACCAGTACTACGCACCCGCCGGGTCGACGGACCCAACCTACTGCCAGCTGAACCCACGCGAGTGCCGCGACATGACGCCCGAAGAGCTGTTCAATCGCATCTTCAATGAGACCGGAGACCAGGGTGAGGACAAGAGCGATGGCGAGCACGAGGGCCGAGGCAAGTGGCTCGCGGGTGCGCGCATCCATCACCGTGAAGTGCCGTGGTCGATCGCCTACGGCCGCGCCGACGCCGGCCTCATCTTCTATCACCTCGCCAAGCACGCGGTGGCCATGTTCCCCGACAAGTTCGAGATGGTGCCGCTCGGCGGTACCGTCGAGGCGCCGGCCCCGCTCCCGGGCAACAACGTCGGCGTGATGTCGATGGCCTGCATCAAGGCGCCCGAGTTCACGCCAGCGCAGATCGCCGCACGCGACCGCATGGCGCAGGCCTACATGTCGACGGAATTCGATGGCATCTTGGCGACGTACGGACTGCGCCGTCCCGACAAGTTCGACGCGACCCGCGCGGCCTTCCAGGCCTGCAAGTAGCACCTCCTGAATCGCTAGGGGCCGGGGCAGGGCAGTCGAGTTCTAGCGTAGGTCGGCGTGCTCGGTGAGGTGGCGGTCGCT
>CAYHNK010000452.1:0-3071 GCA_964357695.1 uncultured Bdellovibrionales bacterium | reverse complement strand
CTCCCGGGAGACTGCGACCCTATGATCCGCAACGCCCCTACGAGCGCCACGTTGCCCCGGCAGCTCGGTCTACTCGACGCCGCCGCGATCTTCGTCGGCATCATCCTCGGCTCCGGGATCTTCGTCGCCCCGTCGGCAGTCGCCGCGGTCGCGTCCTCGCCGCTCGTCGCAACGTTGGTGTGGAGTGTCGGCGGTCTCGTGGCACTCGCGGGAGCCCTCACGTATGCCGAGTGCGGCGCACGGCTACCGCACACGGGTGGATTCTACGTCTACTACCGCGAGGCTTTCGGCCGACCGGTGGCGTTCGTCGGCGGCTGGGTGGCGCTGCTCGTCACCTATCCAGCGTCGCTTGCCGCCATCGCGCTCGTGTGCGCGCGCTACCTCGGCGAGCTCGTCGCTATCCCGGCGCGCTACGTGCCGAGCGTCGCCGCCGCCACAGTGGTGCTCGCCGTTCTCCTGAACGTCGTTGGGGTGCGCACCGGCGGGCGCACGCAGCGCCTGCTGACGAGCACCAAGATACTGGCGTTGCTCGTTCTCTGTATCGCCGCCGTGCTCGCGGGCAAGGCGCCGCTCGTGGACGCGCTCGGCCCCGTGACAGTCTCGCCCGTCGCCAGCCCCGTGGCGCTCCTTGGCGCCGTGGTCGTCGTGCTGTGGACCTACGACGGCTGGTCGGACATCACGCTCGTCGCCGGGGAGGTACGCGACCCTCGGCGCAACCTGCTGCGCGCCGTGCTGCTTGGCACCGTGGCGCTCGGCGTTCTCTACGTGGTCGTGCAGCTCGCCGTAATGCGCCTGCTGCCTGCCGCCGAGGCGGCGCGATCACCGCGCGTACTATCTGACGCGGTGGCTGTGGCTCTCGGACCGCGCGCTGGGGCTTTGGTCGCCGTGCTCGTCGTCGTCAGCACCTTCGGCTCACTGCACGGCATCGTGCTCACGAGCTCACGGCTCGCCTTCGCCATGGCGGAAGACGGCGTCTTCTTGCGCTCGTTCGCGACGCCTCATCGACGCTGGGGCACGCCGGCTCGGGCCGTGATCGCTCTCGGTGGTGCGACGCTCGCCTACGTTTTCTCCGGCGGGTTCGATGCGCTGCTCGGCTTCTTCTCCTTTAGCGTCTGGCTCTTCTACGGCCTGACGGCCATCGCCCTGCTGCGCCTGCGACACCGGGCCGCGGCCGTACAAGAGCTACCCACCGGTCGCATGGCGCGCATGTCACCCTATCTGCTAGTCATCATCGCGGTGGCGATGACCGCCAGCCTCGCCGCCGAGAGCCCGTGGCGAGCTTTGACCGGCCTCACGATGGCGCTCGCCGCGCTGCCTGTCTACTGGGTATGGCGACGGTGGCAGCAGCGACACACGTCGGCTACGGGGTGATTTCGAGCCTGCCGGCGCACGCAAGCCGCTCGGTGAAATTCACACACATGGCCTTGGTGGGATTGCGCAGGTGGCGACACTCCTCCACGGTAACTTCGTTGGCGGGCGGCACGAGCACGTAGTGGCCCGCAGCAATCGGGTCGTCGCTGCCGTGCACGGGAAACGCAAGTGTCGAAAATCGCCCAAGACGCACGCAACAGTTAGCATCGCACGCGGCTACGTAGGCAAGATGCAGGTCGTTCGAGACGACGAGCGCTGTTTCCCAGCCATGCTCGAGCATGATGCGCGTACTGAAATAGAGGTTCTCGTCGGTGTGCTCAGCGCGTGGCTCTTCGAAAATGGCCGCCTCGGCAATCCCCTTGTCGCGCAACAGCGCCGCCATCGCCTCGGCCTCGACGTGCGCGTTGTGCACGGCGCCACCGGTGACGATGAACCTATCGCCATACCCTTCGTCATACAGGCGCAGCGCCGTGTCGATGCGCGCCCGCTGCATCGATGACGGGCTGCCATCATCGTTCGACGGGTAGCCAAGGATGATGAGCACGTCATGTTTGCCGCGCGCGCACCACGGCGCCACGGGCCACTTTGTCAGCGGTGCTGGCGGCGTCGCGTGCGGGTAGAGCAGCTCGAGGGACGGCATCGGACACGTCGCCACGGTTTCATCACCGGTCGTCGGCGGGAAGATATCGCCACTGACGTAGCACGCCGACGCCAGCCCAAAGAGCAGCACCGAGCCGACCGTTCGCGGCACGCGCACCATCAGCGCGACACCACGCCGAGCGCCAGCTGCGCCATCACGCGCGTGTAGCGATAGCCAAAATCCCCGCCGCCGGCTCCTGCGGCGTACCGCGCCTCGGTGAGCGGCACGAGCAGCGACACCTCGGGAAACACGCCCCAGCTCGCCCCCGTCCACCACAGCAGGCCCACCGAGCCACCGGCGCCGAGCACGTTGCTCGCGCGTCGCGTCGTCAGACGGTTGTCAAAGAGCACCGCGTCGACGAGCTTGCCCGCGAGGACCACCTCGCCGCCCTGCCCCAGATCAAAGCCGATGAGCAGCGGCGCCTCGAGGGCCACAAAGGCATTGCGACTCCCCGCGAGCCAAAGCGCCGCACCACTTAGCTTCGGCGCGAAGGCCAATCGTGCGTCGAGCCCGCGTGGCACAGGGAGCGCTCGCTTGACGCGCAGCCCGAGTCCCGCGGCGCCGAGCGATACCTCGGCATCGACATGCTCGTTCCAACCGTACTGCAAGGCCACGTCGAGCGCGGGCACCAGCGTACCCCCAGCCGTCGAGAGGGTCTCTTGGACCGCAGGGACAACGAGCCACCGGTGGACGCCCTGACCGAGCGGACGGGTCGACTGGAGGGTCGACGGCGCGACGCACGCCGAGGCGAGCAGCACGAGCGTCACGAGGGAACGCCCGCGGCGCACTAGGTCCCCTCCCCGTCGCCATCCACCACACCAAGACTCTTGAGCTTCGTGTGAAACGTCGCCCGATGAATGCCGGCGAGCTGGGCGGCCTGGCTGACGTTGCCTCCCGCGCGCTGCATGAGCTCGCGAAAATAGCGTCGTTCGAAGGCGGCCTTGGCTTCGCGGTAGCTACCCGTGTCGGTGAGCGCAGCGTGGTCCGATGACCCGCCGAGCACGCGGGCGGGCAGATCCTCGGGGATGATTTCGTCGCGCTCGGCGACCAGCACGGCATG
>CAYHNK010000451.1:0-3085 GCA_964357695.1 uncultured Bdellovibrionales bacterium | reverse complement strand
TAGCGGCCGTCATGTCTAGCGAAATCAAACGTATTGGGAGAAGTCGATCGCCCTGCCCCGGACCCGGTTCCAGCTCGCTAACAGCCTCGACTTGTGCCATGATGCAGACGCTACTGCATTTCAAGATTGGCAAATAGGATGGGCGAAAGCCTCAAGTCACTCTCGGCAGGTCTGTGCGGATCGTATCTGCGGCCCGGACTCGCGCCAGCGGTTGCGTCGATGCCGCCCGCGCGGACCGTGCACGCGCCTGCGGTCGATGACGTTGGCCAATGCGATGGTGCATCACTGCCGCCGGTCATGCCGATGGCGGCAACGACGAGTAGCCTAGCGCTTGAGACGCCCGCGCGGATACCGCTGAGTCCTGCGCGCTCGAAACAGCGGGTGGATCTCGTACTCACCGGCAGCGAGCATCGCGCGGTCGCCGCGACGCCGCGGCTGGCCCATGCGGCCGCCATCTACGAAGGACTCGCGGCGAGCCCCGCGGATGTGCAGGACCTGCAGCAGCGCGTGGCTGCACTGCTGCGCCGCACGCAGCACCGCGAAACAGTTGCCGCTCTGCGCGCCGCCGTGCAACGGGAGGTTTGGGCGGCAGGCCCGCCAGCGGGGGCTTTGAGCTCTCGCCCGCCCGCGCGCGCGACGACGGTCACGTTCGAGAGCCTCGTGGATCTCTCGGTGGTGTGTGATCTCGCTGGTTTTCCTCTCGGCGAGCGTGGCATCGCCCAGATGGTGGAGGCGATGGGAACGGCTCCCTCGGCGCCGCCCTCGAATGCGGCGATCGCACGCGCGTATACCCAGATCATCGCCATGGTGCAGGCCAGTTGGGTCGACGTGCGCAAGTGGGACGCCGTGATCGTCGCGCAGGCGGAGAGGTTCGATCTGGACCCCGCTTGGGTCAAAGCCGTTGTGGCGGCCGAGTCCGCGTTCGACCGTACGCTCGTGTCCCCGGTGGGCGCCGTGGGCTTGGCGCAGCTCGTCGTGCCCACGTACCTGGAGGTCGCACGCGAGGAGCGCAAAGCCGTGGACCAGCCGCAGTTGCGCACACGCCTGCGCAAGCTCGAGACGGCCCTGGCAGATCTTGTGGCGCGGACGAAGGGGCTGTCGGAGGCGGACGCTAAGCAGGAGAGCCTGCGGCAGCAGCTGCAGATCCAGCAGCTCGGGGAAGCGTTGGCGCGTGCTGAGCGACTGCCTGCGGCCGCCAGGAGTCGCGAGTTGGCCCGCATCCATCAGGACCCGTTGGCCATCCTATTCGATGCCGAGCTGAACCTGCGCTGCGGCGTGCGCTACCTGCGCAAGGTCAAGGATCAGATGAGCGCGAATGTCGGCGTCGAGGGACGCGAGCTCGAACGATTGTCGTCGGCCGGCTATAACGCGGGTCCGAATTTGGTCGAACGCCTGGGCCGCGTGCCGCGCATCGATGAGACGATGCGCTATGTCGACAAGATCGCACTGCTGAGCCACTACTATCGACGGCAGCTCGCAGCGCGATCGGTGCCCGACACTGGCATGCTCACGTAGCTACTGCAGCGCCGACTCGTCGACGCGATGCCAGTACTGTGTGCGCCCAATCAGGGCGAAGCCGATAAAGCCACGCACCTTGAGCTTTATGCCGCCGTCCTCGACGGCGATATAGCACTTGTACGTCTTGCCGTTGTTGGGGTCGAGGATCTTGCCTCCCGACCACTCCTCGTCGTCCTTCTCGAGATCCCATAGGATCGTCAAGCCGATCGTCGGCTGGTCCTTCTTGTCGCCGGGGCACTTGTCGCACTTGGGGTTCTGCTCTTCATCGGGTCCGCGAAAGAGCTTGATCACCTTGCCGTACATCTTGCCGTCTTCTTCCCAGATGCGGACGATCGACTTCTCTTTGCCCGTTTCGTCGTCGATCGTCTTCCACAAGCCGACCGGTGACTGCTCGGCGGCGAAGGCGCGCGCGCCCCACGCCGTGACGAGCGCGGCGGTCATGATTCCAAACGACAAGCGTTGCATCGTGAGAGCTAGCGAGCGCATGGGCCCCTCCTTAGGACAGAGTTGTTTGCCGTCTTATGCTCGATCCAACGAGGTCGATGCAACCGGTTGCCAAAATTCGCGTGCCGATAGTGCCTCCAAC
This sequence comes from uncultured Bdellovibrionales bacterium, assembly GCA_964357695.1. Lineage (GTDB taxonomy): Bacteria > Myxococcota > XYA12-FULL-58-9 > XYA12-FULL-58-9 > CAYHNK01 > CAYHNK01. The sequence goes on along the minus strand of CAYHNK010000451.1, from coordinate 981 downwards.
ACCGCCACCTGCTGCTCGACGTGTAAAAAATGATCGGCGCCCGCGATGGTCACGACGTCACAGCCGAGCCCGGCAAGGCGCGTGGCGTCCGCATCGCTGACAAAAGGAGAGCGACCCCCACGAATGCAGCGCAGGCGACAATTCTTCGCGTCGAGCGCGGACCAAAGGTCTTCAGCGCTTGCCCGAGCGTGGAACGCGCCGAGGGCCTCTCGGTCGATCCGCCAGTGCACCGCGCCGTCGTCCCCGGTCGTGAGGTTGAGCAGCAGCCAGTCGACAAGCGGCGCAGGAATGCCTGCCGCGAGAAAGAACGCGGCCATGGCCGCGCGTGTGGTGGCGCGTTCCGGGGCTGCGAGCACCTGTTCGAGCACGCGGTCGAGCCGGGTCGAGCGCGGGGGTAGGGGCGCGGGCGAAATGTCGAGTAAGGCGATGCGGTCGATGGTTCCGGGCGCATCCCGCAGCGCTCGCAGTGCCACGCGCCCGCCGAGCGAGTGGCCGACGATGCGCCACGGCTGAGGGATGGCGAGAGCGCGCGCTGTGTCGAGCACGCTGCGCGCCAGCGTACCGAGATCGGCGCCCGGCGGCAGCGGATCTGATCGCCCGTGTCCCGGCAGATCGAGCAAGTATAGCCGCAGGTGGGGTGCGCGTTCGGTCCAGCGACGCGCGAGCGACGCGAGGTTGCGCCCGGAGCCGAGAAACCCATGCAGTAGGAGCACCGCGTCGCGGCCATCGCCGCGCGTCTCGGAGTACAGCATCATCGTGCGCTAGCGCTTGGGTAGGAGAATGACCGGTGTCTCGGGATGCGCTTTGTAGAGCACGGCCGTGTGGCCGACGAGCCCGCAGAGCGCCGAGCTCGTGCCGGTCGCAAGCGCGAGCGCCATGGCCTTCTTGTCTTCGGGCTCCATCATGCGAACCTTGATGAGCTCGTGCGTGAGCAGCGCCTCGCGTACCGCCGTCAGCACCGCATCGGTGACGCCGGCGCTC
>CAYHNK010000450.1:0-3089 GCA_964357695.1 uncultured Bdellovibrionales bacterium | reverse complement strand
CGGGGCGGGCCCTCGGCGCCGCAGTAGCACTGGCTCGAGGTGCCAACGATGGCGAGTAGCACAACGATGACACGCAGGGGGGGCAACCGCATGGTGGGTCGAGTCGCTTGCACTACTTGCCGCGTAGCTGCCGCATGGTGTCGAGGGTCTTTTGCATCAAACGCGCCGCCGCTTCCACGGCTGCCGGTTTCGTCAGATCGACGCCGGCTCCTTTGAGCAGCTCGAGCGGCGGTTGGGACGAGCCACCTTTGAGCATGCCGAGGTAATCTCGCGCGGCCGGCTCGCCGCGTGTCTGGATGCGCTCGGCGAGCGCGATTCCCGCAGACAGGCCGTTGGCGTACGCGTACATGTAATACTTGTAGTAGAAGTGTGGAATGTAGGCCCACTCGATCTCGTCGTCGGGGCCCACCGCAAGCCCAGGTCCGTAGTAGTCGCGTAGCAGCTCGGCGTACAGGTGATTGAAGAATTCGGCGGTGAGCGGTGTACCTGCCTCGGCCGCGGTGTGCGCCCGTAGCTCGAATTCGGCAAAGAGCGTCTGACGATAGATGGTGGTGCGGATGGTCTCGAGCAGCTCCGCGAGCACGACCAGCTTTTCTGCGTTGCTGTGCGCGTTGGCGACGAGATAGTCCGAGAGCAGCTTCTCGTTGCAGGTCGAAGCGATCTCCGCCACAAACGTTGCATAGTTGAAGGTCACGTACGGCTGCGTGGTCATCGACAGGTGACTGTGCAGCGCGTGGCCATACTCGTGCGCGAGGGTCGAGAGGTCGTCGACCTCGTCGAAGTAGTTCATCTTCACAAACGGGTGCACGCCGTAGACGCTTGAGGAGAAGGCACCGCTCTGTTTGTGCGCATGCGGGTAGACGTCGATCCAGCCGTTCGACGGATCGAGTCCATGGGTGAGCTGTGTGACGTATTCCTGGCCAAGTGGTGCGAGCGCCTTCGGGAGGATCTCTCGCGCCTCGGCAAAGGGCACGTCCATCTTCACGGACGCGACGAGCGGGGCGTACAGATCGTAGATATGCACTTCGTCGAGCTTCATCGACTCGCGTCGCAAGGCGAGATAGTCGCGCAGCGGCCCGAGGTTGGCGCGCACGGCGCGGATGAGATTGTGATAGACGGCGGTGTCGATGTTGTCCTTGTCGAGATAGGCGGCGAGCGCCGTGTCATAGCCGCGCGAACGGGCGAGAAAGACATTGAAGCCCAGCTGACCGGCGAGCGTCGAGGCGAGCACGTGCTGGTAGCGACGCAGCGAGCCGAAGAGGTTGTCGACGGCCTGCTTGCGCACGCGGCGATCGCTCGACGCGCGGTACTTGCCGTAGTTAGACAGCGTCATCGGTACGCTCTTGCCTTGCTCGTCGGTGATGCTCGGCAGCGGCAGGTCGGTGAGCATGGCGCCGAAACTCTTCTCATAGCTCGACGGGATTTCGTTCAAGTCGATTTCCGCCCACAGATTGTCGCCCGCGAGCCCGAGCACGCGCTCAGCGTCGGGTGAGAGCACCCGCGAGCGCCGACGCCGTAGCTCGTCGAGGTAAGGCTTGAGAGCGCGCAGCGAGCTGTTGTTGCGGTAAGCGGCGGTGAGGGTCTTGTCGCTGAGCGCCATGACTTCTTCACGAATGAAGGACGTCGCGGCCATGAACGTGCGCAGCGTATCGAGTGCGCGGGTGTTTTGCGCCTCGAGGGCGGCATCCCCCTGATGTGAGTCCAGGCGCATGTTGGCGTACAACGTCAGCTTGTTGATGCCAAGGCGCGTGTCGAAATAGAGCGCCAGGCATGCACCGAGCTTTTTGACTTGCGCCAGCGTGCCGCGAAAGCCCGTGAGCTTCTCGATATTGCCTTGGGCGACCTTCAAGCCGTCGGCAAAGGCCGCATCGCTCGCAAAGAGCGGTGACAGATCCCAGGTGCTCAGCGGAGGCAGCTTGGCGCGCGCCATGTTGGCATCGGGACGGAACGTGCCCGCGGGGGGGGCCGCGTACGTGGCGGGTGCGCCGAGCAGCGTGGAGAGGATCATCGCGTTTCTCAGCGCCTGACGGGGTGATGGCATCGTTGGTTCCTTCGCGCGTGGTGCTCGTGCTGCCATAGCGCAAGCGGAGTGCGAGCACCAGCGGTGCACAGCCAAGGGACGACCTACCGTGGGTCCGTCAGCGACCTACTTAAGTCGCACGCGTCCTTGCGACGCCTGGCGATATCGGTTACGTAGCCCCCGCACGTTGCGAGGTGACCATGTTTCGCTTCTTCCTGCCGCGCGAGACCAGCTTCTTCGACTTTTTCGAGCGCCATGCCGCCGTCACTCTGGAGGGCACGCGCACCTTCGCGGAGCTCGTCAACGAGGGGGCCTCGTTCGCCATCAAAGCCAGGCGTATCGCCGAGCTCGAGCACGAGGCCGACGTCATCACGCACCAGTGCGTCGAGGCGCTGCACAAGACGTTCATCACGCCCATCGATCGTTGGGACATCCATCGCCTCATCAGCCGCATGGACGACATCATGGATCTGCTCGATGCCGCGGCCGAGCGCATGGTGCTCTACGAGCTGACCGACATGCCGCGCGAGCTCAAAGAGCTGGCGAAGGTGCTCGTGACCGCCACCGAAGGCGTGCAACAGGCCGTGCACGGCCTACGTAACCTCAAGCACACCGAGAAGGTGCAGCGGCTGTGCATCGAGATCAATCGCCTCGAGAATGAGAGCGACACGATCCTTCGCATTGCCCTGGCGCGTCTGTTTCGCGAGGAGAAAAATCCCATCACGGTCATCAAGTGGAAAGAGGTCTTCGAGATCCTCGAGACCGCCACCGACCGGTGCGAAGACGTCGCCGAGCTCATCGAGGGCGTCGTGCTCGAGCACGCCTAGCGTGCACCGCCCGTCACAGAGAGCGAGGATGGCATCGTGATAGACATGACGATGGCAGTCGTGGTGGGCACCGTGGCCCTGGCCCTGATCTTCGACGTCATCAACGGCTTTCATGACGCAGCGAACTCTATTGCGACGGTGGTCTCGACGCGCGTCTTGTCGCCACGGGTGGCGGTGCTGTGGGCTGCGTTCTTCAACTTTGTCGCCATGCTCATCTTCGCACCCAAGGTCGCCGACACCAT
>CAYHNK010000449.1:0-3116 GCA_964357695.1 uncultured Bdellovibrionales bacterium | reverse complement strand
TCTGACCTTCGTAACGTGGCGATTGTCGCCCACGTCGACCACGGCAAGACGACCCTGGTCGACTGTCTCTTTCGTCAGAGCGGTGTCTTTCGCAGCAATCAGGCCGTGGTGGATCGGATCATGGACTCGAACGACCAGGAGCGTGAGCGCGGTATCACCATTCTTGCTAAGAGCACCTCGGTACGTTTTGACGACGTGACGCTACAGCTCGTCGACACACCGGGACATGCCGATTTCGGCGGCGAGGTCGAGCGCACGCTGCGCATGGTGGATGGCATCCTGTTGCTCGTCGATGCCGCCGAGGGCCCCTTGCCACAGACGCGCTTCGTCTTGCGCAAGGCCCTCGAGCTCGAGCTCAAGACGGTCGTCGTCATCAACAAGATCGATCGCAGCGACGCTCGCGCGCCCGAGGTGCTCGATGAGATCTACGATCTGTTCATCGATCTCGGCGCCGACGAGGCACAGCTCGATTTTCCGGTGGTCTACACCAACGCCAAGCTCGGGACAGCGACGTTTTCGCTCGCCGAGCCCGGCACCGACCTGCGGCCGCTCGTACGTGCCATCACCGAGACCGTCGTCGCCCCCGAAGATCTCTCGGATGACCCCTTCTCGATGCAGGTCAACCAACTGAGCTATGACGACTACGTCGGTCGTCTGGTCATCGGACGCGTCATCTCCGGGCGCGTGCGTGCAGGCCACCAGATCCGCGTACACCGAGCGGACGAGAGTCACACGGTGCGCGTCAGCGGCGTCTATCGTTTTCACGGCGTCGAGCGCCTGACGGTCGAAGAGGCGCGCAGTGGTGACATCGTCGCCGTCGCGGGCATTGAGCGGGTAGGCATCGGCGATACGCTCACCGACCCGGCGCTCGAGATGCGCATGGCGCCGATCCACGTCGATGAGCCGACGGTGGCCATGGTCTTTCAGGTCAACGACGGCCCGCTCGCCGGCCGCAGTGGGGGCGTCTATCTCACGAGTCGGCACTTGCGTGAACGACTCGAGCGCGAGGCCTACGCCAACGTCAGCATCCGCGTGCAGCCTGGCGACGCCCCCGATCAGTTTCGCGTCTTTGGGCGCGGCGAGCTGCAGTTGGCGGTGCTCATCGAGACGATGCGGCGCGAGGGCTTTGAGCTTTGCGTGCGCAACCCGCAGGTGGTCACGCGCGACGGCCCCGAAGGCATGCAAGAGCCCCTCGAGCGCTTGGTGGTCGACGTGCCGATGGAATATCTCGGCATCGCCAGTGAGAACATCGGCGCCCGCAAAGGGCAGATGGTCGACCAGCGTCAGGAAGGTAGCCGCATGCGGCTTGCCTACCTCATTCCGACGCGCGGACTCTTCGGCCTGCGGTCGCAGATGTTGACCGCTACGCGCGGCACGGTGATCCTGCACCACGTGTTCGAGGGCTGGATGGCGTGGAGCGGCCCCATCGCCGAGCGCACCAACGGCGCCCTGGTCTCCGATCGCGCTGGCGTGACCACCCCGTACGCGCTTTTTAACTTGCAGCCACGCGGCGTGCTCTTTGTGCCGTCTGGGCAGCAAGTGTACGAGGGCATGGTGGTCGGCGAGCACAGCCGCGGCAATGATCTCAACGTCAATGTCTGCCGCGAGAAGAAACTCACCAACGTGCGCGCTGCGGGTCGCGATGAGAATGTCATTCTAGCGCCGCCGCGACAGATGACCCTGGAGAAGGGTCTCGAGTGGCTGCGTGACAGTGAAATGGTCGAGGTGACGCCGCAAGCCATCCGTATCCGCAAGCGCGTGCTGCCGCAGGGGCTGCGGTAGGCGCTACTTGGCGCTTGGGGCGGGGATCGTGAACTGACGCACGACCGCCATGTGCTGCATGTTCGCGGCGCCGGAGTCACCCTTCTGCACCGGCGGCACATCGTCGAGCGTCTTGAACGCGCGGCTATCAAAGACGAGGCCCGGTGCGTTCCATGAGGCGCCGAGCGATACCGACACTTCGAAGGGCGCGAGATCTTTGTCGGCGAGCACCCAGTCGTAGGGCTTGTTGCGGTTGGCGTTCGTGTCGCCGTTGCCCGCCTGGTCGGTGGGGAACGGGGCTCCGACGTCGAACACGGAGGCGAGCGCCTTGACGGCCTGCTCGGTGCGATTGCTGGTGTTGAAGTCGCCGCCCATGACGAGGTAGTCGCCCTCGGGGATGCGGGCACGGATCTGCGTGACGATGTCATTGGTCTCGCGCACGCGATCGCGGGCACTGTCCCCGCCCGCCTTCAAGTGCACGCTGATGGCCCACAGATCGCGCTCACCCGGAACATTGATGCGCGCCCAACTGACTTCGCGGTCGTGCACGATGAAGTCGTCCCACTCGCCGGCCTCGACGATGGGGTAGCGCGAAACGATCCCGTTGGGGATCTTGCCGATGCCCCGAAAGAAGAAAAAGCCAGGGCCAAAGACGCGATTGACGAATTGCTCGGTGCTCTCGCCACCGGTGTTGAGCTCCTGCATCAACACAACGTCGGGCTTGAGCGCGGTGAGAATGCGCGCGCCATGCTCGATGTAGGCCTGATCGGGTCCGCTCGTGAGGTTGGAGGCGACGATGCGCAACTGCACGCCCTCACCGCGGTTGCCAAGCTCCATCGCTGCATCGGCGGCCGCGTCTGCCGTGCCTATGCGTGCTTGCCAGTGCTGGAGCTCATACGCTTTTCGCGCTTGTCCGAATTCCTCGCGCAGCTCTCCCTGCCGATTGTCGCGCAGCAACGCCACATCGCGCGCGCCCCTCGGGAGGACCTTCGCGATCGTGTCCGAAAAGATCTGCCACTCGGCAGCCGAGACCGTGAGGTTGTCCGCGTCTAGCGCCGCGGCCTGCGCGAGACTCCACGCCAGGTTCTGCTTCACTTCCCATGCCGCACGTTTGTTGCCAAGGGGTGTCTGGCGACTCTCGTGACCTAACGCCTCGGCGGCGCGCACATAGGTGCGGTACTGTTCAGCGTCCGCGCGGCTCTCGAATTGGATCTTGCGACTGCTCATTTCAAGACTCCATCCCTTGGCGAAACATCCGTACTCTGATTGTCGGCACGGGACGCCGTGGGGTTGCCCCCCAGGGCGCAGTTCTTTTTGAGTGCCGCGATCACGCAGCGGCCTTGATTTGACGCGGA
>CAYHNK010000448.1:0-3151 GCA_964357695.1 uncultured Bdellovibrionales bacterium | reverse complement strand
ACGACGTTCATGTCGACGTCGGCACGCGCGTCCATGCTGTAGTCGAGATCGAGAAACGGACTGCCGTCGATGATGCCGACCGAGGTGGCGGCGATTTGTCCGCGCAAAGCGCTCGTCTTGATCTTGCCCGACGCCTGCAACGTCTTGATGGCGAGAGCCAGGGCGACGTAGCCCCCGGTGATGGCCGCCGTGCGCGTGCCACCGTCAGCCTGCAAGACATCGCAGTCGATGGTGAGGGTGCGCTCACCGAGCGCGGCGAAGTCGACAGCACCGCGCAAGGCTCGACCGACGAGGCGACTAATCTCCTGCGTGCGCCCGCTGACTTTGCCACGGTGAGAGTCGCGCATGTTGCGGGTCGTTGTGGCGCGCGGCAACATGTCGTACTCGGCGGTGATCCACCCACGCCCCTTGCCGGTCATCCAGTTGGGCACGCGATCTTCAACCGACGCGGTGCACAGGACCTTGGTGTCGCCGCACGCGATGAGGGCCGAGCCCTCGGGGTGGGCAAGGAAGTGGGGCGTAATGAGAATCGGGCGTAGCTCGTCAAAGCGTCTGCGTGGCATCTTGGCTCACTCGTGCCGCCGCGTGGCAGCAGCTCTCAAGAATGGTTGGGGGTCAGTTGTAGGCGCTCGGCTCGGCGACGGCAAGGGCACGGTGGGAGATGGCCGCAGTGTGTGCCAGATGCGCGAGGATGCCGCTCGCGACGACGCGGGCGACGCGGCGCTGATGCTCAGTGTCACCCAGGAGACGACATTCCTCGTGATTGGTCAGAAAGCCGATCTCGATCAACACAGCCGCCATCTTGGACTCGAGCAAGACGATGAACGGCGCCTGCAAGACGCCGCGGCCGCCGCTGTGCAGATCCTGCGTCAGGGCACGCTGCATCCGTGTGGCGAGCTGTTGGCTTTCGCGATCGGCCGCGTTGAGCGCCAACTGGTCGAGGATCTGCGTCACTGGGTTGTGGACGGCCCTGGGCTCCCAGTGGCGACCCTCGTTCTCGCGGTCGACCACCGCTTGCGTGCGGCGATTGGCGGCGCGCAGCGACAGAAAGTAGGTTTCGATGCCGCGCGATTCCTCGTCGATCGAGGCATTGGCATGGACCGACACGAACAAGGTGGCTCCCGCGCGATTGGCGCGCAACGCCCGCGCCTCAAGCGACACGGTCTCGTCCGTCGCGCGCGTGAGATAGGGCACAACGAGGCCCGTCGCCTCGAGCAGGGCGGCGAGCTCACGCGCGGTGCCGAGGGTCACGTCCTTTTCGACGACGCCACAAACGCCGACGGCGCCACCTTGGATCCCGCCGTGGCCGGCGTCGATCGCCACGATCGGCAGTGTCGGCGTTGCGGTAGCGAAGACCATGGCAAGCACGAGCCACATGGAAGCCATGGTAGCGCGAGCCAGGAACGGGCCCAAATTTCGTGCCGGCGACCCCTGGCAAAGACAGCCGCAGGCGTTACACTAGGGCGAATCACCATGTCGCGACGTATCGAAGCCAACATCTCGACGCAGCTCAACCCGTTTGGCCCGCAGTGGCCAAGCGGCAAGGTTGCCGAGACACGCACGGTGGGTGAGCAGGTACAGCAGGCGCTATTTGGTCGACCCAAGCCCGCGGTGCTCGACCCGGCCCAGTTCCCCGCCCTCGTCGAATCGCTGCGCCTCCTGAACAAGTACCGCAAGAAGCTGGCGGTGATGGCAGGTGATGAGGAAGACGACTACCGTATCGAGCTCGCCGACGGCACCATCGCCATGATCGACGAGCAGGGCACGATCTACATGGGGGAGGCCTTTGTCGCCGCATTCGCCGAGCGGCCGGAGGTACTCGTCGGTGCGCTCGCGCACGAGATCGGGCATCGACCCAAGCGCTGGGGCGGTTACCGCGCGCAGCGACAACTGACGCGTTCCGAGCTCACGGCCATCTGTCGCGAAGAGGAGACGCGTGCCGACCTCTTTGCTGGCAAGGCACTCGCGGAGATGCAGCTGCGCTGGGAGCCGCTCGCCGAGTTTCTTGCCGCCGTCGAGACGGGACCGCATCCCGAGTACTTCCCCGCCGAGGTGCGCGCGCAGGTGCTCGAGGAGTCGTTCACCGGGCGGGCGTATCGCGCCGATGGGCGCCGCAAGATCTTTCCTGCGTTCGACCGCATGACGTCACCCAAGGGCCATCTCGGCGAGGGGTGACGGTGTGCCTATTACAGCGGCCAGCCACAAGCTTGACACCGCGCGAGGCGGACCATTAGCCTGCGCGGCATGAGACGTGCGCTCATCGTTTCTTTGGTGCTTCTCTTCTCCCCGGCAGCGAGGGCGGGCTCGGTGTATCTCAACGGCGTCAACGTCGACGGCGTGCTCGACAAGCGCTTTGAGAACTGCACCGTGGTCATCGATGCGCAGGGCGACATCCACATCACCACGCAGCATGCGGCCTCGACGCCCGTTGCGGCACCCGTCACCGCAACAGCCGATGCGGGCGCGGCGCCCACGCGACGCTATTTTCTCGTTACGGAGAAGGCGGCGCCGGGGATGACGCAGTACGACATCGATCTGTACGTCGGCGGCAAGTGGGTGCGTCGCTACCTCGACATGGAGGAGCACGTGGTGATGGAGCTGACGAAATACCTCAAAGCAGGGCCCAATAAGCTGACGTTCATCGCCAAAAAAGATCTCGGCACAGCGCGGCGTTCCTCGTCACCGCAGCACTACTTTCGCGTGGTGGTCGGTGAAGGCGACGAGAACGGCCGCAACGTCATGATCACGCGCAAAGCCGTCGACTATAAGCGCACCGCGCTCGAGACCAAGAACTTTCAAGACGAGTACGTGCTCAACGTACAATAGCGCCGAGAGGGGACCGGATGGCCGCGTGTGACTGGAATGGGCGGCGTGTGTGCGCAGCCGCCCTCGCCGCCCTCATGGTGAGCTGGGCCTGCGCCCCGACCGTGAGCGACAAGGACCGCGCCAACGCGCGGCTGCACTACGACATCGCCGTCGCCTCGCTCAATCGGGGTGATGAGCGCGGTGCGCTGCGCGAGCTGCTCGCTGCCGTGGAGCTCGACCCCCACTTTCCCGTTGCCCGCAACGCCCTGGGTTTTGTCTATCACACGCTCGGCAAGCTCGATGAGGCACGCGTGCAGTACGAGGAGGCCGTGCGCCTCAAACCGGA
>CAYHNK010000447.1:0-3159 GCA_964357695.1 uncultured Bdellovibrionales bacterium | reverse complement strand
CCCGTGGCGTTCGCCGCGATGAACGGCAGGTTGATTTCCGTATCGAGCGCGCTCGACAGCTCGTGCTTGGCTTTTTCTGCCGCGTCCTTGAGGCGCTGTAAGGCCATGCGGTCGCCGTGCAGGTCGATGCCGGTCTCGGCGCGAAACTCATCGGCAAGAAAGCCCATCAACCGGTGGTCAAAGTCCTCGCCGCCCAAGTGCGTATCGCCGTTGGTCGAGCGCACCGAGAAGACGCCCGAGGAAAGCTCGAGGATGGAGATGTCAAACGTACCGCCACCGAGATCGTACACGGCGATCTTGCGGTCGCCCTGCTTGTCGAGGCCGTAGGCGAGCGCCGCCGCAGTGGGCTCATTGATGATGCGCTCGATGTTGAGTCCGGCGATACGGCCCGCGTCGCGGGTGGCCTGCCGCTGACTGTCGTTGAAGTACGCCGGGACGGTGATGACGGCGCGGTCGATCTTCTCGCCGAGGTAGTCCTCGGAGATCTCGCGCATCTTGGTCAGCACGAGCGCCGAGACTTCCGCCGGGGCGTAGCGATGGCCACGCACCTCGATCCACGCGTCGCCGCGCTCGGAAGGCACGATGCGATACGGTGCGCGCTCGATATCGATGCGCACTTCCTCCGAGTCAAAGGGTCGGCCAATGAAGCGCTTGACCGCGAACACGGTGTTCTCGGGATTGGTGATGGCTTGGCGTTTGGCCACTTGGCCGACGAGGCGATCACCGTTGTCGGCAAAGCCGACAATCGAAGGCGTGGTGCGTGTGCCTTCGTTGTTGGGGATGACGATCGGCTTGCCGCCTTCCATGGCGGCAGCACAGGAGTTCGTCGTCCCCAGATCTATGCCAATGATTTTCGACATCGAACGTCTGCCGGGGCGCCGCCGCGAAGCCCGACACGCGCCCCCCTATTCTTCGGCCGTGCTTTCTTGCTCGTCAGCCACAGCACCAGCCATCGCCACGACCACCTGCGCCGGGCGCAACAGTCGGTCGCCGGCACGATAGCCCTGGCTGATCTCGGCCACCACCGTCCCCGGTCGATGCTCAGCCGTGACGACCTGACTCGTGGCCTCATGCCACTGCGGATCGAAGGTCTCGCCGAGGCTGTCGAAGGCGACAATTTCGTGCGCCCGCAACGCCTCGGAGAATTGTCGTGCGACCATGCGGACGCCCTGGGTGAGCGCGTCGTCTTGTTGCTCCACGTGGGACAATGCACGCGTGAGATTGTCGAGTGCCGGTAGCAGCTCGACGGCGAGACGCTCGCTGCCCGTTCGCAGCGCCGCATCGAGCTCGCGGCGTGTGCGCTTGCGATAGTTGTCAAAGTCGGCGGCAAGGCGCAGGAGCTGATCTTTGAGCTCCGCGATGCGCTGCTCATCGCTGGGCCCCTGCGCTTCGTCTTCGGCCTCGCCTTCGGCCCCGGCCTCATCGGGCGCGGCAGCCTCTTCGGCGTCTTGTTGGTCGCCCTCGGCGCCGCGCACGCGTTGCTCCACCGATTCGAGCGCCTCGGCCATGGCCTGTTCGAGCTCGCGAGAGTTGTGCTTGGTGCTCGGCATAATTAGAGGCGCTCCCAACGACGGCCGACGAGCTCAGTCGCAAAACCAACGAGTGGTATCAGGCGCTCGTAGTCCATGCGAGAAGGGCCGAGCAGGCTGATGGCGGCAGTCGATCCAGCGGTACCGCTCCAGGCGCTGCCGACGAGCGACAGCTCCGAGAGCTCCTCGACGTGATGCTCCGAGCTCAGAATCACCTTGACGCCGGAGCCGTCGAGCACCTTCTCGATGAGCTTGAGCACGGTGTGCTTCTCTTCGATGGCCCGCAATACCGCGTGCAGCTTGCCGACGTCTGCAAATTCCGGTTGCTCGAGCAGATGTGATGCGCCGACGACGACCACGTCGAACGCCGTCTCTGGCAACAGCCGTGCCGCAATAGCGAACGCCCGTCGCTCGAGCTCGTCGCGATGCTCGTAGTCGCCGTCGATCTCCTGTTGCACGAGAAGTCGCAGCTCTTGTAGCGTGCGCCCCGCCAGACGCGCGTTCAGCACGTTTTGGATGTGGCCAAGCTCGTCGGCGGAAATATCGATGTCGAGCTCGACGAGCTTTTGTTGCACGAGCCCGCTCGGTGAAACGAAATAGGCAAGGATGCGGCCGGCATCGCAGCGCACGAGCCCCACCTCGCGCAGACGCGTGCCGAGAAACCTCGGGACGGCCACCACCGCGAGCTGGCGCGATAGGCCAGCAAGACTCTCGCCGAGCTGCAACGCCAGGCCTTCAGTGCCCGTTTGCGCCGCGACAGCCTCCAAGCGGGTCCGGTCCCAGGGGCGCAGCCGCGGGCTCATGAGCCCGTCGAGATATACGCGCCAACCGATCTCGGTCGGTACCCGGCCGGCGCTCGTGTGCGGCTGGTAGAGGTAGCCTGTCTCTTCGAGCTGGGCCATCACCGTGCGCACGGTGGCCGATGACATCTCGAGACCCCGCTGACGACGCAGCACGGCGCCGGAGCTGACCGGCACGGCGTCCTCGAGATAGGTCTCGACGACCGCCTGCAAAATGGTTCGTGCGCGCACATCGAGCGTCATCGTGAGACTCCGGCGCGAACTGTAGGGAAGCACGCAGGGGAGTGTCAAGCTGGCGCGAGATGAAGACAACTGGCGCGCCCGCGCGCTTGCGGCTATCTTCAGGGATGTATGGGTGGATTAGGATCGACATCACGTCGTTAGCCTGAGGAGGCAGGGTGGCTCGCAAGGATTTGCAGGGTGGTCAGCTGACGTGCTCCTTCTGCGGCAAGAGCCAGCGGGAGGTGCGTAAGCTCATTGCGGGGCCTACGGTCTACATCTGCGACGAGTGCATTCGCTTGTGCACCGACATCATCGATGAAGAGGCCGAGCGCGAGACCACCGAGCGCAGCCCGAAACGGTTGCCAACGCCCCACGAGATTGCCGAATACCTCGACGACTATGTGATTGGCCAAACCCGCGCGAAGAAGATCCTCGCGGTCGCGGTCTACAACCATTACAAGCGCATCGATAACCGCCTTAACGAGAAGGAAGACGGCGTCGAGCTGCACAAGTCGAACGTGTTGCTCGTCGGCCCTACGGGCACCGGCAAGACGCTGCTCGCGCAGACGCTCGCCCGCATGCTGGATGTTCCTTTCACCATCGCGGAC
>CAYHNK010000446.1:0-3169 GCA_964357695.1 uncultured Bdellovibrionales bacterium | reverse complement strand
ACGCCGAGAGGGGCGAGTGGCGGGAGACGTCGTGGGGTAGCCCCATCGAAGGCACGACGGCGGGCCCGGACAGCTCAGTGACGATCGGTGGTACGGCGGAGTTTTCATTGCTGGACCCGATGCTCGTACCGAACAAGAAGGTGATTGCGACGTTCACCTTGCAAGGCGACGGCTCGCCGCCGCTCACCACCGTGGCAGAGATCGCGGTCCGTGCGAACTCGACTGTGAGCGTACAGGATGCTCTCGATGGTACTGCGGTGTTCACTTACACTCCCGAGACGAAGCACGAGGCGCTGCGCGCGTCGCAGATCGGCGTCACCCCTCCGGTCACGCTGCCTTCCGCGATGATTTCGGGTCAGCAGAGCACGGCCCACTACTTTGCGAAACCGAGCCAACGTCGCATGGACTCCATCCAGGTAATGCTGAATCAAGTGGTGCCGCGCAATTCGGCGGCGATGGCGCTTTACCATCGGCTGAACAGTACCAACGGCCTTGCGGAGGACGGCTACTTTGGTGAGGCGACGCAAGATGCCATCTTCCTTTTCCGTCAGTATTTCGGGCTTGGCACTGCGACAGGCGCCGCGGTGAAGCAGTTGCAGGCGGAGTATGGCGTTGATGACACCACGGCTCAGGACGGCATCGTCGACGCCTACCTGCTCATTCGCGACGTCGGCGGCAAGTACAATGACGCGCACATGTGCTTCGGCCAGACGACGGCGGAATTCCAGATAGACGGCGGTTGCGGCGAGTCGGACGGCAAGGGTCTCAATGCCGGTCTCTTCGAAATCTATGAGAACATCGTCGTGCGCTTCATCGAGGGCAAGATCCGGGCAGCGGAGAGCTACGTGCACGATCCGGATATCGCGACTTGGCGCTCGCGACCGTTCAAACACGGCACGCCAGGTCTAGTGGTCAGCACAACAACGCCAGGAAGTTCCGCAGCGCCGGTCAATGGCGCGGCGTTGGACCAATTGTTGTATCGCCTCAATGACCAGCGCAAAGGTGTATCGTATTGTTTTGGCTGTACGCAGCTCTCGACGTACGCCGCGGACGCGTTGCGCGCCAGCTCGATCTGGAGCGCACTGTCGCCCGCGATACAGAATAACGTATTCAACCCGACTGTGACCGACCGGGTTCCTCCTGGAAGAGGGCAGGCTACCACGGCGGAGATGGACGAGCTGACACAACTTGGCGTGCGGTACCCTGGTCTGTACCAAACAGAGCGGCAAACGTGGAAGGATCAAGGCAACGCGCTGTATGCACCCGCGCGCTGGGCGGGCATCGACTGCAGTGGAATCATCGAGGTTTCGTCGAATGTGGGCGTTGTTCGCGCGCTTGCGTCACCATCGCCCGATATGAGCACCGAAGTGTTGCCGGTTGACTTGACGGCGTGGGTGGATCCCGCGTTCCCACAGTTGGCGACTGACCTTCGGCCCGACCTCGAGCGGCGCTGGGGCAGCGTTCAAGGGATTGCCCACGGTGTGTATCCGCTGGAGCTACGCGATGATGATGGCACGCTGGGCTCCTACGACAGCGTGTATCTGTCTCGTCGCTCGGGCTACTGGGCTGTGGTGTCGTCGAACGACGAGGATGCGATTGGCGATTGGGTGCCGGCGAAGGCGCGCGAAGAAAACTGGTCGAGTGTCGATCGGGGCGATGTGCTCATCAAGGGTGGCCATGTCGTGACCGCGTACGCAGACAGCGAGGGTGTTGTCTCGGTTTCTGTGAAGCTGCCCGGGGGCAAGACCGGTGCCCAGCAGCGCCTAAAGGCCTTGTCGATCGAGGCCTTCGGCATGGACACGTACATGGCGGCAGATGGCAGGTGGAAATTCGGTCGCAAGGCGATCATTCGTGAGCTCCACAAGAGCAGCTGGCAGCCGACGGTCGCTGCACGGGAGGTCCTATGGTAGGAGAGTTGACGCGAAGTCCATTTCGAAACGTAGCCGTGATACTGGCAACACTCGGCGTGGGTGGCCCACCCGCGGCTTACGCGCAGAGTTTCACACTGCTGCACGCCTTTGGGATCGGCGACGATCCTGGGGACTTGGGTTTCGTTCAGGGCGACGTTGCGGACTACGACCAGTGGCCGTTCTTCGATGTGGGCCCGCAAGGAAATGTTGTTGTTGGCGACGCCGTGCACAATCGCGCGCTGCTTCTTGCCGTCGGGGCGTCGATGCCCATCGAGGCGCTGCCACCGGCGCCCGCGGGTTTCACTCTGGAAGGCGCTAAAGCGATTGCTGACGGTGAAGTACTGGTTGTATGGCAGGGCGAGCAGCGGGTCCTGAGGCGTTACTCACCGCAAGGCGCCGTTCTTGCACATCGCGATGGAGTGATCGGAGACCCCGTCGGCGAGCTCGCAGACGGGAGTCTTCTGTTCGTGCAGACGTCGCAGAATCGCACAGTGTACGAGCGAACCGACAGGTCACTGGTGCGCTTGTCGATAGGGGAGGAAATGCCGCGTGAGCTAGGCGTTCGTGACACAAGCGTAACGACGGGCGTCAAGCTACAGACCGTCTCTGGCTGCTACATCTTCCCGCTGGCCCTCAGGGGTGCAGTTTGGACCATCCAAGGGGCGCAGCTCTTGGCTTTGTCCGGCAGTAAGGTTGGCAAGGTGCCACTCACCACCCGGACGCTGACCCTGTGGCAATTGCCTCGCAGCGAATACACGGGTGGCCCTGCGCCGGGGGTGGAGGGGCCTGATGCCGATGGGCGCCGAGATGTCGTTGTCGAGTACGGCGGCGCGCTCATCGGCGCCGACGGCAACTTCTACTCCCTCGTCCATCGTTCCACGAGCTTCGAGATCGTACGCTGGAATCTCGCGGAGCTACCGAGTCAGACGTATCCGGCGCCCGCTACAGACGCGCCGCCACAGATCGATCCCATCCCCGCTCAGACGGCCACGGTGGGACAGGAGCTGAAGGTCATATTCCAGGCGCATGACGACATGGGAGTGAGTGTCACGGTCAACGTCGAGAACCTGCCGCAAGGCGCTGTGTTTCAATCGGCGTACGGCCGCGGCCGTTCTCTTATCAAGTGGAAGGCTCGCGCCGACCAGGTAGGGTCCCACGACGTCACCGTTGTGGCGACCGATCGCACGTGCGGCCGAACGACGCTGACGTTTCGCATCACGGTACAGTAGCGCAGGCATCTCGACAACAGATTCCGTGAT
>CAYHNK010000445.1:0-3172 GCA_964357695.1 uncultured Bdellovibrionales bacterium | reverse complement strand
TTTGTTGTGGCGTCGAAACCTCGGGCCGCATGACGGCCGCCGTCGGCAATCTCGCGGCACGGTTCGTCTACGGCTGAGCAGGCATCGAACGATATCGCCGATCTCATGGCGGATCTGAATGCGAAGCCTTGAGCGCGCGAGGAAGGTCGTTTTGCCCGGCACGCCGATGGGCGCATGGAGCGGCCGACGTAGCGACCTCTACGACCAATGGCCGGCGATTTCCGTACTACCTTGCACGTCGTGGGCCGAGCGGACGACCTCGGTGACTAGATCTTGCGTCCCGCAAATCTGCAAGGCGCGTTGGATCCACCCGGCGATGCGGTGATCGATGACCGAGCTTGGCGCATCCATCTTGGAGAAGCGCAGCGTGAAGGCGTTCTTCGTCAGCTCCGCGATCTCCATCTCGATGGGATCGTAGTAGGTCTTGATGATGCGAGTACCGCGATCGATGACCACGGTCGGCGGCGCAATTTTGACGAAGATGCGGTAGATGCCGCGCAAGCCGTGCTCCGCGCTAAAGCGCCCGACCTCCATCGCCCCGGCGTTGATATCGCCCGCAAAGAAAAGCTCCGCTACCGCACGCGTCGGCGCGATCAGCCCCTCGACCACCGGATACCACGCGGTCTCGAGAATGACGCCGTTGAGGATGCTCTGAGACGCTTTGGGTAAAGCCGCGAACCAGCGATCGAGGCCCTCCTCCCCAAAGCGAGCCAGCACGAACTTTCGATTGGCGTGCAGCGCGGTTCCCTTGACGAGCATGGCCGACCTCTCTCACGGTGATCGTCCCATTGTACTCCCTATGCAGATACTTGCACGCACCGAATGAAGATGAGAGACGATGCCGAGATGAGCGAGCTCTCAGCCCCCGCCGCCGTCGCCGCGTTGCCCCCGCGCTGGTCGCCCCGGCGAAGTCTTGCCGACTTCTATCGCCCCGAGCCGGCGCTGCCACTGCGCGAGCGCTCGGACGAGGCGCGGCGTATACTCATGCACTGGCGCTGGCGCATGTTCGCTGGCTTTTTCTTCGGCTACGCGATCCTGTACTTCTGCCGCAAGAACATCTCGGCCGCCTTGCCAGTGATGGCCACCGACCTCGGCTACGCCAACGTGCAGCTCGGGCTCATCGGCACGGCGCTGTACGTCACCTACGGTCTTGGCAAGTTCCTCAACGGCATCATGGCCGATCGCGCGAACATTCGACGCTTTATGGCCACCGGCCTCATCATCTCCGGCCTGCTCAATCTGCTCTTCTCGTCGGTTGGCACCATCTGGCTGCTGGCCATCGTTTGGGGCCTCAATGGTTGGTTTCAGTCGATGGGCTTTCCACCCATCGCGCGCGGCATGACCCTGTGGTACCCGGCGAAAGGCAAGGCCACGCGCTGGGCCTTTTGGACCTGCTCGCACCAGGCCGGCACCGCCATGATCATGGCTTTGTCCGCGTGGCTGCTTAGCTGGGGCACCTGGCGCACGGTGTTCTACGTGCCGGCGGTGCTGTCTATCGTCACCGGCATCGTCTTGCTCTTCGTGCTCGGTGACACCCCTGAGTCCAAGGGCTTTGCTTCGCAAGAGGCCTTCGAGAACGGCAAGGCCGGCGACCAAGAGAGCTATCGCGCGCTCTTTTTTCGCTACGTGCTCGGCAATCGCACCGCCTGGGTCGTCGGTCTCATCGATCTCTTCGTCTACGTCATCCGCTACGGCACCCTCGACTGGACCGCGAAGTTCCTCGTCGAGACCAAAGGCTATACGCCGGTCGAGGCCGCCTTTCGTGCGGGCGTCATGCCGCTGTTCGGCGTCGTCGGCGTGCTCGCCTCGGGATTCATCGCCGACGTCGTCTTCAAGGCCCGCTACCGGGCGGTGAACGCCCTGTCGCTGGTGTTTCTCATCGCCGCCATGGTCGGCTTCGACCAACTGGGCCCGGGCCATCGCTGGCTCGACCTCGCGTTCCTCGCGGCCATCGGCTTCTTCATCGAAGGGCCGCAGTCGATCCTCGGCGGCGTTGGCGCGGTGGACGCGGGCGGCTCGGCTAAAGTCGCTTCGGCGGCGGCGGGACTTGTTGGTATCTTGGCTTACGTCGGTGCGTCGTTGTCGGGAGTCGGTACCGGCTACGCGATTGATCGCTTCGGCTGGTCAGGAGCGTTCTCATTCTGGATCGCCTGCGCGCTCATCGGCCTGTTCTTGTGTGTGTTCGTGTGGCGCGAGAAGCAGGCCGCGTGAGTCGTCGACCAGGATCCCGGGGCGCTACGGTCCGTCGCGCACACAACGCGCGTCGTTGTCATACGTGGTGGACGCGGGCGCAATCAGCGCGTCGCTAAAACGCACCACCCAAACGTAAGTCGTCTGGTCGGTGATCACGGAGGCCGACCAGAGGTTGTCGGCACAAGCGCCCATCTCCGACGGCCAGTAGCAGCCACCGACGCCCGGACCCGCATTGGTGACACAACCGTTGCATGATGGCACCGAGTCGCCGCTATCGCTGACGTCGTCGATGGGACAGGCACCGCCGAGCGCGCTCGTCGCACAGCTGCGCACCAAGGAGCGCAGGTCGCTTATCTGAGGCACGCGCCAGGCCTTGCCAGAGGTTGAGGCGAGCGCGGCACAGTAGGTTTGCGCCGCGACTTGCACACCGTTGGCAGCGCCCTGAGGATTCTCCCAACACAAGTCGATGGCGGCGTCGTAGTAGCCTTCGGGACACTCGTTACGACAATCGACCGAGCAGCCATCACCGGCTACCTCGTTGCCGTCGTCGCACTCCTCCGGCGCGTCGAGATTACCGTCGCCACAATTGACACAATAGCCGGGGTTGGCCGTGCAAAAATCCGGCGCGGCCTCGGTCTGACAGAGGGCGTCGCAGCCATCGCCTACGACCACGTTGCCATCATCACAGGTCTCCGAGTCGTCGAGCTCGCCGTTGCCGCACAGGGGGTTGCAGGACGCATCACACAGACGGCACACGCTCGGCGAGCCCTCGCACCGCCAGCCCGACTCGACAGCACACTGGCTGCTGCAACCATCGCCGTTCGTGGTGTTGCTGTCGTCGCAGTTGCCGAACCCCGGGACGATGCCATCGCCACAGTGCGGCGCGACGCCATTCGACGCGGTGCCGCAGCCGTGGGCAACGCAGACGCGCGTGCACAGCATGAACCCAAACGCGCGGCTGCGCCACCGACTCTGCGTG
>CAYHNK010000444.1:0-3200 GCA_964357695.1 uncultured Bdellovibrionales bacterium | reverse complement strand
GCATTAGCGGCTTTGAGTTCTCGTTCACCAACACGCTCACCGACATTCATCAACAGGCGCCGTACTGGCAGGGTCAGCCCGGCAGCCCGGTGCTCGAAGGCGTTCTGCCGAGCCATGGTGCGCGCCAGGTGCCGGACATGCTGTGGACGCCGACCTTGCACTTGCGCAAGGGGCTGCCTCTCTCGAGCGAGATTGGCGTCTCGGCGACGTACCTGTCCTTTAGCGAAATGTACATGATCGCGGCCGAGGGCAAGATCGCCATCTACGAGTCGTTCTTCCGCTGGGTGCCGGCCTTGTCGGCGCGCGCGGCGGTCGGCCGTCTGTTTGGCTCGAGCGACCTCGACATGGTGACCGGTGAGGCCGACATCATGACCTCGTTGCCCTTTGGCATTGGCGGCATGTTGCAGGCGACGCCGTTCGCCGGCTACGGGCGCATGTTCGCGCACGTCAATTCGGCCATTCTCGACGAGACGCCCTACTCGGTCGTCGACTCGTCGAGCGACCAGCACGGCGGCGACTCCGGGTCGCTGTACAACTTTCCGACCATCGACTGGCAAGACAACTTCTTCCCGCGATTTTTTGCCGGCCTACGCCTCAACATCGCCATGGTTGAGCTGAGCTACGAGGCCGACTGGACGATCATGGACTTTGCCAACAAGCAGCTCGTCAGCCACTCGTTCAAGATTGGCTTTGACGTCTAAGCTCCGCCGTGGATGCCTTGGTGCTGAGCTCCGGCGAGCTGGTCCTGTTCGCACTCATCGTGGTCACGGTGCTCACCGCGGCGAGGCTCGGTCGCCTCGGTGACGCGCTCGGCCGCGTGCTGACGCGCCTGCGCCGTCCGCGTTGACGCTCACGAGAATTTCCTACGACGCGTCGGGCACCAGGGCGCCCTTGCGCGGCCGCGCTTTCAGCTTGCCCTTGAGCTTGCCTTTGCGTTTGGCCTTGCCCAAGCGTGACGCCGCTTCGTCCGTCGCTTCGTCTGTCGGCTGTGGCTCGGGCGGCGCAAGGACACGTGGCGTGCCCTGCACGAGCCGCACGCGATGGATGAGCGCCCGCAAGTTGCTCGGCGGCTGTACGATGACGGCGGTGTAACGGCTCTTCCCGCCCGGGGCGACGCGCGAGGCGAGATGGAGCTCGGCGATTCTGGCGTCGTAGATCTGCCGCAGGCTGTCGACATCACGCACCTGGGTTAACTGCGTGGGGCCGAGACTGACGCCGAGCGGCGCGCGGCCGCTCGCTAACGTGCGACCGCTCGGGTCGGCCACCTCCACGACGACATCGATGGCCTCCTCAGCGACCTCGCCGCGATTTTCGACCTCACCGACAAACACCAGCAGCCAGCGGCCGTCGGCGGCCGGGTAGAGGAGCGAGCGCATGGTCGAAGGGACCACTTGGCGATACGCAAGGCGCTCGGCGGTCGGCGTGCGGTCCTCCGGTGTCGTTAACCACTGCCAACCCGGTAGGGTGCGCGGGCTCGGCCCGCCACGCAGCCAGTAGAGCGCGCTGGCGACGATACCCAGCAGCACGAGCAGTCCCACGCCGGGCAGGCGTCGCCGCCGGGGCAGTACGACGGGGCGTGTGACCGCGCGCCCAGCTCCCGTGAGGCGAGGGGCGGTCCCGGGCGCGTGTGTTGGCCGCCGCGTCGCCCGTCTCGCGGCGCCCACCGTCGTTTCGACGTCCAGCGTGGCCGCCATGGGCGGGGCGATGGGTGCATCCGCAGCCGGCGGCGCCGGGGCGGGCGCTTCGAAGGTGCCGTCGAGATTCAGGCTGCCGCCCTCTTCGACCTCTTGCACGAAATCATCGTCGGCCAGCGGCAGATCGTCGCTGCTCTCATCGGCCTGCTCAAGCGTCATCGCCGGTGCCGGCGGCGCCGTGCGGCGCACGGCCTCGGGTACCCGGGCGACACGGGTCTCGCTGCCATGCTCGAAGGAAGCATCCCCAGAGGTCAGAACATTCGACGGCGGTGCGTTGGCCGGGACGTTGAAGCTCGTCTGGCAGCGCGAGCATCTGACGCGCGCGCCGTCGGGGCCGATCTTGTCATCGTCCAAGCGAAAGCGGGTACCGCAGCTCGTGCACTGGACAATCATCCTGCGACCGTCGCGCCGAGAGCACGCGCTTTTGTGGCCTACCGACTCGGACCGAGCAACGTTAGCTTGCGCATATTGCCCAATCAAGTATTTTGAGCCGACGTGAGCCGAGGCATCGTTTACGGCAACTACTTTCTGGTCGGACGCCTCAACCGCGGCGGCATGGCGGAGGTGTTTCTTGGCAAGCGACTGGGCTCGGGACTTGCCGACCCCCTCCTCGCGGTCAAGCGCATGCGCACCGAGCTCGCCGGTGACACCACCTTCGTGAAAATGTTTCTCGATGAGGCGCGCATCGCGGGCAAGCTACGCCACGGCAACATCTGTCGTCTCTACGAGCAGGGCCAGCACGACGACGAGGTCTACCTGGCGATGGAGTTTATCCACGGCAAGGACCTGCGGGCGTTGCATCGACGCGCCGTGCAGCGCGGGGAGCGCGTCGCCCCGCGCATCGTCGCGTTCGTGCTGCTCAAGATTGCCGAAGCCTTGCATTATGCCCACACGCGCGAGGCGAGCCCCGGCGAGCTCGAGGGTATCGTCCATCGCGACATCAGTCCGCAAAATATCCTCATCTCGTACGAGGGAGTGCCCAAGCTCATCGACTTCGGCATCGCCAAGGCCAAAGATCGTTTGGCGCGTACCCAGGTCGGCGTGCTCAAGGGCAAGTTCGCCTACATGGCGCCCGAGCAGGCGAGTGGCAAGGCAGTCGATCCGCGCACGGATCTTTTCGCCCTGGGCGTCGTGCTCTACGAGCTGCTCGCCGGGGAGCTGCCGTTCAAAGGGTCGAGCGATTTCTCGACGCTGCAACGCATCGTGCGCTGTCAGTATCGCCCGCCCGAGGAGCTCGCTCCCGAGGCGCCGCGTGAGCTCGTGCGCGTCGTCAAGCGCGCGCTCATGCGTGAGCCCGAGGAGCGCTATGCCGACGCCGAGGCCCTCGCCAAGGATTTGCGCCGCTATCTCGCCATCGAGTCACGCTCGATGAACGAGACGACCCTGTCGGCTTACATGCGCAAGCTATTTCGCGACGATTACATTCGCGAAATGGGGCACATTCGCGACTATCTCGCCGTGCCGTTGCCGCAGGGTGAAGCGGCGCTCGAAGCCGCCGTGTCGCTG
>CAYHNK010000443.1:0-3212 GCA_964357695.1 uncultured Bdellovibrionales bacterium | reverse complement strand
GTACTGATCGCCATGATCGCATCTACGAGGTGGTGGTTTCGGCGATGTCGCCCCTGGTGGGTCGGACGATCAAGACGGCGGGCTTTCGTCGACGCTACGACGCGGCGGTGCTAGCAGTGCACCGGGCGGCACATCGACTGCCGCGAAAGCTCGGCGAGGTCGTGCTTCGCGGTGGTGACACGCTGATGCTCGAGGCAACCGAGCGATTCGGCGAGCGCTACGGCGACCACGCCGATTTTTCCCTGGTGTCGCGGCTACACGCGGACGCCCCGCCGCGGCCGCGAAAGGTCGCTTGGGCGCTGCTCATCGTCGCGCTGATGGTGCTGCTCGTCGCCACCGGGTCGGTGCCGCTCGTCGCTGGAGCGCTTGCGGCCATCGGCGCGATGCTCTTGGTCGGCGTGCTCGATGGGAGTGAAGCGCGACGGGCGCTCGATGTCCCCCTCTTGCTCGTCGTCGGCAGCGCCATCGGTCTCGGGCGGGCCCTCGAAGACAGCGGTGCCGCGGCGGCGCTTGCGGGGCACACCCTCGGAATCGTACGCGCCGCGAGTCCGCTCACTCTCCTGGCACTGGTGTTCGCACTGACATGGCTCTTGACTGAATTCGTCACGAACGTTGCGGCCGCGGCAATCATGTTCCCCCTGGCAGTCAGCGCCGCGGCGCATGCATCGCTCGACCCGAGAGCGTTCGCCGTTACGGTAGCCATCGCTGCGAGCACGAGCTTTGTGACACCCATCGGCTACCAGACGAATTTGATGGTCTATGGACCGGGCGGCTATCGCTTCAGTGATTTTGCCCGCGTTGGGGTGGTACTCGGCTTGTGGGTCATGATGGTGACGCTGCTCGTTGTGCCACGCGTGTGGCCGCTGACGACGGGTGGTTGACGTCGCCATGTCTGAGCTAACACAAGCATTCGCATCACTCGGCCTCGACCCTCGATTTCGCCCAATTCGTGAGCTCGGCCAGGGCAGTGCGGCGCGCGTCTTCGAAGTGTACGACACCCTGGGGGACGCGCAGCGCGCGCTGAAGATTGCGCACGGCAGCAGACAACGACGTCGCATGCGTCAGGAGTACCAGAGGTTCGCGGAGCTGCGGCACCCCAACATTGTGCGCGTCTACGACTTTGGGGAGACGAGCCTCGGATTGCCCTACTACACCATGGAGCTCGTTCGCGGCGTGCCGTTTTCCGAGCTGGAGGCGCGCGCCGACCCCCGCGTTCTCGTGGCGGTTGCGGCCCAGGTGCTCGATGCCCTGACCACCCTGCATGCCAGGGGTTGGGTCCATCGCGACGTCAAGCCGGGAAACCTCATGACGCTCGGTGAGGGAAGTGCCGTGCTCGTGCGACTCATCGATCTCGGCTTGCTCGCGCCGATCGGGGCGAGCGCGCGCCCGAGCGGAACCATCGTTTATATGGCGCCAGAAGTCGCACGTCGCGAGGCGCTCGACGGTCGCGCCGACCTCTACTCGCTCGGCGTTCTGCTCTACGAAGGCCTCGTCGGCGATACCTTCGCGACGCAGCTCGAGGATGTTGCCCAGCGTCTGCGCGAACGACCGACCCCCCCGGCAGATTTTGTTCCTGGCCTACCCGCCGGGCTGTCGGATTTCATCATGCGCTTGCTCGCGCCTGACCCGAACGACCGCTTCGCCAGCGCGGGCGCCGCCGGTGAGGTGCTCGCGAGCTTGGTCGCCGATGGGTCGAGCGATGTATCGCAGCGCGTGCGGGCCGATCGACTGCTGCGTGGCGGTGCGGTGTCACATCGGGCGCGGATCGTGCGTCGTGTGAGAAGCGCTGCCCGTGAGGCGCTGCAACAGGGACATGGATGGGTGGTCGCCATCGAAGCTGCCACCGGACTTGGCAAGACGCCGCTCATGCGTGAGCTGGGCATGAGGCTCAATCTCGATGGGCTGCGGGTCCTTCACGTCGCCGTCACGCGCGCGCCCTCGTCGCCCGTGCCGCGCCTCCTACGCTTGCTCGCCTCGTTGGAGCCGCAGCATCCACTCGTGCACGCTGCTGCACGAGCGCCTGATGCGAACGATGGTGAAGCAGGGCCCCCACGTGGTCTTGCCGACCGTGTCGGACGTGCGCTCGCGGCGGCGCTGAAGTCGCAACCGACGGCGCTCTTGTTGGACGATGCACACCTTGCGGAGCCCGTCGGTCTCGCCGCGATCCGCACGCTCTGCGACGAGGCGGACGGGCAAGCGCTACTCATTGTCGCGGCCAGCGAAGCACAAAGTGCCCACGCTGGATTTGTCGCCGCGCTGAGTCCGATGGTTCAGCACATCGTGTTGCCCCCCCTTGCGCCGGCGGAAGTGATCGTCTTGGGGACCCACCGCCTTCACGGGCTGAAGATCCCCGGGCTGGTGGCACGCAGGCTCGCAGACGACAGTCGCGGCATGCCGAGCCTCGTCGAGCGCACGCTTGCCCGCCTCCTTGTGGATGGCGTGATTGCGCGAAGTGGCGATTGCTACGCGTTCGTCGGGGGCCGCTATCGCGGCGTGCAGTACGGTGATCGCGACCAGGTGCGCAGTCGACTCGAAGACGTTCCCGTACAGTACTTGCAGGTGCTCAGAGCCGCGGCCGTGCTTGGCCGAGCGCTGAGTGCCAGCACGGTGGCCGAAGTGGCTGGGTGTAGCTACAACGCGGCCGCGCAGGGCCTCGCCGCGTTGGCGAGTCAAGGTGTCTTGCATGCGGGGGAGGCGGTCGAGGAACCAGGATTTCGCTTCGTGAGCCGCCGTCTGCTCGCGAGCTGCTACCACGAGATCCCGCTCGACGAGCGTCGCCGTCTTCACGACCGCGCGGCGCAGGCAAGTGGCGAGCGCGCGCGCGATAGTGGGCGTCTCGAGGATCGGGTTGAGCACCTGCTGCGCGGGTCTGATGTGGACGCCGCGGTGCACGCCGCGGTGGAGGCCGCAGAGCGGGCCAGTCATGTGCGTGCCGACCGGCGAGCGATCGAGTACTACGCGCGTGCCTACGCCCGCTTGCCTGCTCCTACTGACGCGCGTGCGGCCCCGATCGCCCTCGCCCTCGCACGGCTCTTTGAGTACGGCGGTGAGCTCGAGCGCGCCGCCGTGTGGTACCAGGCGGTCAAGTCGGCAGCCGATGGGCGAACGGGGGAGCTTGCGGCTCAGGTGGAGCTGGGCCTCGGGACGCTTGCTTTGCTGTCGGGCGAGCTCGCTGAAGCCGCGGCGCACGCCGACGCGGCGATCGACATGTT
>CAYHNK010000442.1:0-3250 GCA_964357695.1 uncultured Bdellovibrionales bacterium | reverse complement strand
CCGCCCGGGTCCCCCCCGCTTCGCGGGGCCTCCCCAACGGCTCCGGTCCCCGCGCGACCGACGACGGCTATTTGCTGGCGGTGGCGTCTGGACCGAGTGAGCACTTGGTTGTCCCGGAGCCCGACGGCGTCATCACCGCAGCGGACGCGTGGATTGCGCACGCGGCGGAGCAAGGATTCATGGCGCTGCCCACGGGCACCGTGCGGTCGGATGTCGGTGCGCTGCTCGCGGCGAGTGCGCGGCGACTGCTGCTCGGTGCCGAGCCCGAGGTGACGTACTTCCATCACAATCATCTCGGCACGACGTCGGTGTCGACCGACAGCGACGGCGCGGTTATCCAGCGGGCCGAGCACTACCCGTACGGCGAGCCGCGCTACGAGAGCCACGGGTACCTCGCGCAGTACAGCTTCACCGGGCAGGAGCGCGATGAGGCGACGGGCCTGAGCTATCACTCGGCGAGGTATCTGGACACCAAGCTTGCGCGGTGGGTGAGTACAGACCCCCACTTTCTGCTCGACGCGAACGAGTCCCTTGAATCGCCTAGCGAGTCGTGCCTGTATGCATACACGACGAATGCGCCGGTAACGCGCACGGACCCGGCCGGGCTTGCTACGCTAGAAATCGGGATTGGATACTCGGCGGCTGTGGGCGTGGGCGAAGGGGGCGAAGTAACGATCGGCATTGATGATGACCTCAACGTTGGTGCGATGACGACCAGTTCGGACGTCGCGGGCAGCGTTGCTTCTGGCGGTGCTTTTGCTGGGATCACGGTCACCTCAGCTGACACGCTTGACGGCCTGCGGGGGAACTCCATAAATGTGGGCTTGGATGTCAGCTCGCCGACCTGGGCAAAGGTCGGGATCAACTTCGAGGTGAATATTCCTGTCGATGTCAAGTGGCGGCCGACGGCGTTGGGATTTTCGATCAATGTCACGGCTGGCATTGGTCTACCAGCGGGGGCGTATGTGCGTCGCGGTGACACAGCTGCGCGCTACCTCGTAGGCGGGCCCGCGTCGCCTGATGCCGGCGTGATCCGTGCCGACCAAGCTTCAACATCGCTAACCGTCGCTGGCCCGGCGAGTAATCCTGACTGCCCTCTGCAGTCATGCCAGTGAGCGCCATGAAACCGTTCATCTTCTGGACCTTCGTCGTGGTCGAGGTGCTCTGGGCCGCTGTGGGTGCCAAGATGATTCTTGGGTTCATTGTCTACGCGTATCGTGCACTACCGGTGAAAGACCGCGCAGGAGAGTCGTCGAGGTGGCCCCTGCAAACATCGTATTGCGAAATCACAGACTCCGCCGAAGGTCGCCAATTTCACCGTCGTTTGGCGAAGTGGCTGGCGATTGAGTTGTTCATTGTGTTGACGATGGCCGCTGCGATCACCGCGATTCACGCGGCGTCGCCGAAGTAGGTGCACCAGGAGGAACGTTCTCACCCACCTCGTCGATGGCCATGCGAACGGGATCTCTGAGCGCCCGTGGTGCAAGGCCCTTGTCGTAGCCGCGGGATTTTGCGATCACCCTGACGCGCGTATCAGGTAGTGGCTTCGCAGGTACTGCCACGGCCTGAGGCGAGGCCGACGCATCGAGGTCACGCACGTTGGCAACGTCGCGAACGCGACGGCGGCGATAGCGCGCGTGTCGGCTGTCGCGCGTGGCCACCAGCAACGATTCAAACAGGTTGCACCGTGCGGTGAGCAGTTGTAGTTGAGAGCGGTCCCGCGGATGTCGGAATCGCCTTGCAGGTCTTCGTTGTCCCTCCTTCTTCCCTGCCGCGCGTCGACCGAAGCGAGATGTCGTTTCGCGACGGGTGGTGGTCCTGCATGAGCTACAGTCTGTTGCTTGCCCTGGAGCGCGCACACACCTGGCTCGGCTCGTATGCCGCGTGGCTTGCAGGTCATCGCCGACTGGTTGCCGCAGCTCTTGCGACCCTGCTGGTGCTGCAGATCGTCAGCTTTCTGCGCCTCCCGAAGCTGGAGCTGCCGTCGGGTGATCCTCGTTGGCTGGAGCTCACCTTCGACCAGCCACGCTGCGATGCCAAGTGGTGGATCGAGCGAGGCAGGCAGGGCGACAGGCCGTGGGCTCGCCATTTGGATGATGAGGGCGGCGAGCGCCGGTGCGTCTCTGCGCCGCTTGCCATGGCCGACAGCACCTATTTGCTCCTTCAGTATGCAGGCAATCCCCAGGACGAAGATGTGCGGGTGCTACTGCAGGCAGATGACAAGGGAAACCCAACGGGCACCGCGCTTACGCTCGGAAATCCCGCGCGCTTCAGCTGGCTCTTGTCTGTGGTGTCGATCCCGCCTGCGCTGCGTGGGAAGACCGTGCGTCTCGTTATCGAGGACAGCAGTCCGAAACGATTCGGCTGGGTGGCGATCCGCCGACTGGGGACCGCAGCAGGCATTGGTGGTCATGGCGCCGGGCTTGCACCATTGCTGCGACCGCAGGTGGTTATAGCATCGGTGCTGCTCATCTTGTTCTGCTATGTCGCGCTTGTCGAGCTCGGCTCGGGTGTCGCGGCATTGTCGCTCGCGCTGGCGACCGCGTGGCTCGCCCTGCGCTTTCGTACCTTCTATCACTGGGACGACTACAGTCTGCTGACGCGCTTTGTGGACGCCGTCTCGTGGCGCGATCTCGTTACCTACAACCTGCACTTCGAACCCGGCTTTCTCTCCCTCTACGCCGCGGCCACGACGCTTGCGCGCGACGCGTATCACTGGTTGCAGCTCGCGATGATGCTCGGGCATGTGCTCGTCGTTGTGCTGCTATTTCGTCTGCTACGCCGACACGGATTTGCGCCGCACTTGGCAGCGTTGTTCACCGTCTTGTTCGCGGCGAATCGCGCTCATGTCGACGTCATCACGTGGTTCATGGAGTCTTCCTTCCTGTTGAGCACGATGCTCGTCCTCATCGCGATCGAGCGAAGTGCGGCCTTGGTGGCCGGTGACGCCAAGGGCATCCGTGGCGCCATCGTTGCCTCGATCATTGCGATGTTCACCTTCTCCGCGGGGCTGCTCGTCCCGTGGCTCGCGGCGCTCTACCTCGTGGTTTTCGGCGAGCGCAAGCACAGGCAAGCAGCCTGGCTCGCGGGAGTAGGGCTTGTCGGTGGTGTGGTTGTCGTGGCCGTCGCCCGTCCATGGGTCGCGTTGGCGGCAGGTGGGGATGCAGGCGGCATGCATATCGCGCAGGTGCTCTGGTTTTGGACGCGCGGCGTCGTGCAGGGGGGGCTCTTGGGACTGACTGGCTTCGGT
>CAYHNK010000441.1:0-3260 GCA_964357695.1 uncultured Bdellovibrionales bacterium | reverse complement strand
AGAGCTACGTCGAGCCCATCGTGCGCTTTTTTCGCGCACGCGAGCGCCGACGCGGACAGCGGGCATCGAGGGGTCGCGCATGAACGGCGCCACATGGCTCCTTGGCGGAACTTTGCTCGCCGTGACACCCGCCTCGCCCCAGATCGAAGTGCGGGTCCAGGCCGGCGTCGACCGCACACCGGTCTTGGTCGACGAGCCTGTGACCTACGAGCTGCGCGTCGAGATGGTCGCGTCCGTCGAAGTCGAGATGCCGCAGGTGGGCGCCGCCCTCGGCGACGTGCCGATCGAGAGCACCGCGGTCGATCCACCGCGCTCGGTCGCCGGCCGCACGCTACAGGTGGTGCGCTACACGCTGCGCACGTCGCGACCCGGTGCCTACGTCATCGCGCCACTCGAAGTGCGCTATCGGCGCGATGCCCAGACGCCGTGGGCGACCGCCTCGAGCGACGAGGTATTTCTCGAGGTGCGCACGAGCAGTGCCCCAGCGGATGCTCCGGACATTCGCCCGCTCAAGCCACTCATCATCGTGCGCAGCCCCTGGTATTGGATCGTGCGTGGGGCAGCGGTGCTTCTCATCCTCGGTGCCGCAGCGCTGGCCGTGCGCGCCTGGCGTCGCCGTCGCCGCCGCTCGCGTCCGGTCCCTGCCCTGCCGCTCGACCCGCCCCACGAGCTCGCCCTGACCGCCCTCGATGAGCTGTTGCGCGCCCAAGCCACCGATCTCGACAGCGTTCGCTGGCTGCATTTTCGCGCCTCAGAAATCGTCCGTCGGTACATCGAGCAGCGCTTTGGCCTGAACGCCACGGATCTGACAACCGAAGAGATCTCCGCACGGCTCGGTCAGCTCGCTACTGTACCAGACAGGGCAACGCCGTTGCTGCGCGTCTTCTTGCGCGGCGCTGACCGGGTGAAATTCGCCGGCGAGGTGCCGACCCTCGAAGACGCGCACCACCTCATTGTGCAAGGTCGCGACGCGGTGCTCACCGCGGAGGTGCGCGCATGAACGGGGCGCTGCGCTTTGCGGACGCGTGGCTACTCTGGGGGCTCACACCGCTCTTTCTCGCCATCGTCGCGCTGTGGTGGTACGGGCGACGCACGGCACACTCGGCGCTCGCCCCGACCGCCACGGCCCTCGGGTACTCGCGCGGCGTCTGGATCGCCACGCTGCCGCACTCCTGGCGCCAGCGATTGCGTCCGTGGGTCGAAGCTCTTCGTCTCGCCTCGCTCGCCTTGCTCGTGTTGGCAATGGCGCGTCCGCAGGCGACGCGTCGCGATGGTGGTCAGCAGTCCGAAGGCATCGATATCATGATGGTGCTCGACACCTCCGGCAGCATGCGCGCCCTCGACATGGAGCCCGAGCTGCCTGTGCAAGAGCGGCGCACACGCCTGGCTGTAGTCAAGGACGTCGTGCGCGAGTTCGTCGATGCTCGACCCGCAGACGAAGTAGGACTCGTGGTGTTTGGCGAGCAGGCGTTTACGCAGGTGCCGCTAACCCT
Source organism: uncultured Bdellovibrionales bacterium (assembly GCA_964357695.1). GTDB lineage: Bacteria > Myxococcota > XYA12-FULL-58-9 > XYA12-FULL-58-9 > CAYHNK01 > CAYHNK01. The sequence continues at coordinate 1,767 of CAYHNK010000441.1, read as the reverse complement.
CGACCACGACGCCCTACACGCCCTGCTCGAGCAAATCGACATCGGCATGGCAGGGGAGTCGACGGCCATCGGCACGGCACTCGGTATCGGCGTACGCAGGTTGCAGAGCGCTCCGGCGCGCTCGCGTGTCGTCGTGCTCTTGACCGACGGGCGCAACAACTCGGGCACGCTCGCCCCCGAGGCGGCCACCGAGATCGCCACGACGCTGGGCATGCGCGTCTACACCATCGGCGTCGGCGGTCGCGGCAAGGCGCCGTTTCTCGTCGATTCGCTCTTCGGCAAACGCGTCGTCTACGAAGACGTGCAAATCGACGAGGCCGCGTTGCAACAGATCGCCGCGCGCACGGGCGGAGCCTACTACCGCGCCGAAGACGCCGGTGCCCTCAAACGCATCTACGAGGCCATCGACGGACTCGAGCGCAGCAAGCTACGACTGCGCGAGGCCTTTACCGCTGAGGAGCTGTTTCCCTCGCTCGTGACACCCGCTCTCATCCTGTTGCTCGTCGAGACGCTGCTGCTCGCGACGTTGCTGCGCAAGGTGCCCTAGCCGTGAGACGCTTGCTGCAACGCTCGGTCGCTTGGCTCACGCTGCTCGGCGTCGGCGGTTGTGACCTGGAGCTCGGCGCTCCACACGCGCTGTGGCTGTTGTGGGGAGTTGGTGCCGTTGTGGCCCTGCACGTCTACGCTTTTCGCCGCCGTGTCCGACAGGTGCAGCGCTTTGCCACCCTCGCTGCCGCTCGTCGACTCGGCTGGGGCTTATCGCGGCCGCGTCAGGTGACGAAGGCTGCGCTGCTGACCGTCGCCATCTTGGCCCTGGTGCTGGCACTCGCCAAGCCGCGCTACGGCTTCTCTTGGCAGGAGCAACGGCGCCGCGGCGTTGACATCGTGCTCGCCATCGATGTCTCCGACAGTATGCTGGCGCAGGACCTTGGCGCTGGCTCGTCGCTCACCCGTCTCGAGCAGGCACGCCGCAAGGTCGTCGATCTATTGCAGCGCCTCCAAGGCGACCGTGTTGCCCTCGTCGCCTTCGCGGGCGACGCCACGCTCGCCTGCCCGCTCACCTTGGACTACGGCATGGCGCAAATGTTCGCGAGCGAGCTCGGCCCGGACTCCGTCTCCAGCAAGGGCACTGATCTCGCGGCGGCTATTGCCGTGGCCACCCGCGCGCTCGCCTCGACCCCTGACAACGCCAAGGCGATCGTGCTCGTCACCGACGGGGAAGACCACAGCGGTGAGGCCCTCGCGGCCGCCGAGCAAGCCCATGACGCGGGCGTGCGTCTCTACGCCGTCGGCATCGGACGACCCGATGGCGCGCCCATTCCCGAGCCCGGCGGTGGCTTTCGGCGCGACGACAAGGGTGAGATGGTCATAACCCGCCTCGCGGAGAGCAGCTTGCAGACGATGGCGCTCCAAAGCGGCGGGCGTTACGTGCGCTCGGTCACCGCGGACCTCGACTTGGAGACTCTCTACGACCAGGGGATCCGCGCGGATCTCGCCGCACAAGAGCAAGGGACGCAGCGTCGGCGCCAATGGCACGAGCGCTTTCAATGGCTCGTCGCCGTGGCGCTCGCGAGCCTCGCTGTGGAGATGCTGTTGCCCGAGCGTCGACGCGCGGCCCGAGACATGGAGGCTACCCCATGATGCGTAGCGCAGCCGTCATGACGCTAGCTGTTCTGCTCAGTGGCGCGGCCACCGATGCCAAGAACGCCCGCAGCACCGAGGAGGTCGATCCCTACGAGGCGTATGCACACGGCGACTATGCCACGA
>CAYHNK010000440.1:0-3291 GCA_964357695.1 uncultured Bdellovibrionales bacterium | reverse complement strand
TCGTCCTCCACCTTGCGACGCGCCTCGTCCTCCACCTTGCGACGCGCCTCGTCCTCCACCTTGCGACGCGCCTCGTCCTGCTCAGCTAGCGCGGCACGCGCCGCCGCTTCCGCGTCCATACGTGCCACAAGCTCCGCGGAAGCGTCACTGAGCACCTGGTCACTTGGCTGTCCCTGCGGTGCCTCAGCGAGCCACGCGAACTGCGGCAGCGTCGGAAAGTCGTCCTTGGGCACCGCGGCAGCGACCGGGCGCGGCGCGACCGACACAGAGGCCTTGTCGCCTGCCCCCACGTAGGTTTGCACCTTGGCGACCACTTTTGCGTGATCGAGCGGCAGTCCGAAAAAATAGTCGGCCCCATGGGCCAGCGCGGCCGACGGCGAGCTCACCGACTCGGCGCCGGTGCCAACGAGCACGATCGGGACAATCGCACCGTCCGGATGGTCGCGGATCTTCTCGCAGACGCCGAGCGCATTCGGTGCAAGCAGGCTGATGAACACCAGCTCGGCTGCCATTGCCGCAAATTGCTCGGCGGGCTCGTCCTCGGCATCGATGGCCATCGGAGCATAGCCGCGTTCTTCGAGGACCGTTGCAAGCGCGCCGAGCGTTTGGCCATCGTCGTCGACTATGAGAATGGACTTGGGCATCGCTCGTGGCCTCGGGGTCAACCAAGTGAATTAGAGCATGCACCGGCGCGCCACAGCAAGAATCGCGGCAGGTGATCACAGCATGTTGAGCGGATCGATGTCGGTGACGACGCGTACGCGCTGGCTGCGTGCATTGATCTGACGCAGTAGCACGGCGCGCAGGTCGCTGCGACGACTCGCCTTGAGCAGCACCTGGTAGCGCCACCATCCCTTGAGACGCCCGAGGGGCGCCGGGGCGGGGCCGAGCACTTCCATGCCCTGGGCCACCTGAGCGGCAATCCGCCGCGCGCTGTCAGCGCTCTGCTCAGCGGCGGCACGCGCCTCCTCCTCGGTCATCGCCTCGCAGCGGATGAGGGCCAAGTGCGCAAAGGGCGGGTAGCGCAGCTCACGCCGGACGCGCAGCTCTTCGGTCGCGCAGGCCTCGTAGTCGTGCGCTTTTGCCGTTTGCAGCCCGTAGTGTCGCGTCTCGTATGCCTGCACCAGCACCGAGCCGAGACGATACACGCGCCCGGCCCGCCCGGATACCTGGGTGAGCAGCTGAAACGTACGCTCGGCCGCGCGAAAATCCGGCAGATTGAGCGTCGCGTCGGCAGCCACGACGCCCACCAGCGTCACGCCCGGAAAGTCGTGACCTTTGGCGACCATTTGCGTGCCGAGAAGAACGCGCGCCTCGCCCCGGGCAAAGCGTGCCAGAATGGCTTCCAGGTCCGCGCGTCGCCGCACGGTGTCGCGATCGAGCCGCGCAATGCGTGCCGCGCCAAACAGGGCCTCGATCTCACGCTCGAGCTTTTCGGTGCCAAGACCGCTACCCGCGAGCCGATGCCCGTGGCAACCTGGACACCTCTCCGGTGCCTCGACCTCGTGGCCGCAATAGTGACACAACAAGATGCCGCGACGCTGGTGCAGCGTCAGCGCGACCTCGCAGTCGGGACAGCGATAGGCGTGGCCACAATCGCGACAATACACGTACGGGGCAAAGCCGCGGCGGTTGAGCAGCAAGATGGCCTGCTCGCCAGCGCGCAGCGTGTGCTCGAGTGCCTCCGCGAGCCTGACGCTAAGGGCGCCGTCGTCGGCGAGCACAGCACCCGACATGTCGATGTGTGACACCTCGGGCATCGGACGGTTAGCCACTCGATCGCGTAGCTCCAGACGCTCGTATCGGCCCCGCAGCGCGTTGTGTCGCGTTTCCAGCGAGGGCGTCGCCGAGCCGAGGACGACGACTGCGTTGGCCCGATGGGCGCGCGCTACCGCCAGATCACGTGCGTGATAGCGTGGCGATTCGTCTTGCTTGAACGAGGACTCGTGCTCCTCGTCCACGATGACGACGCCAAGATTGCGCAGAGGAAGAAACAGCGCGCTGCGCGCTCCGAGGCCGACCGGCGCGCGCCCCGACTGTACGCGTTCCCACTCGTCGCGTCGTTGCGCTGGCGTCAACCCCGAGTGAAACGTTGCCACGCGATCGCCAAAGCGCGCGCGAAAGCGGGCGCCGAGCTGCGGCGTGAGCGCGATCTCCGGCACGAGCACGAGCGCGGTCTTGCCCACGGCGAGCGCCCTCTCGATGACGCGCAGATAGACCTCGGTCTTGCCGCTTCCAGTGACGCCCTGCAGCAGGTATCCGCCATAGCGTCCCGCCGCGAGTGCCGTTGAGATAGCCTCGACGGCCTCGTCTTGCGCGCCGGTGAGCGTGGGTACGGTGAGCGTCTGCTCGAGCGCATACGCAGGCAAGCCGCTTCGCTGCGGCACCTCGAGACGCTCGGCGAGACCGAGGCTCGTGAGCAGGGCAAGCTTCGTGTAGGCGCCGGGATGGTCGCGCGCGATGTCCGCCGCGAGCACGTGACCCTGTGTCGGAAGCGCCTGCCATAGGGCGAGCGTCGCCTGCCGGCGAGCGCCGATCTGCGTCACATCGCCGTCCAGCCGACGAAATGCCGCAGCACACCGCACGCGCCCCTTTTGACGCGTGGGCCGCAGCAGCCCCTGCCGCTCGAGATCGCGCAGGGCGCGCTGAGCGCGCGCTCGTGGCCAACCCAGCTCACGCTCGAGCGCCGCCGCACCAAGACCCTGCGGGTGGCGGGCCGCAACAGCCATGACGTCGTCGTGCTTCGCGCGACGCGAGGGCGTATGCATCGGCGGATCGAGACAGGCCACATACTGCACAGCGACGCTGCGCGTCTCTGGCGGCAAGACGACCGAAAGCAGCTCGCCCGGCGGCACGAGATAGTAGTCCGCAGCGAAGATGACGAGCTGTAGCAGCTCGCCCGGCAAGACGGCGGCCTCACGGTCGACCGCGAGGATATCCCGCACCTCGCCCGCCGCTCGCGACGGCGCCGGGATGAGCTCGAGCACGTAGCCGAAGACCTCGCGCGCCCCAAGCGGCACGCGCACGGTGCTGCCGACATGAACGTCCGCAACGAGCTCGTCCGGCAGGCGATAGTCGAGCGGCCCAAGCGGCGCGCGCACGAGCACGCGTGCGCAGGGCGTACCGTTACTATTCACGGAGCTCGGCTTCTTCCTACGGAATGTCGAATAGCGTCTCCGGGACGTTCTGGTTGATATCGATCTTGACCACCGAGGCCCGACTCACCAGCTTGCCGCCCTCGTAGCGCTCGACGACCTGCGGAAACCAGTCGCCACTCGTCGCCGAACCGTA
>CAYHNK010000439.1:0-3327 GCA_964357695.1 uncultured Bdellovibrionales bacterium | reverse complement strand
CCGCGCTCCAGGCCGCGCTCAGGGCCGCGCTCCAGGCCGCGCTCAGGGCCGCGCTCCAGGCCGCGCTCAGGGCCGCGCTGTATCCAGCCTCAGCATCGACAACCCATCGAATCGGTAGCGGCTTCATGCTGAGTGTTCGAAAGTGTTTACGGATCGCGCGTTCGACAACAGCACGATTCACCGACGGCGCACCGTGGCCGATGGAGCCGAGCTGACGGATGATCCGACGAGCGCGTGGGTCTTTGATCTGATCAAGCATCTGTTTACCTTTGTACGGCCCGCGTGTCGGGGGGCGCGGTCATTAGACCAACTTCTGCTCACCATTGGGATCAGCGAAGACCTCTGGGGCAACCTCGACGAGGTGCTCATTCAACAGGTCCAGCAACCCGTTGTGCGAATCCCCGTCCATGCGCTCTCCGAGCGCGATCAACTCCTCCCTCGTGAGGGTGTTCTTCAGGGCAGCCAGCGCCTTCTCGTAGATGTCCATCTCACCCTCCTTGCCCGGCGGCGGACTGCCACGCAGCAGACGAACACCTTCGGCTGTCAACGCTTCGATGAGCGCCTGCCCGTGATCGCCGGAGCCTCCGGCCAGCGTGCCGTCGGGCTTGCGCCAGCCGACGCCCTGCTCGTAGTGCCAGCCGAGCCCTGCAAGCCAGTGACCGCCTACGAAGACCAGGTGCTCTGTGTCAAACGGGCTCGTCGTTCCAGCCTTCGAGTTCGACATTGTCGCCTCCAAGCAAGGAGTCTACCACCGATAGGGTTTAGTATCGACCGGCTGTTTGCGGGCCTAAAACGCTAAAATGCCCGTTTGAAGGGTCATTTTTTCTCGATCTTCGGCGGTCGGCCGCGAGTGCGCCCCGTGCGCGACAGGTACAGATTTGATGCCAGCGACGTCAGGTCGTCTTTTTTGAGCAACTCGATCAACCAGGACCGCTTGATGTTCAAGAGGCGCGCCGTCCTGGCAACGTTGCCATCGCACTCGCGCAGCGCCTTCTCCAGAACGGATCGCCGAGAAATGCTGCCATCGGACCAGGGCCGACGCGCCGTAGGGCCACGCTTGTTGATCATAGTGTCTTCGCAAACTCCATGATGGCGTGTAACGCAGCGCCGTCTCGGTCGAGCCCGTACCTGTCCTCGATCTTCTTGATGGCAATGAGTCCCACCACGTCGAGTACGACCTCCGCACGCCCAACACCGGCCCCGGTAAAGTTCGTCAGAGGCTCGCCTCTCTCTAACAACCTCCTGGCCCACATGTTCTCAATGTCAAGACGCCGCCGAATGTCAGTGCTCTCTGCTACCTCTTCCAAGATGATGAGATTTGGCGACAAGCCTCGATCTAGAAGTGAGGCCCACCACCTGCCCTTCTCCGTGCTTCGAGGTGTGTTCTTGTTTTCCGAACGGTGCTGGATCAGGCGTTCATGCGGATGCTTGGAACTACCCACGTAGTGAATGCGATCTGTGTCCGGATCGGCCAGCGCGTAGACCACAAAAACTTTGCGCAGCCTGTAAGGAGCGTCTCTTTCCTTAAAGTTCATGACGTCACGCCATCCGAGCGACTGCCAGCTCCCGCCCCCGCGACGGGGACGATCTTCGCCACCGGCCTACCGTACTGCGTGAGCACGATCGTCCACCCGTCCCGCCGCACGTCGAGCAACCACTCGCCGGGCTGCTTGCGGAACATACTCATCGCGATCGTCTTCGTCTTCTCTGCCTTCTTCGCTTCCGTCATGGTTATACGATAGCACGACATCGCGGATCGCACGTCAAGCGTTTAGCGCGCCAGCTCGGAAAGCGTCCTTCCTGTGTGCCGGGTCTCTGGCCTAGACTGATTGGCCTTCGCGGATTATCGTTCTCCACCATGACGTTCTATTTCGCAGACAACGGCGGTGGCAGGAACTGGAAGGTGCGCTCGGCGTCCGAGACGGCGGCCTGGAAGCGTCTCGCAAAAAGCATCGGCGAGACTGTCGCCGCCTCAAAGCGCGCGTACGACATCGTCCTCCCCGATCGAAGTGTCGCGCACATGTTCGAAGACCTGGCCGAGCACGAGAAAGCAGTCGGACTGCTCACGACGAGTCGCCCTGTGCCGGGCACGCGCAAGCGACGCGCCTACAACCCGGAGCGACGCGTGTGGAAGGGCATCTCCCACCGCAAGGGCACCAGCGGCCACGGCGGAACACGCACTCGCGATCTTCGCGACGCCGTCGCCAGACGCGACAAGCAGTAGCACCCCACACCCTCAGACGGAAATCTCGACCGCGCCCACCGGACTCCGCGCCCGCGGAGAGCAGATCGGGCAGTACGCCGCGAGGCCGCGCCCCTTGATGCGACGCTCGAGGTGGCGGTCGCCTCGCCAGAGGCGCGCCACCTGGAAGTTGATGCCCGCCGCCATGACGATCTCGACGAGGCGCGAGCCGCGTCCGTCTTTTTCGCCTTCGCCGCGGTGTCGGCGCAGGCGGCTCTCCAGGTCGGTCGTCCAGCCGAGGTAGTGGCGCGCGTGCTTGTAGGCGGAGTCGAAGTGGAGCAAGTAGACGGTGCCTTGCTCTGAGTGTTTAGTCGGCATCAGGCACCGGTTCATAAAAGGAGCACGAGCCGTAGCCGCACCCCGGCGCTTGACGAAGAATGCCGTCCTTCAACATCGCGACGCAAATCCTCGCGTTAAGTAGTTGACCCGTCGAGACGTACGCGTTGCCGTCGAATCGAGCGGCGGTCCAGCGTCCGAGAGCACCGTGAACTTCGCGGCAAGCGTAACCTGAATCACGAATGATCGCAACGACCGCCTTCTGTCCTCGTGTCATTTTTACTCCTACCTTGAGTCCTGCGGCTGGTAGACGAAGATTTCCGCGTCCAGGTCTCCGAGGTCGAAGCCGATCATCTGCGAGACGCGGTTCCAATCGAGTCCTCCGTTCCCGCACCCGAGCGCCGGCAGCGTCACGTGGACGCGGCCGAGCGGCGCGAGCAGATCGCGGAGCGCGTCGAGCCCAGCGTCGATGTCCTCGTAGCGCGATGGGTCGCGCCAGTGCCGCTTGGTCGGGAAGTTGACGATCAGGTAGTTCACCGCGACGCGGAATGTGTGGAGCCTCCCGGGCGCCACCTCGCCGCACCTGCACGCCCTCGCGTAGTCGGTGAACATCGCCGGATAACGCAGCTTGAACCCGAGCGCGATCCCCTTGCCCATGACGCCGGCACAATTGACCGTGTTCACGCGGACGTCGGCGGCACGGTCAAAGCAGTCGCCTGAGACGTAGTAGATCATCTCGGCTCAGATGTCTTACCGCGCTTCGAGCGTCCAGCAGCGGTCACGAGTGCACTCCAAACACATGTGGCAAC
>CAYHNK010000438.1:0-3342 GCA_964357695.1 uncultured Bdellovibrionales bacterium | reverse complement strand
ACCCGACGAGGCGAGCCCGAGCGTCGAGCGGTCCGTGTCGTTTCCCTCTGGGCACACGACGGCGGCGGCGGCGGGCAGCGTGGCGTATGCCATGACGTTTGCGCTGCGCTACCCCGAGAGCTCGTCTCGCTTTGCGGTGTTCGCGGCGGCGGCGGCCTTGACGGCGATGACCGGCTACGGACGGGTCGGTGCAGGCATGCACTTCTATTCCGACGTCGTCGCGGGGGCCATCATCGGCGGTGCGATAGGCTACCTCGTCCCCCGCTGGCATCGCACGCGGACGCCAGCATCACCGCTCGTCTCCGCGGCGCCACTCGGGAACGGCGTGGGCTTGCAGCTCGTCGCGACGTTCTGAACGTGCTTGTTTTGCCCCCGCGCCGTGCGCTATAGACGGCGCTGCTCCTTGCGCGCCGTGGTGGCGTGACGCTGCGAGCGACGGTGCACCGACCATGAGCGTTGCCCTGCGAGCTTACGTCTTCCTTGATTCGCTGCAGCCCCAGCTGACGGCCCACATTTGTTCGACCTCGCGCGGCTTCTGGCCCATTCCCTACGAGGCGTCCCTGTACATCGAGACGGCCCCGGGCATGGCGATCCACCAGTTGCTCGATCGTGCGCTGAAGGCGACCAAGGTGCACCCGGCGACGATTGTCGTCGAGCGCGCCTACGGCATGTTGCAGCTGCATCACGACGACAAGGGTGAGGTGCTCTCGGCCGGGCAAGCGATCCTCGAGCAGCTCGGTCTCACCGAAGCCGAGCGGCACAAGCCACGTGTCGTGACCAATCAGATCATCCGGGCGATCGAGCCTGACCACGCCCAGTGCGTCAATCGCATCCGCTACGGCTCGATGATCGAGCCGGGCGAGTCGCTGCTCATTCTCGAGTCCGATCCCGCGGCATACATCGCGTTCGCGGCGAACGAGGCGGAGAAGGCGGCCGACGTCAAGCTGCTCGAAGTGCGCAGCTTCGGCGCCTTCGGGCGCTTGTATATGTCTGGCAGTGAGGCGGAGATCGACGCGGCCGCGGCGGCGGCGACGGCGGCGATCGCGAGCATCGACGGCATCGACGGTAAGTAGCAGCCAAGGGCTGGCCCGCGTGCGGGCCTTTCGGAAAGAGGACGAGAGGGTCAACATGGCAGAAGCATTGGGCATGATCGAGACGCGCGGGTTCATCGGCATGGTCGAGGCCTCGGACGCGATGGTCAAGGCGGCGCGCGTCGAGCTCGTCGGCTACGAGAAGATCGGCGGCGGCTACGTGACGGCCATTGTGCGTGGCGACGTCGCGGCGGTCAAAGCGGCCACCGAGGCCGGCTCGCGCGCAGCCGAGCGCGTCGGTGAGCTGGTCAGCGTGCACATCATTCCGCGACCGCACGTCAACATCGACGAAGTGTTGCCGCTCGGCCGTCAGGGCTCGACGGAGTAAGTCTTGCTCATCGGTCGTGTTATCGGCACCGTCGTCGCGAGCCGCAAGGAGGAGACCCTCGAGGGCCTCAAGCTCTTGCTGTTGCAGGCGAGCGATCCGACGGGCAAGGCGCACGGCAGCGCCGTCGTGGCCGTCGACGCCGTGGGTGCGGGTCTTGGGGATCTCGTGCTCTACGTCGCTGGCAGCTCGGCGCGTCAGACGATCGTCACCAAGGACCGCCCCGTCGATGCCACGGTGATGGCCATCGTCGATCTCATCGAAGAGCAGGGCGCGTTCAGCTACCGCAAGGATGCGGACTAGCCCCACCGCTCGGTGATTCGTCATGGCCTACCTATCGGAAGACAAGATCGCGGCCATCGTCGAGCAGGTGGTGGCGAAACTCCAGCAGGACCCAACGCCTGCTCGTGCCGAGGTCCAGCCACCGTACGGCTGTGATCCCCGGCGCAGCATGCGACCCGAGGCTCCCGTCGCGTCGCGTACGCAGCACACCGAGCGCGGTGAGGCTGGCGTCTTCGTCGATCTCGATGCGGCGGTCGCGGCGGCCCGGGAGGCCTTTGTGCGCTATGTCGCCATGGGGCTCGAGGCGCGCTACCGCGTCATCGCGGCGATGCGGGAGGAGACCTCGCGCCACGTCGAGACTCTCGCGCGCATGGCCGTCGAAGAGACAGGCCTTGGGCGCGTCGATCAAAAGATCATCAAGAACCGCCTGGTCATCGCCAAGACCCCCGGGCCCGAGGTGCTCAAGACCTCAGCGCGCACGGGTGACGACGGCCTGACGCTGCAAGAGTGGGCACCGTTTGGCGTCATCGGCGCGATCACCCCGACGACCAACCCCACCGAGACGGTCATCTGCAACGCCATTGGCATGCTCGCCGCGGGCAACGCGGTGGTCTTCAACGCGCACCCGGGCGCGAAGCGCGTGAGCGCCTTCACCGTACAGTTTCTCAACAAGGCGATCGTGGGCGCCGGCGGCCCCGAGAATCTTGTCTGTTGCACCAAAGAGCCGACCATCGAGCTGGCGCAACAGCTCATGCGTCACCCGGGCGTGCGCCTGCTGGTTGTCACGGGCGGGCCGGGCGTCGTCAAGGAAGCGATGACCTCGGGCAAGAAAGTCATCGCCGCGGGACCGGGCAATCCCCCGGTGGTGGTGGACGAGAGCGCGGATCTTGAGCAAGCGGCCGAGGGCATCGTCAAGGGCGTCTCGTTCGACAACAACATCGTCTGCACGGCGGAGAAAGAAATTATCGCGGTAGCGGCGATCGCCGACCGACTCAAAGAGCTCATGGCGCGCTTTGGCGCCTACGAGCTCAGTCAAGAGGAGCTTGCGCGTCTCGAGAAGGTGGTCCTCGATGGTCAAGGACCCAACAAGAAGTGGGTGGGTAAGGACGCGACGCTCATCCTGCGCGAGATTGGCGTGAGCGCCCCCGCGGGCACCCTGATGACTTACGCCGAGGTGCCTGAGTCACATCCCTTCGTGCAGCACGAGCTGCTCATGCCGGTCACCGGCCTCGTGCGCGTGCGCGACGTCGGCGAGGCGATCGTCACGGCCGTGCGCGTGGAGCACGGCTTTGGCCACACGGCCGCCATGTACTCGAAGAACATCGACCACCTGCACAACATGGCGGTGGCCATCAACACCTCGATCTTCACCAAGAACGCGCCCACCTACGCCGGCCTCGGCTACGGCGGTGAGGGGCACACGTCGTTCACCATCGCGAGCCCCACCGGTGAAGGGCTGACCACCGCGCGCAGCTTTTCACGGCTGCGACGGTGTGTGGTCAAGGACCATTTTCGCATCGTGTGAGCGGTCGGCGCTGTCGTGGTGGTGATGCGTGATCTTCGCGTGGCGTCGGTACGCCCGTCGCGGTCAGCAACTCCGCACGTCCCTGGTAACCGATCGTTTTGATCCAGGAATCGAGCCGT
>CAYHNK010000437.1:0-3361 GCA_964357695.1 uncultured Bdellovibrionales bacterium | reverse complement strand
CTCGGTATCTAAACTGATTGTGACCTTCGAGACCGTACGGCTCATGGTATGAACATGTATGACCGGGCGCGTGGCGTCAAGGTGGCCGCGAGACGGCTTTCGGCTCACGCGAGCCCACGATAGCCGAAGTACGCGCCCACGAGAATGATCACGGCGCCGGCCGTGCGGCGAAGGAGCGCCAGCGTGCGCGTCGCGTGCTTGTTCTCGATCAGCGTTCGCGCGGCGCCCATGGACGTCCCCGCGACGAGGACGAGGACACTGTGCCCGAGTGCATAGACCCACAGGAGCGTCCCGCCCCAGGCCACCGACGAGCCCGAGCCCGCGAGGTAGGTGAGCAGCACCACGAGAATCGGTGCGGCGCATGGTGCCGAGACGATGCCGAACAGGAGCCCGAGGACGAAGGAGCCCGCGAGCCCGCGAGCTTTTGGCGGCAATCGCCCGCCGAGCGACGGAATCGGTACGATCACCATCCCCGCAAGGTGCAGCCCCATGACAACGCACACCGCCGCGACGATCCAGCTCCACGCGACCGAGACGTCGCCATACAGCTTGCCGGCCAGCGCGGTGACCATGCCGAGTGCCGTGAACGTCACCGACAAGCCGACCGTGAAGACGAGCGAATAGAGAAACGCCCGCAGTACGCTCGGCGTCGTCTCACGCCGGCCAGCGACGACGCCCATCATCAGGGGGATCATCGCGAGCACGCACGGATTCGAGGCCGTCAGCAGCCCGCCGACGAACACCGCGATGAGCGCCAGCGAGGGATTGGTGTGAACGTACGCGGAGACGTTGTTGACGAAGTGCTCGATCACCCGTCACCAGTTCTTGGCGGCGGCGGTGGTCAGCCAGGCGACAATCTCGGCCACCGGCGGGATGCGGCCCGAGCACTTCACCTCGTCGTCAATGACGAGCGCGGGGGTCGCCATCACGCCGAACTTCATGATCTCGTCGATCGTCTCGACTTTGGTGAGCGACGCCGGCACGCCCGAGGCGACAACGGCCCTTTCGGCCTCGGCGAAGAGCTTTTTGCACTTGGGGCAACCGGTGCCGAGCACTTTCACGTCCATCTTCGACTCCTCAAAGCACGATGTTGAACACGTACCCGACGATGAGAATCCCAACGGAGACGACTCCCGCGAAGGTCGCGATGAGCGGCAGCTTCAGCACTTTGCGCAAGATGATCATTTCGGGCAAGGACAGGCCGATGACCGACATCATGAAGGCGAGCACGGTGCCGAGCGCCGCGCCCTTGCCGAGCAGCGCCTGCACCACGGGGATGATGCCGGCGGCGTTGGAGTACATGGGCACGCCGATGAGCACCGCCAGCGGCACGGACCACCAGGCGTCCTTGCCCATGATGGAGGCCATGAAGTCCTGCGGTACGTAGCCGTGGATGCCCGCGCCCACGGCAATGCCGCCGACGACGTAGGGCCACACTCGACCGACGATGTCTTTGACGGCGTCGCGGGCGAGTTGTGCCCGATCGCGCAAGGTTAGCGGCCGCTCTCCGGCCTCGTGAGCATTCCCCGCTGGCGCCTCGTACACCCAGCCCTCGACCCAGCGCTCGACCCGCAGCCGGCCGATGATCCATCCCGCGACCATGGCGATAACGAGTCCTGTGCCGAGGTAGAGGGCCGCGACCTTCCAGCCAAACAAGCCGAACAGCAGCACCAGGGCCACCTCGTTGACCATCGGTGCGGAGATGAGAAACGAAAACGTCACGCCGAGGGGCACGCCGGTGGTGACAAAGCCGATGAACAGGGGCACCGCGGAGCAGGAGCAAAACGGCGTCACGACGCCGAGGAGCGCCGCCATGACGTTTCCTGGCACCTCACGCTTGCCTGCGAGGATGCGCCGCGTGCGCTCGGGGGTGAAGAACGAGCGGACGATGCCCACCGCGAAGACCACCACGGTGAGCAGCAGCAAGATCTTGGGCACCTCGTAGAGGAAGAACTCTACCGCCGACCCCAGCTGTGTCTCGGGCGACAAGCGCAGCACGCTGTAGGCGAGCCAATGCGCCAACGATCTCATCGACGCTCCAGGCGATCCGTGATCATGCGCGAAATCTCCGGGAAGTCGACAAAGCCCTCGTGGCGCCACAGCTCCTTGCCGGCGCCGTCGGCGAGAATCACGAGTGGAATGACGCGCAGCTGGTAGCGCTCAGCGAGCTGGCGGTTGGCCGTCTCGCGGATGTCGAGCACGTGTACGTCGACGGTGTTGCCGAGCTCGCGCGCCGCCCGCTCCATCACCGGCTTCATCTTCTTGCACTGCTCGCACAGCCCCATGCCGAGCTCGAAGAGCTTGGGGCGGCCGTCACTGAGATCGATTGTCGACACCGTCGTGGCGCTTGTTCGCTGCGCCGAAAACCACGCGCCGGCTGCCGCGACGATGATGACCATCGCGACGAGCCACAGGCGGCGGGGCGGACGCGTCATCGACGTGGCCTTGTCGCTTCGATGTTCGCGGACGCGACGAAGTCCTCGGCGCCAGATCCTGGCAACCAGTCGCGAATGAAGGCGCGACTCTCTTGTTTGACGTCGACGCGGATGTTCTCAAAGCCGACGACGCGCAGCAGCTCGCGCAGGCCCTCGACCGGTGTGGCTCCGGCGATGCACCCGGTGAGCGCCTCGACACTGCGCGAGAGAGCGTCCGGCATTTCGGCGGTGGCCACGATGTCCGAGATGGCGAGACGCCCGCCGGGCTTGAGCACGCGAAAGGCCTCGCGGAAGACGGCCTCTTTGTCGGGTGAAAGATTGATGACGCAATTGGAGAGGATGACGTCCACCTCGCCGTCAGCGACGGGCAGGTGCTCGATCTCCCCGAGTCGAAACTCGACGTTGCGGATCTTGGCACGCCGGGCGTTCTCTCGCGCTTTGGTGACCATGTCTGCGGTCATGTCGACGCCGATGACGCGCCCCGATGGGCCCACCTGCTTGCCCGCGAGAAAGCAGTCGAAGCCGGCTCCGGCGCCCAGATCGAGCACCGTCTCCCCCGGGCGAAGGGCGGCCGTGGCCTGTGGGTTGCCGCAGCCGAGGCCCAGGTTGGCTCCCTCGGGCACCTCGGCCAAATCCTTCTGCGAGTAGCCGATGCCGAGGCTCACGACGGGGTTGGGGGAACAACAGCCCGGCGCGCAGCCGCAGTCGGAGTCTTGTCGCGCGACCTTGCCGTACTGCTCGCGCACCGCGGTGCGAACCTCGTCATGCTTGTCGGGGGACGTCTTCTTCTGAGTCATCTTCCATATCTCCTTGGGGCTCAAGCGGCCTGCTCGACGTAGTACCTGCGCTTGAGCCAGAGTGCGACGTTGACGAGCCCAATGAGCACGGGCACCTCGACGAGAGGGCCAATGACCGCTGCGAACGCC
>CAYHNK010000436.1:0-3381 GCA_964357695.1 uncultured Bdellovibrionales bacterium | reverse complement strand
GCCCGCCATGGGCCTCGACGAAGTCGAAACCTCCCTCCAGGCCATCGTCGCTTACCGGCAGCCGGCGACGAGACCCGACATCGAGCACATCCGCGGCGTTGATTGCAGCGCCACCTTGCGGCTGTTGCTCGATCGCAACCTCGTGCGTATCGTCGGCAAGAAGGAAGAGCCCGGTCGGCCGCTGCTCTATGGCACGACGAAGGAGTTCTTGAGCTTCTTTAACCTGCCGTCGCTGGCGCAGCTGCCGAGCTTGCGCGAGTTCCATGAGCTCACCTCCGAGTCTCAAGAGGAGCTCGAGACCTTCGAGGGCGGTGTGCGGCCGAGTCTTGAGGAGCTCAGCGGCAGCGCCCGCAAGCTCAATCTCGCCGAAGAGCCCGCCCTCGATCAGCTCGACGAAGCCGTGGCGAACCTAACTACCACCGAAGCAACGACGCGCGACGTGCTCGCTGCCGAGGGGCTGGCCCTCGATGCGACAGATGACAGCACGTCGGCACCCGAGCCCGATCCCGAAGGAGCCAGCGATGCCCAGTGAGCGATTGCAGAAGATCTTGGCCCAGGCCGGCCTCGGCTCACGCCGTGCCGTCGAGAGCTATATCGTCGACGGACGTGTCAAGGTGAACGGCAAGGTTGTGCGTGAGCTCGGCTCCAAGGCCGATCCGGCCACCGACACGGTGGAGGTGCATGGTCACGGAATCCTGCGCGCGCAGCCGCTCGCCTACATCGCGATGCACAAGCCGAAGCACGTCATCTGCTCGGTCAAAGATCCTGGCGGGCGCATGACGGTGGTGGATCTCTTGGATCGCCGCCGCGCCGCGGGCAAGCGTCAATTCGAAGGAGAGCTGCCACGCGTGTACCCGGTGGGCCGACTCGATTTTGACGCCGAAGGCCTGGTGCTGCTCACCAACGACGGTGCGCTCAGCGAGCGCCTGCTGCACCCCCGTTACCACGTGCCCAAGACCTACATGGTGAAGGTCAAGGGGCGCCCCGAAGATCGCCAGCTCGATCGCCTGCGGCGCGGCGTCTTTCTGCGCAATGAGGACGGATCCGTCGGCAAGCGGCGCACCGCCACCGCTGGCGTGCAGGTGACCCGGAACTCGCCGGCAAATACGTGGCTCGAGATCACCATCGTCGAGGGACGCAATCACCAGGTCAAGCGCATGTGCGACGCCATTGGCCATGCGGTGCTGCGCCTCATCCGTACGGATGTCGGCGGCATCTCCCTCGATCCGCTTCCCGCGGGCGGCTGGCGTTTTCTCACCAACGGGGAAGTCGAAAGCCTGCGGGGGTGGGGACCTGGTCCGAGTCGCGTGCCGGCGCCGAAGGCCCGACGAAAGCCGGCGAAGTGACGGGGCGATACCGGCGCGAAGAAGGTACCGTTCACCAAATCGTTTCTACGAAGCGCAGCTGACGAAGAAGCTCGTCCTTGGTCGCCAACGGGGCACTGTGTGCCAGCGCCGTCGCGACAATGAATCGATCGGCTGGGTCCGCGTGCATTTCGAGTGTGTCGGCAAGCAGCGCAATGCCCCTGGTGAGCGGCAATGACACTACCCGGGGGATGCTGCACAGCTTTGTCGCCCACTCGGCAACTGGCATTTGCAGTGCGAGCCTACCTTTGCGCACGAGGAGTGACACCTCCCAGAACACGATGCTGGGGACGCCGACGTGCTGCGCGTGGGTGATGCGCGCCGCGACCGTGCGGCCAAGCCGCGCCGGTTCTAGCGTCCACCACAAGACAGCGTGTGTGTCGAGGACAACGCGCGTCACGCGAGCGCCTCAGGGTCCCAGCCTGCGAGCTCGCCAGTCGGTTGCAGAAACTCACGCTCGCCGACCATCATCTGCCCCCGTCCGCGCAGCTCGGCGAGCACAGTCCGCTCGAGCTCCTCATTGCTTTCAATCGGCACCACGCGCGCCACCGGACGACCGCGCTTGGTGACCACCAACTCGATGTGGTCGTTGGCGACTTCGTCGAGGAGGGCAAGGCACGTCTGTTTAAAAACGCCGGCACCGAGAGTCTTTGTGGCCATGGACATATGCTATGGCCATATTGCGTGCTATGCAAGGACGCATGGACGCGCCGCGGCGAGCTGTGTGCCTCGACAACCGCACGCTCGTCGGCGGAAAACCTCATGGCGAAGAAGTACGGTATTGCCCACCGTCCTGGCAAACAGCGCAGACTGAGGCGTTGACCCTGCACACGAGAGCGAGCTAAACCCTATCGCCATGAGTGACAAGCTGCGAAAGCTCAAAGACGAAGCCGCCAAGCTCACCCAGAAGGGCAAGCTCGACAAGGCGCTCGAAGTCTACCAAGCGATCTTGGCCGAGGAGCCCGGAGACCTCACCGCCCAGCTCAAGTGCGGCGATATCTGCCGCAAGCTCGAACGCATTCCCGAAGCCATCGCGGCGTACATGAAGGTGGCACAGACGTATGCGGCCGACGGCCTGCTGCTCAAGGCCATCGCCGCGTGCAAGCTCATTCTCGAGATCGACGGCGGCCACAAAGAGACCCAAGGCGTGCTCGCCGATCTCTACGCCAAAAAGACCGGACGCTCGCCGACCGCGCAGGTGGCACCGCCGCCGCTCCCCACAAAGCCCGGCATTCCGATGGCGAGCGAAGAAGACATCGTCATCGTCGAGGAGCAGGCGCCGCCGCCCGAGCTGCCGACGATCCCGTTGTTCTCCGACCTGCCGAAGAACGCCTTCATTCTGCTCATGGAGCAGATGCACATGCGCTCGGCGCTGCCCGGTGAGACGATCATCCGCGAGGGTGACGTCGACGACGCCATGTTCATCATCTCGCACGGCCAGGTCAAAGTGACCAAGACCACCGAGACCGGTTCGGAGCTGGTGCTGGCGCATCTAGGCGACGGCACGTTTTTCGGCGAGATGGCGCTGCTCTCAGAGTCCCCACGCACAGCCAGCGTCATCGCCGAAGAGGAGACGCTGCTCTTTCAAGTCACGCGCGACGTGCTCGATGGTGTCGTCGAGAGCTTTCCATCGGTGCGCGGCATTCTCATGAAGTTCTATCGCCAGCGACTGCTCTCAAACCTCATGGCGACCTCCGCCATCTTTCGCCCGCTCGATGCGCAGCAACGCAAGTCGCTCGTCGAGCAGTTCAAGAGCCGTGAGGTGGCGCACAACGAGAAGGTGCTCGAAGAAGGGCAGAAGGGCGACGGGCTCTACATGCTGCTCTCGGGGCGCGTCGAGGTGTCCAAGAACGTCGATGGCAAGCGCAAGGTGCTCGCGCATCTCAAAGAAGGCGACGTCTTTGGCGAGATGTCGCTGCTCACCAACACTCCGGTCAGCGCCAACATCAAGACCCTCAAAAAATCGATCATCCTCAAGCTGCCTCGCAAGACGTTTGCCGAAATCGCTTCGACGCAC
>CAYHNK010000435.1:0-3397 GCA_964357695.1 uncultured Bdellovibrionales bacterium | reverse complement strand
CGTCCTACGTTGACGGCGGATTCAATCGATCAACATCACTGTGCAGAGGTACTAGGAGCGCGGATGGCAACCAAGAAGCCGACGACGAAGGGCAAACGGCCGGCAACGCGTAAGCCCGCAAAGGGGGCGGCGCCGCGTGCGACACCCGCGCGCCAGTCGGCCATGCTCGAGGCGAAGCTGGCCGCCGTGCGCGACATCGGCGCGGCTCTGGCGAGCAGTCTCGGCCTCGATGCCCTCTTCGAGCGCATCGTGCCGAACGTCTCCCGCCTGATGAGTGCCAAGCGCACGACGCTCTTCCTCTATGACGCTGGCGCCCACGAGATCTGGTCCAAGGTCGCCCAAGGCAACGACGTACAGGAGATCCGACTCCACCTGGGACAAGGCCTTGCCGGCTGGGTGGCAGAGCATCGCAAGCCACTCAATATTCCCGACGCCTACAGCGATCCGCGTTTTGATCCCACGGTCGATGCCCGCAGCGGCTTTCGCACACGCTCGGTGGCAGCGGCTCCGGTGCTCAATCGCGCGGGGGAGCTACTCGGCGTCTTGCAGGTGCTCAACCACGAAGGTGGCGCGTTTTCCGAAGAGGACATCGGCTTGCTCGATGCCATCGCAGTGCAGACGGCGTACGCCGTCGAAAACGCGCAGCAAGCGCAGCTGCTCATCGATCAGAATCGCGAGCTCGAAGCCGCCCGCCAGCGCGCCGAGCGACGCCGCAATGAGCTCGATCTGCTCTATCAGCTCGAGCAAGAGACCAGCGTCTCGGACAACCTCGATGCGCTACTCGACTCTATCATTGTGCGCACCTGTGAGCGGCTGCGCTCAGAGGCTGGCTCGGTGCTGCTCTCCGATGAAAGGACGGGCCGGCTGTTTTTTCGTGGCGTCATGGGCGAGCACCAAGCGGCGTTGCGCCAATTGGCCCTCGATCCGGGCGAGGGGATCGTTGGCTGGGCGGCGCTGCACGAGCAGCCCGTCATCGTCAATCGCCCCGAGGACGACCCGCGACACGACCACGATCTGGCGGCGAAGCTGCAATACCCGGCGAAGGCCGTCTTGGCCGTTCCTCTCATCTGGGATCAGCACGTCATCGGCGCCGTCGAGGTGCTCAATCCTCGGGCGCGTCCCACCGGCGCCACCGGATACGACCTCGAGGACATGAAAGTGCTCACCGTCATCGCCGGGCAGCTCGCCCGGGCCGTGAGCCTCACGCGCGAGCGACAGGCGCGCATGGACACCCTTCGCCTCGCCGCCATTGGGCGCATGCTGGCCGGCGTGGCACACGATCTACGCAATCCCATGACGGTCATCTCCGGCTACGCGCAGCTCATGGCACTCGAGCCCGATGCCACCGACCGACAGGCGCGCA
The DNA here is from genome assembly GCA_964357695.1 of uncultured Bdellovibrionales bacterium. Classification (GTDB taxonomy): domain Bacteria; phylum Myxococcota; class XYA12-FULL-58-9; order XYA12-FULL-58-9; family CAYHNK01; genus CAYHNK01. Next base: position 2,034 of record CAYHNK010000435.1, on the reverse strand, counting down.
GCGAGCGTATCCTGCACCAAATCGACGAGATGACGGCGATGATCGGCGATCTGCTGTCGTTTGCTCGCGGCGATACACGCCTGCACTGCGCCGAGGTCGAGCCGCAGCGCTTAGCCGAGGAGATCCGCGAGACCCTGCTGCCACAATGCGAGCCGCGCGGCATCGCGCTCGAGGTCCAGGGACGGGGCGGAGCGATCCGGGCCGATCAGGGCCGCATCAAACGCATCGTCTTCAACTTGGCAAAAAATGCCGTCGAGGTGCTCAAACGCGGCGACGCCTTGAACGTCGAGCTTGCCGAGCGTCAGGGCGATCTGCGCATTCGCGTCGTCGACAACGGCCCTGGCATCCCGGAGGAGATCCGCGCGCGCCTCTTTACGCCGTTTGTCACATCGGGCAAAGTGCACGGCACGGGCTTGGGTCTCTCCATCGTCAAGCGGTTTGTCGACGACCACGGGGGCACCATCGAGCTCGAGAGCTCACACGACAAGGGCACAGCGTTCAGCGTCCACATCCCCCACACTCATGACTAGCACCGCGGCCATCGAAACCTTTGGCAACTATCAGTTGCTGCGCAAGATCGGGCAAGGCGGCATGGCGGAGGTGTTCCTCGCGCGCGCCCACAATGCACCGCCCGACGCCCCACCCATCGTCATCAAGCGTCTGCACACGGAGCTGGAAAAAAATCGCGACGTCGTCGACCTCTTTCTGACCGAGGCCGACGTGACGCTCATGCTCAGCCATCCGAACGTCATCCGCGTCTTCGACTCCGGGGAGGCGGCCGGCCGCTACTACATGGCCATGGAGTACGTGCAGGGCCGCGATCTGGAGCAGCTCTCCGACCGTCTCTTTGGCAAGCATCTCGCGATGCACCCCGCAATCGCCATGCACATCATGGGCGAAGTGCTGCGTGGTCTCGACTACGTGCATCGCGCCAAGACGCCCTCGGGTCGTGAGCTCGGCATCGTGCACCGCGATGTCACACCCTCAAACGTCTACGTATCGGTCACTGGCGCCGTCAAGCTGGGCGACTTTGGCGTCGCCAAGCTCGTCGGCTTTGAAGGCTGGACGATGGCTGGCTCCATCAAGGGCAAGCTCGGCTACCTCTCGCCCGAGCAGGTCGGCGGTCAATCCCCCACCCAGTCGATCGACCTGTGGGCGGCGGCGCTCATTCTCTTCGAGCTGGTCGCCGGCAGTCGCGTCTTCGTCGGCGAGAACGAGCTCGACGTCATGCTGCGCATTCGCAGCGCCAAGGTGCCGTCCTTGCGCAAGATCAACAAGGCGGCGCCCAAGTCGCTGCAGAAAGTGCTCGAGCGCGCGCTACACAAAAAAGAGCGCAAGCGTTTCCCGACGGCCGGCGACATGCTCGCAGCGCTCGATCAGGTGCGCCTCAAGGAAGGCTACGAGCCGGTCACGCCACAGGGACTCGTGGGCTACCTCACCCAAACCCTTGCCTGATGGCCCGCAAGCGCCCGCGCATCGACGGTTTCAACACGCCGTTTGTCGGACTCCCAACGGTCACGCCAACGACCGCCGCGCTACCCGAGGCACAGCCCGCGCCCGAGAGCCCACCCCCGCCGCCGAGCGACGAAGCGCTCTTTCGTAGCGCCATGCACGGCGTCGCGCCCATCGCTGCGGACAAAGCGCGCATCGAGCCCGTCAAGCGCGAGACCAGCGCGCTAGCGGACGACGACGCGCTCGCCCTTGGAGAGCTCGAGGCACTCGTGCGTGGCGAGGGAGAATTTCGCCTCGTCGATACCGAGGAGCAGCGCTCCGGCATGGCACCCGGCGTCAGCTTCGAGCTCGTCGAGCGTTTGCAGCGCGGCGCGTATGCCTTTCGTCGACACCTCGACCTGCACGGGCACACGCGCGAAGAAGCTAAAGTAGCACTCATCGCGTTCGTCGCGGGGGCCCGACGCGATGGCGAGCGGTGCGTGCTGGTCGTGACCGGCCGAGGCAAGCGCTCACCCGATGGGGTCGCCGTGATCCGCGACGCCCTGCCCCGATGGCTATCTCGCAGTCCCCTGCGCGCCCACG
>CAYHNK010000434.1:0-3410 GCA_964357695.1 uncultured Bdellovibrionales bacterium | reverse complement strand
TTGTAGACGCTCTTGTGCTCGTCCTCGTACTTCGAGTTGTACAGCTCGAGCTTCGCGGTCACCTGCCGTGCTTCGACGCGCGCCGCATCGACGTCCTGCAAGCCAACGTAATTGAGCGCGCCGAGCACGTGCAGCATGACCTTCTCGAAGTCCTCGCCCTGGTACGGCAGCGAGTTGTCGGTCGTCACCCATGCCAAGGCGTTCTTGCCGACACTCTCGGTCCACAGCTCCTCGGCGGTACTCTTGGCTTGCTCGAGCACGGCGTTGGACTCGCGGTACGAACCGGCGAGATGCAGCACCATCGCCTTGTCCATGTAGAATAAGAGTCGGTTGTCCTTGTCGTAGAACGTCGTCTTGGTCTTGTCGACGTAGGCCACCGCGTCCTTGTAGTCGTGATCGAGAAGCTTGGGGCGCAAGTTCTGGTAGTTGCGCTCCATGTTGAGGCCACACCCGACCCCACCCACGACGACCATCAGGGCCAGCAACGCCAGCCCGGCTCGTGCTTTCATATAAGCACCGGCCTACCAGCCCACGCTGTCTTGCGTGATGATCTTCTTGATTTCGTGATCACCGATCCAAGCCTTCTCGCTACTCGTGGCATTGATGAGCTCGAAGGTGATTTTGTAAAACTTGGCGCGCTTGCCTTCGACTTGGTCGAGAATCGACGCCATACGGCCGACGAGCACGAAATCACCACCGGTCTGATTGCCGAGGCTGGGCGCGGACTCGTCGCTGACCCGCCCGCCAGCGCCATAGTCCTGCTCGCTGTTGACAGACCCGAGCTCGGAGCCCTCCTGCGCGACGACTTTGACCTTGCCGCTATTGACCATGGCGCGCTCGATGTTCTTGACGAAGACCTGCGCGTCGATGTGCTCGTCCGTCTTGTTGATAATGGTGCGCACGCGCATGGTCGGCTTGCGTCCCTGCTCCTGAACGAAATCCGCCAACCACGGTGCCGAGAAACACTGGCCGATGAGCGCCTCCGAGGTCAGACGCGCATCGGTATCATTCCACTTGCCAGAAAGATCCGTCTGCGTATCCGACGCGACCCGCTGCACATTGCGCGACGGACCAGCGCATGCGCCCAACGTCATCACGGCCACCAACACCCCCAACCCATGCCACGTGTTCATTCGCATCGTTTCCTCTTCCTTGTTGCGCTCTGCGCGTGTGCGTCTACAGACCCATGTCGTCGAACTTGCTCTTCTCGGTACCACGTATCTTGCCCCGCGCGTCGTCCATGATGTCCTCGAGCTCTTTCATCTGCTGCTTGCGCAGATCCTCGAGGCTGAACGGACGCTTCTTGGTCAGGTATTTCGGCTGTGCCTTGCTGGAATCGAACGGCGCACCCGACACGAGCTTCTCGGCCTCCGCGCCCTTACCAATGTCGATGCCCTCCGTCCTCAGCGACTCCACCTTCTCGGGCGGCTTTTCGGCCACCACGATGGTCGCGGGCGGTGCCTCGTCCACTTTCGTCGGCGCGCTCACCGTCGCCGCAGCAGTGCCGCTCGCGACCGCAGGCTCGCTCGCCTTGGTCGGCTCGGCGGCCATCGCCACCACCATCTGTTGCTCGCCCTTGGGCGCGTATGCGAGGCCCATTCCCTGCCCGGCCATCCATTTGACCGCCACCGAGGACTTGAGTGAGAAGTTGACGCCCGTGATCGCCACGCCGCCTGCACCCTCGCGCGCGATCATGGTGTTGATGCCCACCATGTTGCCATCGATATCGAGCAGCGGGCCCCCTGAGTTACCACGGTTGACGGAGGCCTCGGTTTGGAAGACGTCCTTGCCGTCGACGCGTCCGAAGTTCGCAATGACGGTAGAGATCGTGCCCGTCGTCAGCGTCCACAGGCCGCCCTGCTCCGGATGACCGATGGCAATCACCTGGTCGCCAACGTCGACGCGATCCGGATCCGCGAAAGCCACCGTCGCTAGGGCGCGCGGTGCGCCTTCAATCTGAAGGAGCGCGAGATCGAGCTGCTCCGGTGGACTGTAGGCTAGCACACGCGCGTTGTAGCGATTGCTGAGATCCTTCTTGTTGTCACCCGTGAGCTTTGGCGGCTTGAGAAAGACGTAGAGGATCTTGAAAGGATGCCCCGACTCGTTGAGCACCACGTGGGCGTTGGTAATGATCTTGCCCTCCGTGGTGACGATCGACCCGGTGCCGCCGGAGCCAGCTTTCCCATCGTCCGAGCCCAGGATGAGCACCACGGCGGGACCCGTCTGCTTGTACACATCCTTCGGCGACATTCCCCAGGCGGCCGCGCTCACCAGCAACGACGCACCAACGATGACCTGTGTGGCTCTCATGTACGCCCTCTCGTGCAAGAAAGAAAACCCCCGGTCACGCTGTCATACACCATGACCTCGTGCCGGGGGCTTCCAACGTAGCCAAATCACGCGTGAGCACCGCCCCGTCGTCACGACGGAGGCCGTGCTACGGAGCGCGCTTCTCTTCTTCCTTCTCGAGGTCCATATGCACGCGCTCGGCATTCTTGCGCACGTGATCGCGAACCGCCGCGCTGAGCTCCTTCATCTTGTCCAGGTTGTTCGTCATGCTGGCAAGATCGAGACGCGCGAGCGCGTAGATCGTACCGTCGGTCGGGTGGAACCAATGATCCACCACCTGCACGCCGGACAGCGTCGCCGCGCTGAACGTCTTGATCGCCTGTTCAACATGCTGCTCTTCGCTCGAAGCGCTCATATCACCGGCGGTCGTCGACGCCATGTAGTCCTTCATGAGCGAGGCCGAGTAGACCTCGAAGATCTTCGCGATCTCCGCACGAGCGCGGTTGTCCGCCGTGGTGCGCGCGAGCGCGTGGTTCTTGATGCCGCTCACCGAACCGACGCCGTAGAACACGCGACCTTCCTCGCCACCGAATGCACCACTGCCCTTGGTCACCCACTCGGGGTAGTCCACCCCTTGAAGGTTCGACGGAGCACTATCGTTGCTCTTCTTGCCACCGCCGCCGCACGCAACCAGCCCGAACATGGCTACCGACCCAAGCACCACCGCAATCTTCAACTTCATGAAATCCTCCTGGCTCACTTTCTGAAAAGGAGCGCGACTTGGCCGGTAGCTGCGCGCCTGCGAGCGCACTGACAGCCACCGTGTTGCCGACGGAGTACATTGTGCTCGCCTTGCTGTCAAGACGGGCACTGCTTCGTCGGCGTTGCCCTCAAACTGCCCGCTGCCCGACCATTCGAGCCGCGGGCGCCACACGCTACCATCCCTGTGACGACGAGTCCCAGATCTTTCTTCACTGTGCTGAATGAATCTATGCCGGGCGTGGATCGTGATGCTGTCCACCGCCGTGGGGCGCCCCAAAAAACCCGGAAAATTGGGGTACCCCCCCCCCCCCAGAACGTGGGGGGGCCGACCACACCAGCCGCGAAGCCAGAATGACAAA
>CAYHNK010000433.1:0-3413 GCA_964357695.1 uncultured Bdellovibrionales bacterium | reverse complement strand
TACTATCATCGCGACCACCTCGGCGGCCCGGCCCACGTCACCGACACGCAAGGCACCCTCGTCGCCTACACTGTGTGGCATCCGTACGGGCTCGAGTACGTCAAGCGCGGCCTGCAGCCCAATCACACGTTCACGGGGGCCGAGCGGGAGCCCGAGAGTGAGCTCGGGCTGATCCAGATGGGGGCGAGGTGGTATGCGCCGAAGATCGGGAGATGGGTCTCCGCGGATCCGTTGTTCGTCCAGGCGCCGAAGAAGAGCATCGAGTCGCCGCTTGAGTTGAGCCTCTACTCGTACGCCACGAACAGCCCGTTGAACGCGACGGATCCAAGCGGGCTCGAGCCAGGCCGCGCCGACGAGCGAGACGTCGAGGCGTTGGTCGCCGGGGACATCTCGAAGGAACAGCTGAGCGATCGACGGGCAGCACGCGCGGGAGGGGCCGCTGTTGGGCTCGCCGTGGTTGGTATCGGATTAGTGGCGGTTGAAACCGGGCCGGCAGTTTTGACGGCAGCAACTGGAGTTGTTCAGCAGGGGAAGGAGATCGTGCAGCGAGCAGCCAGCGCGATCACAGGCGCGGGAAGTCGGCTCATGCAGGGGGCGAGTCGGCTGGCCGACCGTGTTGGGCAGTTGTTCTCGCGTGGAGGGCAGCAGGCTGCGCAGGCGGTTGAACAGTCCGCCTCACGTGTGACGCCGGAAATGCAGCGCATGCTTGATGCAATGAGTGGGAGCAATTTGAAGCACTCGGTCAGTCACCTCGCCGAGTTTCAGAACCTAGATCCGACCATGACGGGGACCGCTCTTCGTGAACTCGGCGCGCGTATCGCAACCAACCAGCAGAACTTGATTAGTGGTGCAAATGCTGCACAAAAGGCCTTTCAGGCAGTCGTTCGAGTGGGAGAGGAGAGCGTCACGATTCGGGCGGTTCTTAACCGCGTCGGTAATCTTCATAGCATCCACATCAGGCGGTGACGCCCGCAATGACCAAGATTCGATGGCGCTTCGACTCGGATGGACCCATTGACGTCATCGATCCGCTGGGCGCTGTCTACATCGATGGCCTGGAAGGAGCGTCCATAGGCGATGGATGCACCAATATCGACGTTTTCTTTTTCGCCTTGATTGCACTCGTTCGCGAGCTACGAGTGACGGATGAAGCGCGCATAGATCTTGTTATCGAGCCGGCGCCCCTAGTTGGTTCTCTTCAAACCGACGGCTCTCTTCGCTTGCAGTACGGCGCTCAGACCGTGACTGTCGAGAGCGTTGATGATCTTGAACACGAATTACGCATTGCGGTGAGAGCCTTTCTCGCCGCAATGCCGGCAGACGCCCCATTTGGTGAGGACCCCCTTGCTGTCCTTCAGCGGTTCGTGGGGGGGATGAGGTCTGACCCTGACGCTTGACACATTCTTCGACACGAATCGAGGCACCCGACCCCATGCCCATCAAGACCTTTCCCCGCTCGCCGCGAGATGGCAAAGAATCGGACCCGGCGGCTTCTGACCGACGACGTCGGGGCCGCGGACCGCGTCGCAGCGACGCGCGATCCCGAAGGAGCTGACGCATGTCTCTGACCTCGCCGCTGACGGCGCTTTCGCTCATCGTCCTCACCGGTGCGTGTGCCGCCAGCGCGCCGCGGTCCGGGGTTGCCGGGGCCGTCGACAAGGGGGCCGCCGCCGAGGCCTTCGCCATGCACTTCGTGGCCATCGATCACGGCGTCCGACTTGTGGGCGGCGACGCGCGGGTGAGCTTCGCGCTCGATCTGCGCGGCGCGGAGGTCGGCAAGGTCGGGGCGGAGTCGCCAGCGTTCGTCGTCGACAACCGACTGATGGCACTCAACGTCGTCGAGCCGTCTGCGTTTCTGGGCGGCGAGACGGGGCTCGACGCACGCGCGGTGCTCGAGCGCCACATGCGCTGGGAGGCGGGTTACGTCGAAGAGCTGATGCGCAAGCACGCGGGAACGAGCTTCAAGATCGGAGTGAGCGTCGAGCCCCTCAGCTTGCCCGGCGGCAGACCGGCGCTGTTCTGGAGTCACAACCACCCGACGCCGACGGCGCGCGCGGCGGCCGGGAGCGAGCCGATCGTCGAGACGCTCTTTGCCACCACGATCGTGGGCGAGCACGTCGTGGCGCTCTCGACGCCGCGTACTGCCGCGCAGCACCCCTACGTGGCGAAGAGCAGGCTCGAGGACGCGCTGCGGGGACTGCGCGTCGCCGACGAGCCCTACGATCTAGCGCGCGAGCAAGAGCGGGCTCGGAGCGAGCCCGCGACGCGTACGCCGCCACCGGTGAAGGTGGCCGTCGAGGCGTGTGATAAGCGCGTCGCGACCGCGTGCGGCGATCTCGGCCTGCGGCATTTCTTCGGCGTGTGGGGCGCGCGCGAGGACCTGGCGAAAGCGATGGACTTCCTTGGCCAGGGCTGCGAGCTCGGCGACGCTTCGAGCTGCTACGGGCTCTCGTCGCACTACATCAACGGGCTCGGGGTGGCGTCCGATCGCACGCGCGGAAGGATGCTGCTCGAGAAGGCCTGCGCGATGAAGCTCGAGGCGGCGTGCAAGACCCTGGAGCCATTGACCCGAGAGCGAGGCGCCCCGACGGGGCCGTAATGCTCCAGGACGCAGTTAATCATCTTGCGAGACGCGTCCCCAGAGAAACGTTCTCACCCACCTCGTCAACGCCCAAGCGAAATGCGTCGCCGCGCAGGCCGCCCACGCGCCCGTGAACGCGTCTCAACGTACGAAAACGACGCAGCGAGCGCGTTGTCCACTGCTCGGCATCCGCGCGCCCACGCGAAGGCACACCTCGACGCTGGCGCGGCTGTTTGTCTCGTCCATGTTGTACGCGCGGGGAAGCGCTACGTGGCCACCCACCCCCAGGGCAGCGGCGGACGAAAGCAGTGCGGCGGAAACGGCACCGCGGTGACGCCCTGTCGCAGCAGCTTCGACGCCACGCGGTATGCATCGAGGAACGCTCGATAGCCGTCGCGAAACGCCAGCCACGCCGCCCGTGTTGAAGCGTGACACAGCGGCCTCGGCGAGCGCTTGCTGTGGAGCGGCCCCGAGAGTGGATCTTGCGCCAGAATCGCCGCCACCCCGAGCACCGGTTTGTCACCACGCTCGACCTTCGCTTGTGCCTCGGCGTCTTGTACGAGCGCCCGCGCGCGCGCCTGGCGCTCCTCGGGGCCGAGGTGCTGCCAGCACGGCGGCACGGCGAGGGCGAGCTTGTAGCGCGTGACGAAGTCCGCCCGCGCGACCTGCTTGCCGCTCTTCTCGGCGACGCGCGCGGCCTCGTTGAAGCTGGCGACGTCGAGGTGGTCGAAGTAGCGCACGACGCCATGGGCGAGCTCGGGGAGACACGTGAGCCCCGGCCACTCGTGCGCGCGCTCGACCAGGCCTTCTTTCACGCCATGTGCGAGGATGT
>CAYHNK010000432.1:0-3427 GCA_964357695.1 uncultured Bdellovibrionales bacterium | reverse complement strand
GTTCTCGAGCGCGCTGTGGCCGTTCTCGACGCTCGGCTGGCCCGACGACACGCAGGATCTGCGCACCCACTACCCCATCTCCGTCATGGAGACGGGCTTTGACATCCTCTTCTTCTGGGTGGCGCGCATGATGATGATGGGCATGCGCTTTATGGGGAAGCCGCCGTTTCCCGACATCTACTTGCACGCCATGGTGCGCGACAAGAATGGCGACAAGATGTCGAAGACACGCGGCAACGTCATCGACCCCTTGCACCTCATCCATGGCTGCAACGCCGAGCAAGTGTCGCCACAGTTCAAAGACGAATACCCCGAGGGCTTTCCCGCCTTCGGCGCTGACGCCACGCGCTTTACGCTCGCGGCCATGAGCCAGAGCGGCCGCGACATCAAGCTGTCGGTCGAGCGTATCGCCGGCTACCGCGCGTTCGCCAACAAGATCTGGAACGCGGCACGCTTTGCCATGATGCGCATCGAGGGTAAGCCCACGACGCTCGAAGCGGTGCGCAACGCACTGACGGCGGCCGACCGCTTCATCCTCTCGCGTCTTGCGGCGACAGCCAGCGAGGTGAACAACGCGCTCGAGGAGTACAAGGTTGCCGAGGCAGCGCAGGCCGTCTACAGCTTCTTCTGGGACGAGCTCTGCGACTGGTATATCGAGCTCGTCAAGCCGCGCCTGAGCGGCGAGCCGAGCGCCGCACGCGGTGCCGCCGAGACCACGATGGTCTATGTACTCGATCAGGCGCTGCGGCTCCTGCATCCGATGATGCCCTTTCTCACTGAGGAGATCTGGCAGAAGCTGCCGATGGATCGACCGACGGCGTCGATCATGATGGCCCCGTACCCGCGCGACCTCGCGTCGTGGCGCGTGCCGGGGCTCGAAGCGGAGTACGCCCTCGTCAAGAGCGCCATCGTCGGCGTGCGCACCATCCGCGCCGAAAGCAACGTGCCCCCCAGCAAGCCTATGGAGGCCATGCTCCTTGTCGCCGACAAGACCGCGCGCACGCGCCTTGAGGCCCATCGAGGAGAAATCGAGTACCTGGCGCGATTGACCAAGCTCACCATCGCCGCGGACGCAACGCGCTCAGACGACATGGCGGTCAAGGTCTTAGAGGGTATGGAAGTGTTGGTCCCGCTCTCGGGTCTGGTCGACTTCGCCGAGGAAGCCGCACGCATTCGTAAGGCCATCGACAAAGCGGACAAGGAGCGCGAACGCTTGACGAAGAAGCTCTCGAACGAGGCCTTCCTCGCCAAGGCGCCGGCCGATGTGGTGGAAAAAGACAAGGCGCGTGCGACAGAGCTCGCCCAGATGCTCGGCAAGCTACAAGACAGTCTGACGCGCGTCGAGCGATCTAGCGCCTGAGGTCGGCGAGCAGACTGTCGATCTCGTCGAGATCGATACCCTTGGGCGCAGGCTTCGGGGCTAGCGCCGGCGCAACGACAGGCAAGGACGTGGCCGGGGAGATCGACGTCGCGCTCGGCTCGTAGTCGGGCAGCTCGGCGGCGACCGACGCAAGCTCGATTGCAGTGGCCGGACTTGCGATTGCGGGACCCTCGTCGTCAGCGCCCACGGACGCCATGAACGCCGCCTCTGCTGCGAGCTCGTCGTCGGTCAGGCTCACCGGCGCCGGCTCTACGGGCGCAGACAGGGGCGCGGGTATAGCCCCAGCAGATCCCGGACTGAGAAAGGCCAGCGGGTCCTCGATGTCGACGCTGGTGGTCCCCACGACGCCGTTCTCAGGCAGTCGCAGGCGCGATGCGTCCGCCTTCGGCCGTCGCGCCGCCGGGCGGCGGTCCTCTTGCCAATTCCACAGCGGCTCGATCGCCACCTGCTGCGCCAACGCCTCGGGAGAGATAGCCCCACCGACATCGGCCGACTCACGCTCCACAGCCACGAGCGCGTCCTCACCGACGGCGGCGGCAACAGCTTGTGGCTCGGCCACCGGCTCTCGCGCCACATACGCCGGGGCGAACTCGCCGAGCGCGAGATTTTGTGCCACCTGCGTCACGAGCGTGGCATCGGCGGTGGGACGGCGTCCGAAATACATTTCCAGCAAGATGTTGTCGCACAGGGTGTTGATGAGACGCGGGATCCCCGACGTGTACCGGTGCACCGCACGCAGACCGCCGTCTTCAAACAGCGGCGCCTCACTCCCAGCGAGACGCAGTCGGTGGCTGACGTAGGCCATCGTATCGTCTTCGGAGAGGGCCTCGAGGTGATAGCGCAGCGCCACCCGTTGCGCGAGCGGCGGATCGAGGGTCAAGTTCTGCTCGAGCTCGGGCAGACCAAAAAAGACAAACGAGATGAGCTTGTGCTCGGGCACTTCCATATTCAGCAGACCGCGAAACTCCTCCATGAGCTCGCGACTCTCGAGCATCTGCGCCTCATCGATGAGCACCACCGCGCGCTTGCCGTCCTCGTGGATCTCCACGAGGCGCTGATGCAGCTGCGACAAAATGGCGAGCTTGTCGTCCGCGGGTTCCGGCACGCCGAGCTGCATAGCGATGCGCTTGAGTAACCAGGTGGCGGTGATGCCGGCGTGCACGATGACCAGCATCGCCGCTTCGAACTCGTCTTCGGGTAGCAGGTCGAGAAGGCGCCGCGCGAGCGTCGTCTTGCCGCGGCCGATGTCGCCGACGAGCACCGCCAGCCCCTTCATCGAGCGGGCGGCATACAAGAGGCGGTTGAGCGCGTCGGTGTGCTGGCGACTCGCGTAGTAGTAGCGGGGCAAGGGCGCGTTCGCAAACGGTTCTTCGCGCAAGCTGAAGTGACCGAGATAGTCCATCTTCTCTCAGGCTACAGGCTCTCGGGTCAGCGAGGCAAGCTTCGGGCCGCCCTAGCCGTAGATGACGCGCTCGAGCAGCACGCCAATTTGTGCGAGGGCTGCGGCGTCGCAATGTCGCACGGTATCGTCGATCGTGTGCCAGGGCGGGTAGTCGATGTCGATGAGCAGCGCTGTCGGGATGCCGGCGTCGCGAAACGGCGTGTGGTCGCAGCTGATCCACTTGTAAGGTTGCGGCTTGCGCATCTCGAACGCCGGCAGCGACAGCGACCGGGCGAGCTGAAAGAGCTCGCGCGTGAGATCATAGGATGGCGCGTGCTCTTCGCAGCTGAAATCGACGTCAAGCATCAGATCCCGACCTGCGACCATGTCGACGATGACGACGGCATCCGGTCGCTCGGCGTCACCGAGCGCCTCGACAAAGCGCCGCGCCCCGAGCGAGACCTCTTTGCCGTCGATTTCATGCCAGTCCTCCGCATCAAAGAGCACGATGTCGATGCTCGGGCGGTCACGGTCGCGCATGAGAGGCACGATGAGCTCGGCGAGCAGCGCTGTGCCCGAGCCGCCGTCGTTGGCGCCCAGCACCGGGTCGTGGCGCCGCTCTGGGTCCGGGTCGCGATCGGCCCCCGGCCGCGTGTCGTAGTGCG
>CAYHNK010000431.1:0-3438 GCA_964357695.1 uncultured Bdellovibrionales bacterium | reverse complement strand
AACGCCAACTAGCTGCCGGGGAAAGCCTTACGACCATGGCCACGTTGCAACCCGCCCCGTTCGACGAGACCCGCATGCTGCTCAACATGGGGCCGCAGCATCCGTCGACCCACGGCGTCATCAACTTCCTCGTCGAAACCGACGGCGAGGTCATCACGCGCGCTATCCCCGAGGTCGGCTACCTCCATCGTGGCATCGAGAAGATCGCCGAGATGGTGCCGTATCCGGGCTTTATGCCCTACACCGATCGCGTCGACTACCTGGCGGCGATGTTCGCCAACGAAGTCTACGCCATGGCGGTCGAAAGGCTCCTCGCCATCGAGGTGCCGGAGCGCGCCTACTTTCTGCGCGTCATCACCGGCGAGCTCAATCGCATCGCCAGCCACTTCATCGGTGCGGGATCGATGGCCATGGATCTGGGCGCGTACACGCCCTTTATGCACTGGATCCGTGAGCGCGAGACCATCAACGATCTCATCGAAGAGCTGTGCGGCGCGCGTCTGACGTACAACTACCAGCGCATCGGCGGCGTCTCGTCGGACATCCCCGTGGGGTGGGACAAGAAGGTCCTCGCCTTCCTCGATCACCTCGTGCCCATCGTCGACGAATTCGACCGACTCATCAGTCGCAACGAGATCTTCGTCGAGCGCCTGGCCAATATCGCGGTCATCACCGGTGACGAAGCCATCGGCTACGGTCTCGTGGGTCCCAACCTGCGCGCGAGCGGCGTCGACTGGGACTTGCGCCGCGACGCCCCCTACTCCGCTTACGGCAAGATGCAATTCAAGGTCTGCGTCGGCCACGGTGTGCGCGGCACGATCGGCGATAGCTACGACCGCTTCGTCGTGCGCATCGACGAGATCCGCGAGTCCATGCAGATCATTCGCCAAGCGGTGACGGGTCTCCCCGAAGGGCCGGTCCTCGCCAAGGTGCCCAAGAAGATCAAGCCCGAGGCTGGCAAGGACTTCTACGCCAAGGTGGAAAGCGCCCGCGGCGAGCTCGGTTGCTACGTCTATTCGGATGGCTCGGACAAGCCCGGTCGTCTCAAGTTTCGTACCGGCTCGTTCGCCGCCATGTCGATCATCGAGAGCAAATCACCGGGATTGATGATCGCCGACCTCGTCGCGCTCATCTCCAGCCTCGACGTCGTCGCGCCGGAAATCGATCGTTAGGGTTTAGCGCAATGAATCGAACGACGCGCGCGCTTGGTCGAGCGTCGCCCGGGCGTGCTCGCGCAGCGCCGCATCGCCCTTGCGCACACCCTTGACGAGCTCATCGAGGGCCTGCACGACCAGCCCAAGCCCTTCAGCACCACGGCGGGCCGTCTGCCCCATGGGCGACGAGACCCCGAGCGTACGGCTCGCATCCACAGCCCGATCTCTCATCTTGGCAACGTGGCGCTTGAGTAGATCGGCAATCGCCAGCTCCATGCCGCCGATGCGTGCCTTGAGCTGTTCGCCAGCCGCCACCTTGTCCTCGGCGTCGCCGTACGCGTCGATGGTGTCGATGAGACTCTGACGGATGCGCTTGGACTCAGGCGTACCGATCTTGCCGAAGGCGTCCATCAGCTCGAGAAAGTACTGCGCCTGAACCTTTGGGTCCGCGTTCTGCGGCACATCGCCGATGTCCGGGGGCAGCGCTCTGTCTGCGACCTTGTGGGTCGTACCCTTCTTAACCAATGGTGCGCCTCCGTGCGCGGTAGGGTCGTCTGGGGGAGCTAGAACGCGTTCACGGGATTGCCGTTGACGTCTACCTCGAGCTCGGGCGACGCCGACTTCACAGGCTCTTCGACCACAGGCGCGGAGGCCTCGTGAATTGCGCCCACGACCTTGTCCTTGCCCGACTTGACCCAACCGAACATGTTGTCGAGCGTTTCCTTGAAGGCATATTCCTTCTTGTCCTCGCCCGGGACGTAGTAGTTGAGACCGCCAAACTGCTCCGCCGGCTCCTTATCGAACCAGTAGTTGAGCCCCGCGTGGGCGATGGCACCGGCCGGCGGGAAGATGACACCCGCGAAGTCACCGAGCGCACGCTTGAACTCGACCTCCCAGTTGACGCTGGCCATGGCGTCCTTCAAGGACCCCTGGGTGACGAGCGTCCAGAGGAACGTCAGGGCGACACGGATGGCGCGGATGTAGAGCATCATCAGGTTGAACAGCGGCGACGTCCAACGGAAGAAGAGCTCGAGCACCTCGGCGACCTTGCCGAGAAAGCTTGGCTCGCCGAGCTTCTTGTCGGTGCTCATTTCCGCCGCAGTCTTGCGGCCCGCCTCAGCACGCGCCTTCTCTTCCTCGGTTCTTTGCGCAGGATCGGAGCTCGGCGCCTTCGGCGGCGCTTGCGGCTCTTTCGGCGCGGGCGGGATCGGCTTGCCGTTGCTCGGCACGTCGCCTGACACGACTCGCCTGTTCGCCTTGAACGCCGCCGGATCGGCCGCGTACGCGCGACTGTTCGCCGCGTCCCGCTGCAACACGGCCTTCGCCGTCGGATCCTTCGCGAAGTCGCCGACGTAAGCGCGCAGCTGTTCGCGCGTGGCACCGGCCGACGCCATCTTGTACTCGACGTCCTGGCGAATGCCGCCGGTCTTGCCGTCGCCCCAGAAATCAAACTGTTCGAGCGATCCAATTTCCGTCGCGTTGAGCTTGAGGAACGCCAAGCGCACCAGATCCAACGTCTCCCGATCTTGGGCGCCTTGCCAGCGGGACAGCACCGCCTCACCGCGCCGGGGAACCCACGTCTCCTGCGGCAGACCGACAGGCGCCTCGCCCTCACCGGCCGCCTGCACACCCGTGTTCACGATGCCCGTAGCGCCGCCAGCTTTGCTAATCTCACCCATGGTCGTGTCTCCTCAAAAAATCCTAGCGTAACATGCCACTTCAAAGCCTACTTGCCTGCATTTTGTGCACGCAACCCGCCCTGTTGTCAATTGCATTATCGCGTCGGCGCCGTAGGTGTTGCGTCAAAATGCGACTCCGTCTCGCGCGCACTCACGGTAAGCGACGATCGCGGCGCCCACGCACGCACCTCCCGTAGGCATTGGACGCCGTCGCTGGCACCAACCGTGAGCGTCACACTCGGCGCCGTCGCCGCGGCGAGCCACAGCCCGCGCCAGCTGTGGCCGCCGTCTCCGAGCACCCGCCCACCCGCGAGCGCCACGGCACCCTCCGGGGCTTCGCTCGCCATCGACAGAGTCGCGTCCGCGGTGCGATAGGGCCGCAGCTGCGGCGTCACCGCGCCGGCACAGCCGTCATGCATCTCGAGGAGCACGAGCGGCGACGACGTCGCGACGACGAGCTCCCCCGCTTCACCGGGGCGCAGCACAAACGACGTGCTCTCGTCACCATCGACGAGCTCCGGTCGTTCGTTCTCGCCGCCGGCCACGCGCCAACTCACCCGCGCGGGCAGCGGATCGAGGAGCGATTCATCGCGCCTTTGATCATG
>CAYHNK010000430.1:0-3441 GCA_964357695.1 uncultured Bdellovibrionales bacterium | reverse complement strand
TGGCGCCGTATGTGGTGCGGGCCTCGGCAGTTCCATTGTCGATATCGGCGCGCAGCGTGTGCAAAGGCACGCGCCCATCGAGGTAGCACTCGCGGCGCGCGATGTCGCCGCCGCCGAGCCGACCCGAGCAGGCAATACGAATGCCCTTGGCGCCGAATTTGAGCGCGGTCTGCACCGCCTTCTTCATGGCTCGGCGAAAGGCCACCCGGCGCTCGAGCTGCGTCGCGACATTCTCCGCCACGAGCTGCGCGTCGATCTCGGCCTTGCGCACTTCGTTGATGTTGACGAACACTTCGTTCGCCGACACCGCCTGCAAGTCCTTTTTGAGCTGCTCGATACCCACGCCTTTTTTGCCGATGACGATGCCCGGCCGCGGCGTGTGAATGGTCAGCTTTACCTTGTTCGCGGCGCGCTCGATCTCGATGCGGCTAACACCGGCGCCTTTGAGCTTTTCTTTGACGTACTCGCGCAGCTTGATGTCCTCGTGTAGCCACGTCGCGTAGTTCTTCTCTTCGTACCAGCGCGAGTCCCACGTGCGGATGACGCCAAGGCGAAAGCCGATCGGATGTGTCTTCTGTCCCATTACCGTGCCTCTCCGAGAATCAATGTCACGTGACTCGTGCGCTTGCGAACGCGGGTCGCTCGCCCCATGGCGCGCGGCAACCAGCGCCGCCAGGTCGACCCCTCGTCGACGTACGCCGAGCTGATGACGAGCTTGTCGAGATCGACCTTGCCCGCGGTGTCCGCATTGGCGACCGCGCTGCGCAAAAGCTTCGCCACAGGCTCGGCAACCGCCTTGGGTGAGAAGGTCAATAGGTTGAGCGCCTGCTCGACCGAGCGACCCCGGATGAGATCCACGACGAGGCGCACCTTGCGCGGCGAGACGCGCAAGTAGCGCAGGGTCGCCTGCGGACCGACTGCGACGCGCGCGGCGCGCCGACTGGTCGCTTTTTCACGTTCACGTGTCGACATGATTCGCGCTCCTTACTTGCCTTCCTTGCCCTTTTTGAGGCCGGGATGGGCGTGGAACGTACGCGTCGGCGAAAACTCGCCGAGCTTGTGATCCACCATGTTCTCGGTGACATAGACGGGGATGAACTTCTTGCCGTTGTGCACGGCAAACGTATGCCCGATCATGTCCGGCACGATCGTCGAGCGGCGCGACCACGTCTTGATGGCGCGTTTTTGACCGCTCTTGTTCATCTCGTCGACCTTCTTGAGCAGATGACCGTCCACAAACGGCCCCTTCTTTAGACTACGCGGCATCGCTTACCCTCTCTTCTTCTTGCTGGCACGCGTCACGATAAAGCGGTCGGTCGCCTTGTTGTTACGCGTCTTGGCACCGCGCGTCGGTTTGCCCCAAGGCGTCACCGGATGGCGTCCACCGCTCGTGCGACCTTCACCACCACCGTGCGGGTGATCCACGGGATTCATCGACACACCGCGATTGTGCGGCATGCGCCCGAGCCAACGTGAACGACCGGCCTTGCCGATCTTCTGGTTCTCGTGCTCGATGTTGCCGACCTGCCCGATGGTGGCTCGGCACACTTCCGGCAGCCGTCGCAGCTCGCCCGACGGCATGCGCAAAAGCACATAGCCCGCTTCGCGCGCCATCAGCTGCGCCGAGGCACCCGCGGAGCGCACCATCTGCGCGCCCTTACCCGCCTTCATCTCGATGGCATGAATCATCGTGCCCATCGGGATATTGGCCATCGGCAAGCAGTTGCCAGGCTGAATGTCGGCGGTTGACGACGAGACCACGCGCGAGCCCACAACGAGGCCCACCGGCGACAAAATGTAGCGCTTCTCACCATCGACGTAGTGCAGAAGAGCGATGTTCGCCGAGCGATTCGGGTCATACTCGATGCTCGCGACCTTCGCCGACACGTCGATCTTATCGCGTCGGAAGTCGATGATACGGTAGCGACGCTTGTGGCCGCCGCCGCGAAAACGCACCGAGATGCTGCCCTCGTTGCTACGCCCGCCCGTTGCGGACTTCGAAGAGGTCAGGCGACGCTCAGGCGCGTTGCCCTTGGTAACCTCGGAAAAGTCCGATGCTGTCATGCCCCGGCGACTTGGCGTCGTCGGATTGAATGCGCGAACGCCCATGGCCTTTACTCCGTCGCGTAGAAGTCAATCACGTCGCCCTTTTGCAGCGTGACCAACGCTTTCTTCCAACTCGGTCGCTTGCCGATACTCGACCCGCGCCGCTTGAGCTTGCCCGGTACCACCATCGTGCGGACCTTGTCCACCTTGACGCCGTACAGCGTCTCGACCGCGTCGCGGATCTGATGCTTGTTGGCCTTGCGGGCAACCCGAAATGCCATCTGGTTGAACCGCTCACCGAGCCGCGTCGCGCGCTCGGTGATAATCGGCCGAAGCAGAATCTCGTGCGTTTCCACGTCCGTCCTCCTTCGCCCTTACGCGCTCACCGTCGTCTGCCGCACAGACTCGGCACGGCGAATGACGTCTTCGAGCGCTGCCTTTGTCACGATCAGGTGCTCGTGCCGCAGGATGTCGTACACATTGATATCGTTCGCGTGCACACCGTTGCACTTCTCTAGGTTGCGCACCGACTTGATGAGGTTCTCGTTGCCTGCATCGACAAAGAGCACATTGCTCGTGCCGAAGCGCTCGAGAAACTCGACGACGCTCTTCGTACGCGGCGCCTCGATACTAAAGGCGTCGAGCACAATGAAAGTCTCTTCCTTGACACGAAGCGACAGGGCACTGCGCAGCGCGGCACGACGAGCCGAGCGCGGCAGCCGGTAGCTGTAGTCGCGCGGGTGTGGCCCAAACACCGTGCCGCCACCGACATGATTCGGTGCACGACTCGAGCCCTGACGGGCACGACCGGTGCCCTTCTGCTTGAATGGCTTGATACCGCCACCCGAGACCTCGCCGCGGGTCTTGGTGTCATGGGTGCCGCGGCGATGACTCGCTCGCTGCGCCTTGACCTGTTCCCACAGGAGCGCCTCGTTGACCTCAGCGCCGAAGATGGCCTCGGGCAGCTCAACCTTGCCCACCTTCTTCTTCTCAGTATTGAAAACGTCAACTTGCATGGCGGCTTCCCTCAGCTCTTGATTTCCACATCCACGCCCGCGGACAGGTCCAGCTTCATCAGTGCATCGAGCGTCTGCTGCGTCGGCTCGATGATATCCATCAGGCGCTTGTGCACGCGGATCTCGAACTGCTCACGCGACTTCTTGTCGACGTGCGGCCCACGGAGCACCGTGAAGCGATGACGCTTCGTCGGCAACGGGATGGGTCCCGCCACCTTGGCGCCCGTGCGTTTGGCCGTCTCGACAATCTCGCCCGCGGACTGGTCGAGGATCTTCGCGTCGTAGGCCTTCAGGCGGATGCGGATCTTCGTCTGGCTCATCAGGCTACTCCAAAATCTGGGTCACAACGCCCGCACCGACCGTACGGCCACCTTCACGG
>CAYHNK010000429.1:0-3470 GCA_964357695.1 uncultured Bdellovibrionales bacterium | reverse complement strand
TACTTCAAGCTCGCGAGCGGCAACCCCAAGGCCCACATCCTCGACGTCGAGGAGGATCTGGTCATCTACGACCGCGGCGACGAGACGTTCTGCCAGGTGCGCATGCCGCGGGTGATCTTCATTCGGTAGGGGGACGAGCGCGAGGATTCCTAGATCGACGACGCGTCCAAGCTCCCCAGACAACAGCGCTTGTACTTCTTCCCACTGCCGCATGGACACGGCGCGCTCTTCCCTCCTCTGTGCGCGTCAGCCGGTCAGTCGAGAGGGGCGGTCGCAAGAGGTAGCAGCACATTCGCTCGCGCTCTTCGGCAGTGAGCGCGGCGAGGCCACAGACACCCGTTGGACGCGGGCAGTGTTCGTTGACAACATCTTCCCGTGTGGCAAAATGCATGAACGTGATGCTGGGTGCATTCTAGATGTCCCGGCGGCAAGGAATAGGATTGCAGCTATGCCCATGTCGATGCAGTTCTTCGAGACGGTTCCTCCTATCTCTTTCGATCGAGCGAAGGCTTTGGGTGTGCTCTACGCGCACGCAGCGCTCGAGGTCGCGGGCTGGGCCAAGGTCGACAAACGCGTCGAAGCCGCCTTCGCGCCGGACGAGCGGGTGTTGGCCAAGCTGCCGGCGAGGGTCGCCGAAGAGATTCGGGTCCAGCTGCACGACGACAACAGCATCACTACGCTGCGCCAGTTCGTCCGCGGCGCATTCTATGACGCGCGCAAGGCTGCCGAAGAGCGTTCGCTCGCGGCGCTTACCGCAGCCATCCGCGACAGGACCGTTGCCAACCACGCCAGCTCGTTGCATGCGAAGATCGCTCCGTCCGATGACCTCTCGTCGAGCCAGCGGAAGATTGTCGCCAGCGGGGCCGAGCACGCGCTCGCGGCCGCGAGGAAACAAGGCCCCGACGATGTCAGCCAGATCGCGGTCACGAGGCTGACGATCGCCGACATGCCCGCAGGCATCACAGCCTACCGCGCAGCTGACGGGATCTATCTCAAGGACGTGTCGGGCGAGCATTTCTGGATCGGACCGCTGCCGCCGGAGAAGCGCCCCAGCGGCGCCAACCCGCCCCTCACCAAACAGCTGTCGCGGGTAATCCAGGAGCTGGTCCGCGATCGCGTCGACCATGCTGGCGACGGCTACTGGGAGCTCCTGCAGCCGCCGGTCGATTCCATGGCCCGTCTGCCGCGTGTGAAGATTGACCCGGACGACTTGTTGGGGCCGCGCCGGGATGCCTTCCTCATCGGCGGTCATCTCTATGCCACGCGCGAGCAGGGCGACGGTCATCGCTGGTACTATGTCGGGCCACTCCCGAAGGACGCGGCGGATCGAGTGGTCAGCGAGCCCACCCTCACTGGGCATGATGAGGCCGCAGCCTATGTCGCCGCGCATCCGACGCCCGACCCGGCGCCGACGCGCGACACAGCGTGGCAACTGGATCGAGGCAGCGCGGTTGCGCACCTGGATGCGCGACTGCTGCGGGAGATTGACGAGCGCAAGGACCTCGATCTGGCGCTGCTCCAGCAGACTCTGACGCAGCTCCGCGCCAATGGGGTCAAGAGCCTCTCGGTGTTTCCGGGCAACACGCGGGCGGACAGCGACACGATCGCTCGCGCCGGCCTGGATGCTATCCAGCTGCTCGTAAAGCAACTCGGTGCCGGGTTCGTCGACCGCTTGCCGCAGCAGGGCGTCGCTGACATTCGGACGCCGTCCGGAACGACCAGTGTGCTGGTTTGCACCGGCACGGTGGACGAGCGCAAAGCGCAGGCGCTCGAGGCGCTCAAGCCCTGGGGCGGCGAGGAGATCGTCGGGTTTGAGCTGAACCTCGCCGTCGATCCGGTGGCGCTGCGCACGCGAGAGATTCGGCGCTATCCCAAGGACTGGTCGCTGAGCGGCACCGACATGGAGCGCATGGCCAGGGTGGCCATCGAGAGCTATGCCTACAGCGGCCCCACGGAGCTACGACTCACGAACCGCCCCTTCAGGCCCGACGAGAAGCTCAGCGCTGGCGAGCTGAACAGCAAGATCGTTCCCATACTTGAGCGCGCCGCCGAGCTGAAGCTGATCGAGGGCTTCGCGATTCTGCCCGATGCTGAGGGCTTCGTCTGCACGATTCCCCCGACCTTGTACGCGCCGCCAACCTAGGCTTCCTGACGCCTCCCGCGCACGGTAGACCGAAACGCAGCAAGACCACACGCGCGCCGTCGGCGCTCACAAGTGAAACTCGATGCCCTTGGGCAGCACTTCTTTGCATGACGACTGTCAACGTGCGGTGTGCATGGGCCAGTCTGACTCGCGGCCAAACCCGACGAGGCCGAGCTGCGCACGAACATTCGCCACGCCCTCGCGCGCGCGAGCCAGGTGAGCCTCGCCGAGCTCGTCACGTACTTCAAGCTCGCGAGCGGCAACCCCAAGGCCCACATCCTCGACGTCGAGGAGGATAAGCGCCCGATCCAATTCATTTGCTCATAGGGGCACGACGACCGAGGGTACGTGAGCGCGCTGGCCGTCGAGCGCATCGTTGCTCTCGCATTGCAGGAGCGCCATCCGTGTCGGGCTCGTTGATGCCTTTGGCGAGCCTGCCGCGCGCGACCCACTCGATGTTGCGGCTACGGCGCAGTCGCCCCGACGCCCCTGGCGCATTCACTGACGCGCGCTGCCGGTCATGCCCTCATGGGCCGCTCACGACTTCCTGAAGACGTGCTGCGCAAGCCCAACCCGCCAATGCCTGACGCAACATCGAGGGCTATCGAGGCGCTGAAATCGAATGCGCACCCGATGTTGTGCGCCGCGTAGCAGCAGCCTCAGAATCTTCGGCTCGTCCCGCCCTCACTTCGTCCCCTCCCACACCACCACATGTGCGCGCTCGATCTCGCGGTGGAAGCTCGCCGGGATGCGCGCCCAGTCCATGGCGTCGACGCGGATAGGCAGATTGCTCTCGATGAAGGCCTCCTTGAGCTCGTCGAGGTTGTCGAGGCGCTCGCCCAAGTCGCGCGGGTTGCGCACCGCGAGGTCGAGATCGCTCGCGTCGTGGCTGCCACCGCTGACACGACTGCCGTACGCCCACACTTCGGCGTGCGGCACATGTGCGCGCAGCAGCGTCACGACCGCGTCGAGGTACTCTCGCGGCAAATCCAGCGCCACGTCTCGCGTCCTGCTCATCGTGGGCTACTCGGAGAACTTCGTGCGCAGCAACGCTTCGAGCGTTTTCGCGTCGGCGATGAAGCCGGGTAGCAGGGTGAGCGTCTCGTGCGCGAAGCCTTCACCGTAGTCGTGCGCCGTGCTGTTGCGGTTGTCGCGGTAGGCAAACCAGCGCGACACCTCCTCCACGGTCATCAGACCGTGCGTTGCAGCGAGGCGCAAGAGCTCTTTGATCGGCGTCGCGTCGAGCTTCTTGCCGCCGTGGCCATACGCCTTGCAGGGCAGTCGAGTTCTAGCGTAGGTCGGCGTGCTCGGTGAGGTGGCGGTCGCT
>CAYHNK010000428.1:0-3472 GCA_964357695.1 uncultured Bdellovibrionales bacterium | reverse complement strand
CGACCTGCCGAAGGCCGCTATCGCCGCCATCGTGCGCGCCAAGCTACGCCTCGTGGGCTTGGAGGGCACCGAGCACATGGTGCCACCGGAGCTTTCGGGGGGCATGACGAAGCGCGCCGCCATCGCGCGGGCGATGGCGCTGGAGCCAAGCTTGATCTTCCTTGATGAGCCCTCGGCCGGCCTGGACCCCGTGAGCGCCGCCGAGCTCGACGAGCTGATTCTGACCCTCTCCAGCGGCCTCGGCCTCACGGTGGTGCTCGTAACGCACGATCTGCCCAGCATCTTCAAGATTGCGGCGCGCTGCATCCTTCTGAGTCGTGAGACCAAGAGCATCATCGGTCGCGGCGACCCGCGGGCGCTACGGGACGCGAGCGGCCCCGACGAGGTGCACCAGTTCTTCAATCGCACCACGGAGCATGCGTGATGACTGCGCCAAACAACCACTGGAAGCTCGGGCTCTTCGTCGTCGTCGGTGCCGTGGCGGCCGTCGCCATGGTGGGCGTGCTGGGGGCGCTCAGCCTGAACCCGGAGCTCGGGCACTACGTCTCGTATTTCGACGAGTCGGTGCAGGGACTCGAGGTCGGCTCGCCGATCAAGTTTCGCGGCGTCACCATCGGGTCGGTCGGTCGGATCGACGTGGCGCCAGATCACCGTCACGTCGAGGTGGAGGTCGACCTGCGCAAGGCCGCGCTGGCACGACTCGGCCTGGATGTCGCCGCCGGGCCGGTGGCGCACGGGTCGGCCAAGAAGCTGGAGCAGGCCATCGATCTACGGGCGCAGCTCGCCTCGTCCGGGGTCACCGGCGTGTAGTTTCTCCAGCTGGACTTCTTCGCCGTGGCCGACAACCCGCCCCCGGTACTGCCCTTCCCGGTGTCGCAAAACTACATTCCGGCGACGTCCTCGATGATCAAGGACCTTGAAGACTCGCTGGTGGACACGATGAGTGCGCTGCCGGAGATCACGGCGAGCGCGGCGCGAATCCTTGTGCGCATTGACCAGCTCGTCAGCGAGGCGCACGACATGATGCAGAGAATGCAGCTCCCTGCGGCGGTGGCGGACCTACGCGAAATGGTGACCCGCATCAACGTGCTGCTCGTCGACCTCGAAGGCGAGAAGGGACTCATCCAAAGCGTGCAGCGCGCCTCAAACTCCGTCAACGATGCGGCGCGCACCGCTGGCGGGGTCGGGGGTCAGCTCGAGGACACGCTGCGCTCGGTGGACGAGGCGGCGCAGTCGTTGCGCAAGCTCACCGACGCCATCGAAAAGGAGCCCGACATGCTGGTGAAGGGACGCCTGGCGGAGCAGCAGCCATGAGCGCGCCACGGTGCGTGACCTTGCTCGGCGCCGCCCTCTTGCTGTGCAGCTTGGGGAGCTGTGCGTTGCTCGGCAAGAGCGCTCCGATCACCCCGCGTTACTACAGCCCCGAGCGCCCCGGCGACCTCACGCCGCTCGTGTCCGAGCGCCCCGAGCCTGTGGTCCGGGTGCGCCTCGGCCGCGTCACCAGCGCCGGCAACATCGGCGAGCTGATCATTACCAGAGTCTCGTCCACCGAGGTCGTTTACTCACGGCTGCGGCGCTGGACCGAGGCGCCCGAGCAGTACCTCAAGCGGCGCCTGGCCCGCGTGCTCTTCGAGGAGCACGGGCTCGGCGAAGCCACAGGCGCTGATGCACCGACGCTCGACGTGCAGCTGACAACGTTCGAGGAAGTCCGCGTACGACTCCACATGGCCCGGGTGCAGGTGACGGCGAGGCTGCGCAACGAGGGTCGCGTGACCTGGCAAGAGACGCTCACCGTCGAGCAGCCGGTGACGATGGCAGCCGGTGACGACTCCGCCGACGCGACGGTGGAGGCCATCGGGGTGGCGATGCGGGCGGTGGTCGATCGGGTCGCCGAACGCGTCGTGCTGGAGCTCAGCCGCGCGCCGACGTCGTAGGCGGCTCCACACGCTCGGGCGGTCAGTGAAGCATCGGCCTCATGGGCCCCTTCGTCCGGTTCCACGCCACTTCAGCGACGCGGTGTCCCAACTCATCTTGGCTGTCGCTTTGACACTGGCCAGATGCCGCTCACCAACGGCTTGCAGCATATGGATCTCAGCGACCTCGGCGAGCAACTTCTCCCGCGACTCGCCGGTGGTCGCTTGCGCCGCTGCCTCAAGCGCGTCGATCCGGCGGTTCCATTGCCTAATCTTCTCCTCGACTTCCAGCATGTAGTCTTTCTTGCGGGGCGGTTCCATGATTGCCTCCTCCACCAGTGACTCGGCGCGCCTCTCAGCGCAAACGCGGTGCATTTTTCGCGCCACGCGGCACGGGGCTCACGAGCCTACGCGTGCGCCGTCACCCAAATGACTGCGGCACTGCTGAGCATCAGCAAGACGCCCATGACGGTTTCGAGGGTCGGGCTCACGAGCACACGCCTGAGCGGTCGCCCGACGAGCAGCCACAGTCCGATGGCGGCGGGGACGAGCTGATAGACGACCTCCGCCGACAAGGACCACCCGGGCCCGAGACGGCGCCAAGCGATGATCGCGAGGGTTACGCCGCCGCCAAGCAGTGCGGCCCAGGGTCCGCGAAGAGGTCGCCAGGCGCCGTGCCGGACGATGTGGTCTCGGATGCCCGTGTGCTCGGCGAGTTGGTCGTAGACGGCGCGCATGTTCTCAAAGCCGTGAAGTCGATAGGTCGCTTTCGCCCAGAAGACCTCGACGGCTTCCACCTCACCTGAGGCAAGTGTGTGTCCGCGCACATCCCAGATGCGGCGGTACTCGACGGTGTTCACCAAGCCGGGGCGTCGAAGGGTGAGGGCGCGCTCGTCGAGCACGAGCTCCAAGTCCTCGCCCCCAAGGTCCCAACGCCCGCGCATCCACGCGACGAGCAGCACCGCCAGCTCGCCCGCAACGAGTGCGGAGCCCACACCGATGAGGGTGGACGGCCAATCGGGGCGTTCGAGGTGGTGGATCGCGCCAACGAGAATGGTCAACGCCGGAACGACGACGAGGGCGAGGACCCAGATGCGGCGGCGGGCGCCGGTGACGAACGAGGTGGAGCGGCGGTAGATGGTCTCGGGCATGAGGTCACTCCCTCACGTGTCACGTCGCGGAACGACGCAAGATACCCTGCGTTCGTGGCCTCCGGAAGTGCGAACCACTTCGCCTGGCGCGCCGTGCCGTGAGCCCCGACCGCCCCAGGGGCCGTCCTCACCCCGCTTGCGGCCGCACACCAAAGGAGAGACGCATGATTCACCTCGCGTGGCTGTTGCTCGTGGTCGGTCTCGCATCTTGCGATGACACTGAGCGGGACGAGACGCGCGCTGAGTTGCAGCAACTTCGCCTCGAGGTCGAGTACTTGCGCTCCGCGGCGTGTGGCACCGGTCAGTGGGGCACCACGTCCAAGACGGTCTCGTCTTGAATGCCGAAGTAGACGTGCGCGAGCACGTCGCGGAAGCGAGCCATTTGGCGCCATGCTACGTGCCACGAGA
>CAYHNK010000427.1:0-3500 GCA_964357695.1 uncultured Bdellovibrionales bacterium | reverse complement strand
TGTCTGAGGCCTGGGCAATTGCCAGGGGGGAGGGGTGCGGCGCGGCGGCGCGCCGCCTCAACTACGCGTCGTCGCGCTCGGCGACTGGCGCTTCGCCGGACTCGATGCGCTTGCGCTCTTCTTCGTCGGCGATGGCTTCCTTGCGCGACAAGCGGATCTTGCCCTTGTCCATGCCAATGACCTTGACGAGCACTTCGTCGCCCTCTTGCAGCACGTCTTCAACGCGCTTGACGCGCTTGTTGGCGAGCTCGGAGATGTGCACGAGGCCGTCGGTCCCGGGGAAGATCTCGACGAAGGCGCCGAAATCGGTGATCTTGCGCACGTTGCCGAGATAGGTCCTGCCGATCTCCGCCTCCTGCGTCAGATCCTCGATCATCTTCACGGCGCGCTTGGCCGCCTCGGCATCGCTCGTCGCGATCTGCACGAGGCCGTCGTCCTCAACATTGATCTGGCACCCGGTGCGCGCGACGATGTCCTTGATGACCTTGCCGCCCGGCCCAATGACGTCACGGATGCGGTCGACCTTGATCCTCAACGACGTGATGCGCGGCGCGAACTGCGACAGGTCACTGCGCGGGGTTGCAAGCGTCGTGTCCATGCGCTCGATGATGTGCAGCCGACCCACGCGTGCTTGCTCGAGCGCACGCTCGAGGATCTTGCGATCGACACCCGCGATCTTGATGTCCATCTGAATCGCGGTGATGCCCTGGCGCGTGCCGGCAACCTTGAAGTCCATGTCCCCGAGGTGATCTTCGTCGCCGAGAATGTCTGAGAGGATGGCGATGTCTTCGCCCTCCTTGATGAGCCCCATGGCGATGCCCGCGCACGCGCCCTTGACGGGCACGCCGGCGTCCATGAGCGCCATCGAGCCACCACACACCGTGGCCATCGACGAGGAGCCGTTGGACTCGAGGATGTCACTCATGATGCGGATGGTGTAGGGGAAGTCCTCGACATCGCCGAGAATGTTCTTGAGCGCTCGCTCGGCAAGCGCGCCGTGGCCGATCTCGCGGCGGCCCGGGCCACGCAGGAACTTCACTTCACCGACGCTGTAGGGCGGGAAGTTGTAGTGCAACATGAAGTTGCGATAGCGCTCGCCCATCAGATCGTCGATCTTCTGTTCGTCCTGTCGCGTGCCGAGCGTGACGGTGACGAGCGCTTGCGTCTCGCCGCGGGTAAAGAGTGCCGACCCGTGCGTGCGTGGCAACACGCTCGCCTCGGTGGTGATGGTGCGGATGTCGGCGAGGCCGCGTCCGTCGAGGCGGCGCTTCTCTTTGACGATGCGATCGCGCACGAGATGGTGCTTGATCTCGGAGATGACCTTGCCGATTTCGCCGGTGCGCTCCGCAAGGGAGGCGTCGCTGGCCACGAGTCGCTCGATGATCTTCGCCTTGGCGTCGTCGAGGGCGGCGTAGCGCGGCAACTTCTCCTTGTGGTCGTAGGCCGCCTTGATGAGCGGCAGGGCCACTTCGCGCACCTTGGTGGCGAGCGCCGCGTCCTGCTTGATCTCCGGCACGGCGCGCTTTGCCTTGCCGACCGCGCGCTTGAGCTCCTCCTGCATGTCGAGGATCTTCTGCGCTTCCTTGTGCGCAAACAGCAGCGCGTCGATGGTATCGGCCTCGCTGACGTGCTTGCCGCCGCCTTCCACCATGACGATGGCCTCGCGGCTGCATGTCACGAAGATGTCGAGGTCGGCTTCCTCGCGCTGCTCAAAGGTTGGGCTGATAAGGAGAGCGCCGCCCACACGGCAGACGCGCAGGCCCGCGATGGGTCCCAAAAACGCGATGTCGGAGAGCTCGAGGGCGAGGGATGCGCCCGTCATCGCCAAGGTGTCGGCGGGGAACTTCGGGTCCGCCGAGAATACCGTCGCGATCACCTGGGTTTCAAACGCCCAACCCTCGGCAAACAGCGGCCGAATCGAACGATCGATGAGGCGCGAGGTGAGGGTCTCCTCGTCGCGCGGCTTGCCTTCACGCTTGAAAAATCCACCCGGGATGCGGCCGGCGGCCGACATCTTCTCCTGGTAGTCGACAGTCAGCGGCAAAAAGCCGATGCCGGGCTTCGCGTCCTTGGCTGCCTGTGCGGTCACGAGCACGCTCGTGCCTCCCGCAGTCACCCACACCGAGCCCGAGGCTTGCTTGGCGACCTTGCCGGTCTGGAACGTGACGGAGGTGCCACCGATTTCTACACTTCGCTCTACTGGATTCATGATCTCTCTCTCGTTTCCGCTTGTTGGTCGACTGAGACACGGCGCCGGAAGGAAGGGTGCGTCGCGTCATGGCTGCTCGCAAGTGTTGCTACTTGCGCAGGCCGAGCTCTTTGATGAGGCCCTTGTAGCGATCAACGCTCTTGCGTTTGAGGTACTCGAGCAGCTGCTTGCGCTGACTGACCAGCATCAACAAGCCGCGGCGGCTGTGATGGTCTTTCTTGTGCGTCTTGAAATGGTCCGTCAGACCGTTGATGCGCTCGGTGATGAGCGCCACTTGCACTTCGGGCGAGCCCGTGTCGGACGGATGGGTGCGAAACTTCTCGATGAGCTCACTCTTTTTTGCTGTCTCTAACGCCATGGTTTACCTCGATTGGGTTGCGTCG
Source organism: uncultured Bdellovibrionales bacterium (assembly GCA_964357695.1). Taxonomy (GTDB): domain Bacteria; phylum Myxococcota; class XYA12-FULL-58-9; order XYA12-FULL-58-9; family CAYHNK01; genus CAYHNK01. The sequence goes on along the minus strand of CAYHNK010000427.1, from coordinate 908 downwards.
CGCACACCCCCGGCGTTGGGGGATGCCGCCAGTTAGACGCGCCCTAGTATGGGATGAGCCGTGATTAGTCAAGAGTACGGTCCGCGCGGGTGCTTGCCCGGCTTGCGCGCGCGACGCTGAGCACATACCGTCGACGCCATGTCTCTGTCCGTGCTCGTGGCACTCGCATATTTCGCGTTGGGCGGCGCCTTGGGCGCACTCGTCGTTTGGGTGTGGCAGCGCGCTGCCCTGGCCGTGGCGCACGAGCGGGCGAGTCGCGCTGAGGCGCTGCTCGTGCAGCAGCAAGATGTCGCCGCCTCGTCCCGCAAGGAGCTCGAAGACGCGTTCAAAGCGCTCGCTGCCACCGCGCTTGCGAGCAACCGCGAGGCCTTCCTCGCTCTCGCCGAGCAAAAGCTCGGCACCGTGCGCGTACAGGCACAGGCCGACCTCGACGAGCGCAAGGTCGCCATCGAGACCTTGCTCAGGCCGCTCGCCGAATCACTCACCAAGCTCGAGACGCGCAGCAGCGAGGTCGAAAAGGCCCGTATCGACGCGTACGCCAAGATCGACACCCACGTGCAAATGCTGGCGCAAGCGACAGCGGGCCTGCAAGAGAAGACGACGACGCTCGCCACCGCGCTCAAGAGCTCGCAGACCCGCGGACGCTGGGGCGAAATCGCGCTGCGCAATATCGCCGAGCTCGCCGGCATGACCGAGCACTGCGATTTCACCGAGCAGACGACGAACACCGAGGGAGGGCGACCCGACATGGTGGTGCGCCTGCCGGGCGGTCGCTTTGTCGCGGTGGACGCCAAGGTGCCGCTCGATGCCTATCTCGAGGCGAACGGGGCCACCGACGACAAGGTGCGTGAGCAGGCGCTCGATCGACACGTGTCGGCGATGCGCAAGCAAGTGGCGCAGCTCGCGCG
>CAYHNK010000426.1:0-3513 GCA_964357695.1 uncultured Bdellovibrionales bacterium | reverse complement strand
TGACCATGAAGTTTGGACCATTGCCGATGTAGGTATTGGCGCCCATGAACACCGCTCCGAGCGAAATCGCGATGAGCAGCTCGGTGCCGTGCGGTGTGTGCAAGAGCTGCTGTAGATATGCAGCGTCGGTGCCCACGAGGCCGCTGGCGGTGGCGGTGAACGTCAAATAGGTCGGCGCGTTGTCGAGAAACGAGGATAGCACTCCCGTCGCCCAGAAGAACTGCCACGGCTCGTGCAGGCCCAGCTCCGCACCCCGGGCATTCAGAATTGCCAGCGCGGGGATCATGGTCGCGAAGATCCCGGCGAAGATCACCGCGACCTCGACGATCGGCGCCCACGAAAAGTCGTTCTCCTCGCGCAACCCGGCCGGCGTCTGCCACAGCGACAGCACGCTCATCAGCACCATGCCGAGCTCCTGGATGCCTCCCGGCAGTTGAAAATGACCGCTCACGAAGATGATGACCACCACGCCGGCGAGGAATGCAAGGTTGACCTTGCCGACAATGTGGACCGGCACTGCATGCTCGACGACCTCTTTGTCGAGATCTCCCGGGGTCGCCAGATCCTCGCGGCGAAAGATCGTCGAATCGACGATGTAGAAGGCGACCAGCAGGATGCCGACGCAAAAGGCCCATTCGAGGGCGAGGTGAAAGGTCCACAGGAACGGCACGCCGCGCAGAAAGCCGAGAAACAGCGGCGGGTCGCCAAGTGGCGTCAACAAGCCGCCGATGTTGCTCACCAAGAAAATAAAGAAGATGACCACATGCGTCTTGCGCGTGCGCAGCTCATTGGCGCGCAAGAGCGGCCGGATGAGCAACATCGAGGCGCCGGTCGTACCAATGAACGAGGCGAGCAGGGCGCCGATGCCGATGAGGACGCTGTTCACGCCCGGCGTACCCGCGAGCGTGCCGCGAATGACGATACCGCCGGAGATGATAAAGAGCGAGCCCAGCAAGATGATGAACGCCGCATATTCATGCGCCGTGTGGCCAAGCTGCATGAGATCGAGCGTGCCGATCCAAATTGCCACGGGAACGCCCAAGAGCGCCGCGACGAGGGCGCGGTTGGCGTTGTGCTCCCACCAATGGGGCACCGCGAGCGGCAGCACCGCAATGGCGAGCAGCATGACCACAAACGGCGCGACACTCCACATCGGCAGCACATGGCCAAGAGCCACGCCGTCGGTCGCGTGGGCCAGTGTCGGAGCAAGCAACACGAGAAGCACGAGTAGCACAGCACGCATGAGTCTGCGGACCTCCGTTGGGGCTGGCGCAGCCTAGATGAGCCGTCCGCGCGGGTCAAAGCGCTCTGGACAACACGGCCCGTTGCGCTATCGTGCCCGCACCATGCGCTTTGCCATCTGCTCGGATGAGCCCTACCCCGTCAACGAAACCGTCGCCCGTGAGCTGGAACGAAGCGGCCACTCTGTGGTGCGCTTCGGCAGCCTGCAAAGCGGCACTGAGACGCCGTGGGCCGAGGCAACCCAAAAAGCGGCCGAGGCTGTCGCAAACGGAGCCTGCGACGAGGGCGTCTTCTTCTGCTGGACCGGCACCGGCGCTAGCATTGCTGCCAATAAGGTGCGCGGCATTCGCGCGGCGCTTTGTACCGATGCGCAGACGGCGCAGGGCGCGCGCATTTGGAATCACGCCAACGTGCTCGTGCTCTCGAACCGGCTCACGAGCGACGACCACGCCAAAGAGATCCTCGCGGTGTGGCTGGAGACACCGCGCGACGACCCACGCGGGCAAGCGGGCGTGGCAGCGCTACGCGATCGTTAGGGCGCTTCGCCGAATCGGCACACGCCGCTCGACTCACCGTTGGGGATGTCACAGTACTGCGACTGCAGGCAGTCGACACCCGAGGTGCACGCGCGCAGACAGATGTCCACAGCCGCCCCCGGCTCCTCAGGCGCACAGGCGTAGCCTTCAAAGCACTCCGTGTCGGCAGCGCACGCCGCAAGGTAGTCAGCCCCCGCGCCGCAGCCGCCAAGCACAAGTGCCGATGCAAGAGTCACGGTCATTAGAGCGCGTCGCAGCATGGCATCCTCCGTGGCGGCCTACCGCGACTGCGCGCGATGGCCTCGATATTGAACGGCGCATCCTACCGTGAGGGGTGTGCGCTCGCAAGCACAGGCCACACCTCCGCCCGCGTCGCGCCCAGCAGTCCCCGCGATCGACTGCCAGACGCAGAGGAAAAAACACACAATTTCAACGCATTGCGCAGCGACATCTATTGCTTTTCCTCTTGACAAGTGGGGTCTCCGCCCTATATTGCCGGCGACCTCGACCACGTGGTGGATCGCTTCGCGAGCCCCACGCGGCGGAAAGCTCACAGTCAACGCCCCATCGGGCGGAGAACTCAAGGAGGAGTAGCTATGAAGAAGTTTCGTCCACTGCAAGATCGTATCCTGATCAAGCGCCTCGAGAACAATGAAAACAAGACCAGCGGTGGGATCATCATTCCCGACACCGCCAAAGAAAAGCCCCAAGAAGGCGAAGTGATCGCGGTCGGCAACGGCAAGCGCCTCGACGACGGCAAGATTTCGCCGCTCGACGTCAAGGTCGGTGACCGCATCCTTTTCGGCAAGTACTCGGGCTCGGACATCAAGATCGACGGTGTCGAGCACCTCATTCTTCGCGAGGACGAAGTCCTCGGCATCATCGAAAAGTAACCACCGCTACTTTACGGACAGGAGAGATATCACATGGCAGCCAAGGAAATCATTTTCAGTCAGCGCGCCCGTGAGCAAATCCTCACCGGCATCAACATCCTCGCGGATACCGTCAAGGTGACCCTCGGCCCCAAGGGCCGCAACGTCATCATCGAGAAGAGCTACGGCTCGCCCAACATCACCAAGGACGGCGTGACGGTAGCCAAAGAGATCGAGCTCGAGGACCGCTTCCAGAACATGGGCGCCCAGATGGTCAAAGAGGTCGCATCGAAGACCTCGGACGTCGCCGGTGACGGCACCACGACGGCCACCGTGCTGGCGCAGTCGATCTACCGCGAGGGCGTCAAGCTTCTCGCCGCTGGCGCCAACCCGATGGATCTGAAGCGCGGCATCGACAAGGCGGTCGAGACCGTCGTCGCCGAGCTCAAGAAGCTCGCGAAGTCGACCAAGGACCCGAAAGAGATCGCCCAGGTCGGCACCATCAGCGCCAACGGCGACGAGACCATCGGTCAGATCCTCGCCCAGGCGATGGAGAAGGTCGGCAAGGAAGGCGTCATCACCGTCGAGGAAGCGAAGTCCATGGAGACGGAGCTCGAGGTGGTCGAAGGCATGCAGTTCGACCGCGGCTACCTGTCGCCCTACTTCGTCACCGATCCGGAGCGCATGGAAGTCGCGCTCGAAGAGCCCTACATTCTCATCTACGAGAAGAAGGTCTCGAACATGAAGGACATGCTGCCGCTGCTCGAGAACGTGGCACGCAGTGGCAAGCCCCTGATGATCATTGCTGAAGACGTCGAAGGTGAGGCGCTCGCGACGCTGGTGGTCAACAAGCTGCGCGGCAC
>CAYHNK010000425.1:0-3535 GCA_964357695.1 uncultured Bdellovibrionales bacterium | reverse complement strand
CTGGCGGCGTTGCGTCGACGAGCGTGGTTGCCGAGAACATCACCTACGACGTGGCCGGCAAGGTCTCGGCCTACACGTCCGGTGCGATGAGCTTCGCCGGCGCCTTCGACCTCGCGGGCCAAGCGCTCACGCGCGACTATCGCGTCGGTGGCGCCTCGGCCTTCACGTGGGACACTTCCGACCGTGACGGCAGCGGCAATATCCTCTCCGCCGCGGATACTATGGCGGGTAAGGACCTGTCGCTGACGTACGACGGTCAAGACCGTCTCGCGAGCGCGCAAGGGACGATTCTGCGCGGCTACCAAAACTGCTCCTACCTGTACGACGCCGCCGGCAACCGCTCGACGGAATCGTGCTATGGTCACCCGGTGACGTACGACTACGAAACCACGGCGCAGTCGGCGCCGACCAATCGTCTCGGGGCCATCTCGTGGCTTGCCGATGATCTGAGCTCCTGCGGCGGTCCGCAGACGCTCATGACGCGCGACTACGACGTCGACGTGCTCGGGCGTGCGACCAACGGCTACCTTCGCAAGTTCCCGCTCGACTTGGACGCGTTCACGATGACCTACGGACCGTCCGGCCGCGTTGCGAGCGTGACGACGCCGGGCGGCGCGTACAACTACACCTACGACCACCACAACTTGCGCGTGGCTAAGGACGGACCCGGCGTCGCCGTGCGCTTCGGCTACGACCAGAACGGTCGCTTGCAGGTGGAGCAGGACAACACCGGCGCCACGAAGGAGTACGTCTATCTCGGCGGCGAGCCACTCGCGATGCTTGTCGATGAAGATGTTGATCCACTCACTCCGAGCACGACGTATCTGCTCGGCACCGATCATCTCGGCACGCCGATGCGCGCGTGGGACGCGGCGGGCAGCGTCGCGTGGGCCGCGGACTACGAAGCGTTCGGCAAGGCGTGGGAGTACCTGCCCGGCACCACGGCGACGCCGAGCATCGACGTGCCGCTGCGCTTTCCGGGACAGTACGAGGACCAAGAGACGGGGTTGCACTACAATTGGTGGCGCTATTACGACCCGAACACCGGGAGGTACGTCACGGCGGATCCGGTTGGTCCGCAGCGCGGAGCTCAGGAGCAGCCGGTCTACACATATGCGTTGGGGAACTCGCTTCAATACAAGGATCAGAATGGCGCACTGGTTGGCGTTGACGATGCGCTCGCGTTGAGTGCGGCCCTCACGCTGTACTTCCTCAAGTCGGTTTACGACCTATGTCAGTCCTCCGCGCGACAGTGGTCGTGTACGGCGAGCTGCAACCTTGAGGGAGTTGGTCCACAGTGCGGAGGTCGCGTGTCTGGGTCGTCCTCCGGATCAAGTGAAGGTGATGCGTGCCGAGCAGCCAAGCGTTCCGCAACGCAGAGCGCACCGCTTGGCTGCTACGCACGCCACTGTCAGTGCCAATGTTCAAAGTAGTGCACGGCGGGGAGACACGTGTTTGAACTGGTACGAACGTTCGAGGTGGATGCGGCATTGGGCGTGGAGTTGGTTCCGCTGCGCGTGGAACTCTTCCGTAGCACCAAGGATACGCGACGATTTCGATATCGACTCTGGCGACTCGAATTCTACCGGATTCAGCCGAGCTTCCCTCAAGAGCAGGTGGGGCTGCCGGCGCAGACGCCTTCTGATGAGGAGTTCCTCGTTGACTGGAGTGCCTTTCTGACAGGCGGCATATCAGAGTTCATTGCAGAGAGTGTCGACGAGGCAGTCGGCAGGATGGCGGATGATCTGCGCTCGCGACTGGAAGCGTCTGGTGGGTCAATGCCTCTTTAGGGCGTCCCCGCTGGCCATGATGACTGAGTGCGAGCCCGCCGAGATCAGGTGCCACCCACTTAGACGGCCTGCGCAGCCGTAACGCCACCCCACCAGCGCACGCGTCATGTGGACCGTCGCAAGTCGCTGTAATTACGGAATTGACGCACGCAACCTGCGTCATCTTTGCCGCCCAAGGGCGTCCGTGCTAGCGCCCGTCACGAGCACCGTGGCGCGGACTACGCCGCCGATGACCGTCGCCGTGTCGCCGGGGCTACGGTGAGCTTGAGGCCGAAGGGCTTGAGCAGCTGCTCCAGAGTCTTCTGCGTCGGGTTGTGGCGGCGATTGATGCTGCGCAGGACGTTGGGGCTCGGCATCTTGGCCTTGCCGGCGAACTCCCCGCGGTGTGGGGGTTGCGGACCGTCGCCGCCAAGCCTTCCGCTGAGACGGAGCACGACCACGCTTGCTGCTTGAGGGTTAATGTAACACATTAACTCGGTGCGCTTCACATGGGACCCACGCAAGGCGGCGTCGAACGACCGCAAGCACGGTGTGACCTTCGAGGAGGCAGTGAGCGTGTTTGCTGACGCGCTCGCCATCCTCGTCGAGGATGAAATCACGCGGAGAGAGCGCTCATCGTGGGCGAGTCTCACGCGGGGCGACTACTCGTGACGGTTTTTGTCGAGATACACGCGGACGAGGTACGCATCATCAGCGCGAGGCGCGCCACGAAGGCGGAACGGAGGGGCTATGAAGAAGGCTAGCACCCGCAAGACGCATCGCGATCCCTCGCGGGCCTCCCTACGGGAAATCCCGGAGGTTGATTTCTCCCAGGCGCGTGTGCGCAAAAATCCCTATGCCGCGCGCATCGCCACGCAGGGACTCGAAATCCAGGTCGGTCGTGGCCGCCCCAAGAAGCTCTTCGAGGTGGGTGGAACACAACCTCGATCGGTGAGGTTCCCGAAAGCCGTCTGGACGGAGTTGGAGAAGCGCGCCAAGCGGAGGGGACTCTCGCTACACGCCGCGCTGCGCGAGGCCATCATCGAATGGCTGAGACACGCAGCGTAGCTCGAGAGCATGGCGACACCCTGTTCGGTGAAGGCGTAGGGCGGATAGCGTCGCCCGCCCCACTGACTTGAGGTGCCCAGGAAAAGGTGACACCCGCTTCTCACGCAGCTCGTCACAGAGACCCGGCGCGGGGCGAGCCGACTCTTTTCATTGGCACCTCGCCGGAATAGCATCAGCCCATGCCCATCGTCTCCGCCTTTTACGGCATGCTCATCCGCATCTACCATGCGGACCACAACCCGCCGCACTTCCACGTGCAGTATGGCAATGCGGCCACCGTCGCGCATCAAGCCGTTGGAGTAGAGACATGAAACGCACGTTTGGATCAAGGGTTGCTGTGGTGCTCGGGGCTGACGCCGAGTCCTTTCGCGTGCGCCTGCGATTCGACGATGGGCTCGAGGTCGCGATCGATCTCAGTCCGCTGTTTGTGCGCCCAAGAGGACTTGCCAGCGAGGTGCTCAAGGGCGGCGCGTTCGCGCGGTGCTTTGTGGAATCGGGTGCGTTGGCATGGCCAAATGGACTCGAGCTTTGCCCTGACACGCTCCGCACCTGGGCAGAGAAACAGCTCGCGGATGCCGCGGCGTAGGTGGTGGCGGTTTATGAGCAGGACGGCACGTCCTTCGATGTCTGTGCGCTCGCGATCACGCGTGTAGCTTCGCACGGCATTCGTTGATCCACCGCGCCTGATTTCTTGCTCG
>CAYHNK010000424.1:2815-3575 GCA_964357695.1 uncultured Bdellovibrionales bacterium | reverse complement strand
GACTGTAGGTCAACCCCGCGAGCCCCGATGGATTGACGTTGGGCGTCTCCCCCGCAAGCGCGGCCAGCAGCCCAATGCTGCGCGCGTAGGACTCGGAGCCCGGAGTGAACGTGACTTGCGGCAGCATGCCCGGACGCAGTCGCGCGGCAGCCAGCATCGTCGCCACGACCGGCGACACCCACGAGACTTGCGCGGATCTTCCGGCCCAGAGCCAGCGCACCAACTCCACCGCTTTGGCATGGTTGTCCATGTCTCCGAGTACCCTCGCTTTCCCGCCTATTTCATCGCACTTGATGCCGCCAGACAACCACTACAGACGACCTACGAAGCAGTAGGACGCCATCTCCGAGCTTTGAAGAAGATGCAGCCCCCCCCTCGGACCACCCTGTGCCGGCGTAGACCAGGCAGCCGGGGATGTGCAGAGCGTCGAGGTGTTGGAAGGCGCAGGGCATCTTCTCGTCGGTGGTTCCGGTGGTGCTTTGCCCGGTATCCTCTGTCTGGCACTGACCTTCGAACTGACCTTCGGCGTCCACCGTGGCAAGTCAATCGGCCAGCGACGACTCGATCGCCCGTTGTGCTCTAGCGCTTTGGCCTAGCACGTCGACACGTCATGGCGCGACTGCTCGAGCCCAACGTCGAGGCGGCGCGACCTGCTGGCTGTCGTTGGACGTGGCGGCGATGAGCCTGCCCGGCCTCCGGTGTCTGGCACTGACCTTCGGGGCGTAGAGCCCCCCCGACTGTCGAGCACGAAAGAGCGGGC
>CAYHNK010000424.1:0-2805 GCA_964357695.1 uncultured Bdellovibrionales bacterium | reverse complement strand
CGCCGACGGCACGCCACCTCAAGCCTTCCTGCTTTCGGGCGAGACCTGGCACGAAGGTGTGTCGGGAATTGTCGCCCAGCGAATCGCCGAACGATACGGGAGACCCGCGCTCATCTTGGCGCCCGATCCCGGACAGCCCGAAGAATGGCGCGGTTCGGGAAGGTCCGTACCCGGAGTGGATCTGCATTCCGCACTCGCGCGTTGCGCACACCTGCTGGAAAAGTGGGGCGGCCACGCCCCGGCGGGGCGCACCCCCCCCACGACTGTCGAGCACGAAAGAGCGGGCGCCTTCAACCCGGCGACTTCGAGTACCTTCCTGACGACGGGCACGGACATCGTTGGCCGCTGCGCTGACGCACCGAGGTTGGTGCGGGCACGAGCGTGTGACGTGCGCTCCGCACCGTTCGGCTTGCGACCGCCGTCAATTCCAGCGGCAGCGCTCCAACGGCGTGTGGCACCGGCACCGCAGCACGGATTTTGCCAGCGCCCGAGTGAACCGTGTTGATGCGCCTGCAGTTGCAATATGGTCTTGACTACATATGGTTCAGGCAACATAATGCAGGTGTGACCTGGATTGTTGAGCTTTGCGGCGATCTTGAACGCGAGCTGGCAGAGCTGGACGAAGACGTTCAAGACGAGCTACTCGCCCATGCGAAATTGCTCACCACGTTGGGGCCGACTCTTGGTCGACCCCGCGTAGATACGTTGCACGGCTCCTATCACGCAAACATGAAGGAGCTCAGATTCGATGCGGCGGGAGGTGTCTGGCGTGTGGCGTTCGCGTTCGACCCCGGACGCCGCGCGATCCTGCTGGTTGCGGGCGACAAAGCGGGCAAGAGCGAGCGGCGGTTCTATCAGCGGCTCATCGCGAAAGCGGATCGGCGCTTTGATGCTCATCTCGCCGAGCAACAGCCGAAGAAGAGGTGACACCATGGCAACAAACGTAAACCAGATCATCAAGCGGTTGCCGCGCGGGCGTCGTGCGAAGATTGAGGCACGCGCCGCGGAGCTGATCGCCGAAGAAATGACCCTGCGAGACATGCGCAAAGCCATGATGATGACGCAGGAACGGATGGCCGAGCTGCTCGGCATTGGGCAGGACAGCGTGTCGCGCCTCGAAACACGAAGCGACCTGCTTCTTTCGACGGTCAAAGGCTACGTCGAGGCGATGGGTGGCAGAGTTCGTCTGATCGCTGAGTTCCCAAACCGGCCACCCGTGGATCTCCAGACGCTGGGGGGCGCGAACGAGCCGCGTGCGCCCTACGGAACGCGGGTCCGAACACCGACGAAGTCGAAACGTCGTGAAGGCGCACAGCGACGAAAAGCAGCCAAGTGATCGCGAGGCAACGCCCTCTTGATCGCTGATCTGCGTGGCGGGGACGCCGCCGGGCGCCGCCCACAGGTGCCTGGCACTGAACCTTCGCTGTTGAGCTACCGCACGGTCTCCTCGCAGATCTTGACGTCTCCGAGCTCCGCGGCCTGTGGACCGCCCTGCAACCGACCGATTGCCGCCTGGGCTGCGGTGCTGCGGCGCAGCCAATCGAGGACGTCGGCGTGACTGACATCGAAGGCAGCTGGGTGGGCTGGCATGCGGGCAGTGTAGTCCCCACCCTGCGCTTCGCGAAGAAACCGGACTGCCGATCGTCGTCGCCACCAGGACCCCCACAGCCGCGCCCACGCCTCCATCGCCGCAGCCCAACGTCGTGGGACCTTTGAGATCTACCCAGTGCACATCAATCATGCCATTTTACGTGCTCTATTAGGTAGATTAATGTAGGGTAAGTAGATGCGCTCGTTCATTAACCCGGATCGGACGTTCGCCAGCCAACCCCCGCGCCTGGGCGTGGCGCTCGCGCGTCTCGACGTCGGCCGCGGACGTGAAGCCCTCTACAGGGACCAGTTGCCTGAGCTTTTGGGTGCTCTCGCGACCGAGACCCGTATCGCCTCGATCAAGGCCTCGAGCGCGATGGAGGGTGTGACCGTCGACCCCGGCCGTATGAGCGGTCTTGTTCGGCCTGACGCTGAGCGGCGTTTGCGCAATCGCAACGAGCGCGAGTTCGCAGGTTACCGCGATGCCATCGACGAGATCATGCGCGCCACCGAGCTCGAGGCCGTGACAGTCCCTTACATCCTGCATCTCCACCGTCTGCTGTTCCGCTACACGGACGGCGGCGGCGGTCGGCTCAAGGAGGAGGAGAATCTGATCGCGTCCTACGAGAAGGGCCACCGCGAAATCCTGTTCACACCGCCACCGCCTCGCGAGGCGGAGAGCCTTCTCGTGGGCCTTGTCGGCGCGTACGCAACCGCATCGGCCAACCAAATTGCCCACCCGATCCTGCTAGTCGGTGCCTTCGTCCTCGACTTTCTTGCGATCCATCCGGTCCTTGATGGGAACGGCCGGCTGGCGCGACTGCTCACGACCCACCTTCTGCTCCAGGCCGGGTATGGCGTGCCTCGCTACGCGAGTGTCGAGCAGCGGATGTTCGACACGAAGAACGCCTACTACTCCGCGCTCTACCAGAGCCAGCGCCGGTGGCACGACGCAGAGCACTCGATCTGGCCATGGATCGACTACCTCGCGATCACCCTCGGGGAGGCCTACGTCGATTTTGAACAGCGTATCTCCTCGCGCCGCAACCTCGGCTCTCTATCCAAACAGGAGCGCGTCCGCTCGTACGCCCTCCACCACGCGCCGAGCGTGTTCCGCATGCGAGACATCCGGGCCGCCCTGCCGGGCATCAGCGATCAGACCATCCGCCTCGTGCTGCGCTCCATGCGGACGGACGGCCTGATCGTGCCCGTCGC
>CAYHNK010000423.1:0-3580 GCA_964357695.1 uncultured Bdellovibrionales bacterium | reverse complement strand
ACCGGAGCCCTCCGAGGGGCCCCGCGAAGCCGGGGAGCCGGAGGGCGAGGACCGGAAGCAGGCCGGGCGACTCGGTCAATTGGCGTGCCCCTGCTCCGTCGACTCAATCTCTGGAAACTCATACGGTCCCGCTGTGATCACCGGCCGCGCGGCGAAGTTCTCGGTCGGCGGTGGACTCGGCGTCTGCCACTCGAGACTCACGCCGCCCCACGGATTTTGCGGTGCGACTTTGCCGCCGATGAGTGAGGCGATGAGGTAGATGCCCATGATGAGAAACGCGACGCCGAGCAACATCGCCCCTACCGTCGAGAGCTGATGCAGCATGTGGTAGCGCGGTAGGTAGCCGTAGTAGCGCCGTGGCATGCCCTGCGTGCCGAGTACGAACTGGGTGAAGAACGTCATGTTGAAACCGATGAACACCAGCACCGCCGTCAGACGCCCGAGGTTCTCGTGGTACATGCGGCCGAACATCTTGGGCCACCAGTGGTGCAGGCCGCCGAGAAAGGCGATCACCGTGCCGCCCATCATCACGTAGTGAAAGTGCGCGACGACAAAATAGGTGTCGTGCAGGTGCACGTCGGTGGCGAGCGAGCCGAGAAAGAGGCCGGTGAGCCCGCCGATGGAGAAGAGGAACAAGAAGGCAAGCGCATAGAGCATCGGCGTCGTCAGCGAGATGGCGCCGCGGTACATGGTCGCCGTCCAGCTGAAGACTTTGATTGCCGTCGGCACTGCCACCATGAAGGTGAGAAACGAGAAGATGACTCCCGCAAGCTCGGATTGGCCACTGACAAACATGTGGTGGCCCCAGACGAGAAAGCTGATCACCGCGATGGCGATGCTCGAGAGCGCCACGGCGCGATAGCCGAAGATGCGCTTTTTGGAATGTACGGTGACGAGCTCGCTGATGATGCCCATGCCCGGCAAGATCATGATGTACACCGCCGGGTGTGAGTAGAACCAAAAGAAATGCTGAAAGAGCACCGGGTCGCCACCGAGCGCCGGGTCGAAGATGCCGATGCCAAGCACACGCTCCATGGCGAGCAAGAGCAAGGTGATGGCGAGTACCGGGGTGGCGATGAGCTGGATGACGGCAGTCGCGTAGAGGGACCACAGAAACAGCGGCATGCGGAACCACGTCATGCCGGGGGCACGCATCTTGTGAATGGTCACGATGAAGTTGAGCCCGGTGAGAATCGACGAAAAACCGAGGATGAAGGCGCCGAGGGTCACCGCCGTCACGGCCGTGCCGGTCGTCGTGGAATACGGCGTGTAGAAGGTCCATCCCGTATCCACCGCGCCCGCGACGATGGAGTAGAGAAAGAACACCGCGCCGAGGACGTAGACGTAGTAGCTCGTGAGATTGAGCTTGGGGAAGGCGACGTCTTTGGCGCCGATCATAATCGGTAAGAAGAAATTGCCGAGCGCCGCCGGGATCGAGGGGATGATGAACAGAAAGATCATGATGGCGCCGTGCAACGTAAACAGCTTGTTGTACGTGTCGGCGGAGACGAGAAACTCGCCGCCCTGCCAGAGCTTGATGCGAATGACGAGGGCGATGATGCCACCGGCGGCAAACGCCGCGAGGATGGCGATGAGATACATGATGCCGATGCGCTTGTGATCCAGCGTCAAGAGCCACGAGCGCAAGCCGCGCGTCGAGCGCAGAAAGCTCGCGTCGTGAGCGGCCGAGAGAGAGGTCATATTACGGCTCCTTGGGCCCATCGTCCGCCGGGGCGAGCGACTTGATGTAGTCGACGAGGGCGTTGGTCTGCTTGTCCGAGAGCCGGCCCTTGAAGGTCGGCATCACCGCCTCGTAGCCGACGACCACCTTGGCCGCCGGGTCCATGAGCGACTCGCGCACGTAGTTGTCATCGACGAGGGCTTTCGTGCCGTCGACAAAGGTCTCAGTCGAGCCAAACTTCGCCAGCACGCTGGGCCCGGTCTTCTTCGTGCCGTCTGTCGAGTGACATACCGCGCAGCCGAGCTGCGAGAACAGGCGCGCGCCAAAAGCCACCGACGACATGCCTTCACCGCTCATACCACCGCCGGCGGCGATCCACTCATTGTATTCGTTCTCTGGCTTGACGATGATTTTGCCCAGCATCTGCGAGTGCGCCGTGCCGCAGTATTCGGCGCATTCGAGATCGTACTCACCGACTTCAGTCGCCTCGAACCACAGCATGGTGTAGCGGTTGGGCAACACGTCCTTCTTGATACGAAAGGCCGGCACGAAGAAGCTGTGGATGACGTCCAACGACGACATGGTCAGGCGCACGGGGCGGCCGACCGGCACCACCAGATCCTTGGGGACGCTGATGCCGTCGCGTGGATACTCGAACGTCCACGACCATTTCTGCGCGGTCACCCGCACCTCGATGGCGTCAGCCGGTGGCACCGACATGTCCATGTACTGGCGAAAGCCCCAGACGAACATCACGATAAGGAGTATCGCCGGAATGACAGCCCAGACGATTTCCAACATGACGTTGCCGTGCAGGCCGCTTGTGCGCTGCTCGGGCGAGCGGCGTCGGTACTTGAGCACAAAGAGCACGATGGCCGCGACAATGACGACGAAGAACGCGGTCGACAAATAGAGGATGAAGTAGAAGAGCGCGTCGTGTCCAGCGGCGACGCTCGAGGCACCCTTGGGGAGCCAAAAGCTCGCATCGCGGCCGGTAGGATCAAAGAGCCAACGCATCATGAGGGTCGTCTCACTCCGTGGGGCGCGTGCGCTCGCGCCGCCAAAATAGAATCAACATGGCGCCAACGATGAGGACGGTCACGACCCCCGCGAGCCGCATGATCCCCATGGCGTAGGGCGCATAGCGACCCACGCTGGCGTCATAGTGAAAACAGCTCAAGAGCACCTTGTCGATGGTGCTGGCCGTGCGGCCCTGGGAGGCCTCCATGAGGGAAAACTTGAGATCCGAAGGACGAAACTCGAGGCCGTAAAGGTAGCGCGCGATGTGGCCGTCGGGCGTGAGTGCAAAGAGCACCGTCGGGTGGGCATACTGCTTCTGCTCGACATCGTAGCGATAGCCAAAGCCCACCTGCGCCGCGAGCTTGTGCACCGACGGCTCGTCGCTCGTAAGGAAGCTCCAGTCGACGTTACCCCGGTCGTAGCTCTCGAGCACCGAACGACGCTTGGCGGCGGCGAGCGCCGGTCCCTCGTTCGGGTTGATGCTTACAGTGACGATGCGAAACTCGTCACCGATCGTCCAATCGAGAGCCCGCAGTGCCGTCACGAGCGCCTTGAGCTGTAGGCCACAGAGCATTGGGCATTCGTAGTAGTTCAGCGTCAGAAGGACCGGCTTGTGATCGCGAAACAGCGCGCGCAGCGGCACGGGTGTGCCATCACTGTTCGTGAAGGTCAGATTGAGGTCCACCGCGGCACCGAGATGCTCTTGCACACCCACACCTTCGAGCTCGCGCGGCAAGGTCTCGGCCGCACGCACGCAGACTCCGGCGCCGGTGAGCGCGAAGAAGACGGCCATGGTGCGAAGTCGGATCACGCAATTCTCTTTGGCGCTGACTTTGACCTATGCCGCCTTCGACTGGCTCATGTCGCTCACCCCGCACT
>CAYHNK010000422.1:0-3591 GCA_964357695.1 uncultured Bdellovibrionales bacterium | reverse complement strand
GCGACGAGCAGCAGGGCGAAGATGCCGATGGCCAGCCAAGTCGTTCGTGTCATGTCGTAGTATCCTCCGTGTGGCCCCGCCTCGGGCTCACAGTGTCACGAGCGCCCGACGTCGCTCGCGCAATCGCCAACGCATGATGCCGGCGAGCACAAGCAGCAACGGCACGCCGGCGATGTTCCCGAGCTTGAGCCCCTGACGCAGCGAGTCCCCCAGCTCACGTAGCGGTGCCGCAGCCAGACCGCGCGCACGCACGGCGAGCAACCCATCGTCCATCACCATCCAGTCAACGAGATTCAACAGCAGTGCCTCGTTGGACGGCGAGAGGAATTGGTCGGTCGCAAAGTCCCAGCCGCCGGCAACGAAAATGCGCGAGCCGGGCGAGCGTGGTGTCGACGGCGCACCGCCATCGGCTGGCGCCACCGGGGCCGCGAAATGACTCGGCACCGGGCCCTTGATCGTGACGACCAGATCGCGCGACGCTGCCTCGCCGAGGCTGTCGACCGCCCAGCGCTGAAGCGGATCGAGGTTGTAGGGCGCGGGCTGTATCCAACTCTGCGCCGAAGACCGTGCCACCACCTGCGCCTCAATCTCGCTACCCTCGGCGAGCTTCACCTTGAGCGGGCTCGTGAAGGGAAAGACCACCTGCCCAAGACCGCGGGCCACCGGATGGTCGGCCGAAAGCTGCGCGACGAGCGGCATGAAGGGATAGCGCACGGGCTGACGGATCTGCATAAAGCCGCGCTGCTGTGCGATTTGGATCGTGGCGCACTCCGCATCCAGCACGAGGCCAGGCTCGATGGTCACGCCGTAGCTTGCCACCAAGGCGCCAAGGCCGTGCTGCGCCGGCTCCGCCTGCAACGTCTTCAAGTCCGGCACGGTGGGCGCAAGCAAGAACGCGGCCGCGTGGCCGCCCATGACAAAGGCATCGATGGCCCGCTGCGCCGCCTCGGGATACGGCGTCGTGCCGCCGAGCACCACCACCGCATCCAGATCTTCGGCGAGCGTCTCCCCCGCGGCGACGTTGACCCGACTGACGTCGTAGAGCTGGCCCCACGCGCTCGCCAGCTTATCGAGCGGCACGGGCATGCTTCCCGGCAGCTCCGCGGTCACGAGCGCGATCTTCGGACGTCGCTCGCGCGCGAGCTTGCGCACAAGGGTCGTCAAATCATACTCGAGACCGTCGGTGCTCTGCACGACCGGCAGCACCTCAGTTTTATCGCCGTACTGCACCGCGAGACCCATGTAGGCGCGCTTGACCTCGAGCTTGTCATCCTCGTTGACGCGCACCTGCACCGGGGCGATGCCGAGCTTTTGCAGCTCGCGCTCGACCGTCGTTGCCTCGCGCACGGCGCGGCCGAAGATGTCGCGACGCACGTCCTTTTTCTTCTCCTTGTCGGCGTCCGTCTCTTCGCTCATGGGATCGACAAATTCATAGCGCAGGCGGCCATCGCTCGCGGCATAGTACTCATCGAGCAAGTCGCGCACGTAGCGCGCGTTGGTCGAGTACGGCGGCGGCAAGTCGCGCGTGAAATAGGCCCGCACCGTCATCGGGTCCTTGAGCTCGTGCAGCGTGGTGCGGGTCGCGCCGCTCAGCGTGAACTGGTTGTCGGCCGTGAGATCGAGGCGCCCGAACAGACGCACACCGATCACGTTGGCGAGCACGAGGATGCCGACGAGCGTCAGCACCAGCACGGAACGGTCGAGGACTTTATGCTTTTTCATAGTGCGTTGCTCCCCACTACGCATGCTGCTGATTGAGCGAGTATGTCGCGACGACGAGAGTGCCACCCGTGAGTGTCAGGTAGTAGAGCACGTCGCGGCTGTCGATGACCCCGCGGGCCATGTTGTCGAGATGAAAGCTCACCGACAGGTATTCCACCACCGGCGCAAGCGCCTGCGGTACGAAGAACTGTAGCCAGTAGACAAAATAGAGCGCCGCGCACAACACGAATGCGACGATGAAGGCGACGATCTGATTGCGCGTCCAGCTCGAGACCATGAGGCCGATGCCGAGCAACGAGGCCGCAAAGAGCAGCATGCCGAGGTAGCCAGCCAAGACAGGGCCCCAGTCGAGCGGCCCGAGCAACGACACGGTGACCGCGTAGATGAGCGTCATGCCGATGCCAATCGCGAGCAGCAACAGTGCGGCGAGAAACTTGCCGAGGATCACCTCGCTGTCGCGTATCGGCATGGTGGTCAGGAGCTCGATGGTGCCGGTCTTTCGCTCTTCCGCAATCAGACGCATGGTCAGCGCGGGCGCCATGATGACGAGCAGCATCGCCGGCGAAAACGGCGACGGTGCGAAGAACGCGCGCATGTCGGCGCGCCCCATCAAGAACAGTGCGCTAAAGTACATCCAGCCGCCGACAAGCAGAAAGCTGACGATGACAATGTAGGCTACCGGTGAGTCAAAGGCGCTGCGTAGCTCGCGCCGGGCGATCGACCAAATATTACGCATGGGTGTTGGCTCCTGTGCCTTGGGTCAGGCGACGGAAGGTGTCCTCGAGGGACTGACGCTCGCGATGCATGTCGAGCAGCACGAGCTCGTTGGCGACCGCGGCGGAGAACACGGCCTCGCGCGGGTCGCTGTCGGCACCCACCCGCAAACGCAGGCCCATGGTACCCGAACCCTCGCCCTCGGCCCGTTCGATGTCGCGCACGCCGGGCAGTGCGCCAAAGAGCGCCCGCACAGCCTCGTAGTCCACTTGGCCGATGCGCTTGCGCACGACGACACGCACGACCGAGGCCGCGTCACTCGCGCGCAGTCGCTCGGGGGTGTCGTCAGCAATGAGGCGGCCGTCGTTGATGATGATGATCCGGCTGCACGTGGCCTGCACCTCTTGCAGGATGTGCGTCGAGAGGATGATGGTCTTCTCGCGCCCGAGCTCTTTCATCAGCTCGCGGATCTCGATGATCTGATTGGGATCGAGACCGGACGTGGGCTCGTCCAAGATGAGCAGATCGGGGTTGTGCACGAGCGCTTGCGCGAGACCGACGCGCTGGCGAAAGCCCTTGGACAGTTGGCCGATGTCTTTGCCGAGCACGGACATCAGGCCACAGCGGTCCGCGACCTCACGCAGACGCGCGCGCTGCTCGCCCTTCTGCACCTGCCGCAGCTCGGCGACATAGGTGAGAAAGTCGACGACCATCATGTCGTCGTACAGCGGTGCGTTCTCGGGCAGGTAGCCGATGCGCGCCTGCGCGGCGAGCGGATCGGCCGCCACGTCGACGTCGGCGACGCGCGCCTGACCACCGGTCGGCTTGATAAAGCCCGTGAGCATCTTCATGGTGGTGCTCTTGCCCGCACCGTTCGGCCCGAGAAATCCCACGACCTCGCCGCGCCGCACGGTAAAGGACACGCCGTCGACCGCGCGCGTCGTACCGTAGAGCTTGCGCAGGTCGCGCGCCTCCACCATGGTTGGCTGAGCGTTCTCTGTCATCTTGTCTGCCTCCTGTAGGGGCGCTTCTATAACCGACGCGTCAGGCTGCGCCAAGACCCATTGCGCACGGGGGGCCGAGAATGCAATCAGGCAGGGCTAGGGCCTGTCCCTGAATCGGCCAAGTGCCCGGTGCTCGCCGCCATGTCATTCC
>CAYHNK010000421.1:0-3603 GCA_964357695.1 uncultured Bdellovibrionales bacterium | reverse complement strand
TGGTTTCTTCTACCGGCGGTGACAAGTAGTGGTAGAAACCTGACACAAGCGCGGCGGTTTTTCGCCACTTCTTGGCTGGAAGTCCGCGAGCGGCGCGGAGATCGGTGTTGGCGCGGCGCGTGCTATAACCGAGGCCAAGGAGCACACCCCGATGGCCTCCTACGATATGCAGCCCTCCGCGCAGCGCACCAGCGAGCCGATCTACGATCACGCGAAGCCGCGCGATTGCCCGCATCCGAACGGGCATAGCACGAGCGATGCCTACTTCCGCTGCGCTCGCGAGTGCGTGAAGCGGCGCGTGAAGCAGATGCGCGCCACCGATCGTGAAGGGAGCGAGTAATGGAAACCACCTCCCGCTGCTACGAGGTCCCGGCCTACCGCCTCGATGCGCTCTGCGCGAAGGTGGCGCGTCTCGCCCGCCGCTCCCAGAAACTCGGCTGCCCGCTCGTTACGCTCGAGGTCGTAGGCGAGGCGCAGCGGAAGATCCTGCGCGCCCACGGGCGGCCAGCATGGATCGTCGACATCGCGGTGATCGAGGTAACAGGCCCCGCCCCGCGCATCCAGGGCTGGACCTTTGCCGGCGTGCTTGAGCACCTGCAAGGCGACGACGGCGCTCTGGTGAACATCCTCCGCACCCTGGTCGACGGCGTGCCCGAGCGCTATCGCGACTGCCCGCCGGCCTGCGACCACTGCCGCACCGTGCGGCGGCGCAACGACACGTACGTCGTGCGCTCCGACGCGGGCGAGTGGAAGCAGATCGGCCGCCAGTGCCTCGTCGACTTCACCGGCCACGATTCGGCGCAGGAGCTTGCTGCAGCGGCCGAGTGGATTGAGATACTCGACGCCGTGTGCGCGGACTTCACCTACGACGACGAGGGAGGCTTCGGCGGTGGCGGGCGCGGCGCCTGGCCGCTTCGCCTGTTCCTCGCGCACACCTACGAGGTGATGGCGGTCAAGGGCTGGGTGTCGCGGAAGAAGACCGAGGAGGAGGACAGGAGCGCGACGGCCGATCTCGCGCTCATGGCCGTCGACCCTCCGCTGGACCTCCCCTATGCACGCCCGTCCGACGCCGCCTTCGCGCGCGCCGACGCGGCGATCGAATGGCTGGCCGACCTCGATCCCTCGAGCGACTTCGAGTGGAACATCTCGGCCGTCGGGCGCGTCGGCACCGTGACGCATCACCTCGCGGGGATCGCCGCCGCGATCGCCTGCGCACACGAGCGCGCACTGGGGCGGATGGCCGAGCGGGCTGCAGCTGCTGCCGAGTCAAACTACTTCGGCGAGGTCGGAAAGCGGGCGCGGTTCACGCTGCGCGTTATGCGTCGTCATACCTACGACACCGAGTACGGCGCCAAGACCGCGGTGATCTTCCGCGACGAGGCAGGCAACGTCGCGGTCTGGCGCGCGACGGGTGTGCTAGTGCTCGACGTCGGGCACCGCTACGAGGTGAAGGCGACGGTGAAGGCACACGAGATCCAGGGGCAGCGCAAGGGCATCGTCGACACGCGGCCGGCGAGCGAGCCGCTCGTCAAGCAGACCGTGCTCACCCGCGTCACCGTCGAGGCCGACCTCGGCAATCCCGACGCAACCGCGCTCGAGGAGGATCGCGCGACGCAAGGTGCAGAGGTGAAGTCATGAGCGACCACGAGTTCTGTCGCGCGCTACTGGCTGCGACGCGGGCGGAGGCGCTGAAAACACTGCCTCAGATCCACGGACGTATCATGGCCGATGTGAAGGTCCGCCCGACGCACCTGTCCGCGCTGCGGACGTTCCGAGACAACTACCTCGTCGAGGGCAGCGACGGGTTCTCCTACGAGACGCAGGCGTGCTGCGCGTGGGCCGCGAGGGCGAAGGCGTTGGCGCACTGGATCGAGTCGACGAAGAGGCGGTCATGACAATC
Organism: uncultured Bdellovibrionales bacterium; assembly: GCA_964357695.1. Lineage (GTDB taxonomy): Bacteria > Myxococcota > XYA12-FULL-58-9 > XYA12-FULL-58-9 > CAYHNK01 > CAYHNK01. The sequence continues at coordinate 1,703 of CAYHNK010000421.1, read as the reverse complement.
CGTACCCAGGCCCAGGCGCTCGTCGACGCGATTGTGCTCGATGCGGAGCACGTCCTAGGAGGCGATCGATGAGGTTCGAGAACATGACCGAGAAGCAGCGCCGAGATCACGAGCGCGAAGAGGGCGAACAGCTTGAGCGGGAGCGGTATACTGCCAGCCGCGCCGCCGCGATCACCGCCCTCGCGTCCGCGGGCGCCACTACTATGCAACTCGATCAGGCCGCGCGCCTGTTGCCGGAGCACCCGGAGTGGCGTCGGTACGCGCCGCGCGGCGTGCGGCGCACAAAGGGGGCATCGTGAACCTCAAGGAGGGGCTGCGCGTGCTTCACGCGTACACCGCAGGACACTTCAACTTTCACATGCTCGCGGGCGATGCCAAAAAGACGGTCCGTAAGCAGGTCATGGAAGCGCTTCTCGAGCAGAAGATGCCCATCGCGAAGTGCGGCATCACTGCGATGCGCCAGGCGTTCCACGAGGCGCTCGGCGTCCAGCGCGACTGCATCGCGCGAGAGGACGACGACTTCATCGCGAAGGCTCGAGCGGTGCTCGCGAAGGGAGGCAAGTGATGGCTTCGGAGAGACCAGTGCCGCGCCTGTGTGAGGGATGCGGCAAGCCAGGCGGCACGACGCCAATCGCGCGCCACGGCTACTGTCATCTGCGTTGCTGGTGCAAGGCTACCGTCGAACAACGCAGCGCCATCGCCATCCTTGTTGAGGATCGGTGGCGGCGCGAGAACAACAGGGCACCGTTGTCGTGTACGAAAGGAGGCAAGTAATGGCCGTTTACGATTTCCGATACGATCTCAAGTTCGAGGGCGACGTCCTCGACTTGAGGATCTCCGACGTCCCAGACAATCAGACCGCGCGAGGGCGCGAGTGCAATATGGAACTGGCGCTGTTGCACGCCTACGGCTGTCACACGACCGAGCCCGTGCAGCACGCCGCCGACGGGACGCTGATCTTCCGGCACTGGCGCGGCAGGTCTACGCACGAGACGTACCTTCTCGCGCGCCGCGTGTTGGAAGGGTTCGCCGTCGAGTGGATCGATGGACGGCACGGCCGCGATCGGGTCGCGCGCAAGGCCACGCACGCTTTCATCGGTCGTGGCCCGAAGTGTGAGTATGATTGGCCCGACGGCGATGAACCGAGCGAGGCGTGCGGGCGCCCGCGAGAGGAGCACTGAACATGACGAAGTGCAATGTCTGCGGCCACAAGACGACGGCGAGCGGTGGCCGGTGCCGTACATGTCAGGCGCGCGTGCGCCGCGCCTACGCGACGGCCAAAGACCGCGGCCTAACAATCGAGTGGGTAGGGGGCGCGTGGTGGGTGTTCGACGCGTCGGGTTGCACCTTCGCGCCAGGCGACGAGAACAAGGGCTGCGCGGTGCTCGCGGCCGTCGAGGCGATGGAGTTGTAGAAGTCAACACGGCGAGGTCTCGCCGAGGAACGGCAGATGGCACTCAAAAACGAAGCAGAGCGAATTGCAGTCGCGCACCGCATCGGCCGTACGCACGGCAAGCACATGATCAGGAATGGACCGCCGTCGAAGTTGCGTACGCAGATCGAACGCGATGCCTACGCCGCCGGGCACGTCGAGGGCGAGGCCGAACAACACCGCGAGTACGAGGAGCACGAACGGGCGCAGGAGGAGGCGGATCGGAACCGGCCGCCGCCCCCACCGCCCGACGACGTTACGAAGACCCGCT
>CAYHNK010000420.1:0-3606 GCA_964357695.1 uncultured Bdellovibrionales bacterium | reverse complement strand
GACCCAGGCCCTTGTAGGACACGGCAAGACCAATCTGGGCGGCGCGATCGCCGGGCTTCTCCTGCAAAATGGCCTCGTACTGCGGCGCCGCGTTACCAAAATCTCGATACGTCAACGCAATGTCCGCGAGCTGGGCCCGCACCTTGAGCCACTTCGGTCGCTTGGTGACGATCAGCTTGAGCCGCGCCACAGCGCCCGTCTGATCACCGCGAGCGAGCAGGATCTGCGCGAGCAACAGCTCGAGCTCGGGATCATCTTTGGCCACCTTGAGCGCCCGCCCGATCACGAGCTCCGCCATCGGCGTGTTGTTGGTGGCGTTGTAGCTATACGCCAAGATGCGAAAAGCCTCGATAGAGTCAGCCTGCCGCTGTAGCACCTTGCGGCAGAGGTCGATGGCACCGCTGTAATCACCGCCCCGCTGCGCCATGCGTGCCAGCGCCAGACGAGAGATCGTATTTTTCGGATCGCGCTTGGCGATGGCATCGTAGATGCGCTTGGCCTCGTCGCGGTCGCCGCCGTCGACGAGCAGGGCCGAGAGATTCTCCCCAGCCGGGGCAAACTCCGGATCGGCGCGCATCGCCGCCGTATAGTGCGCGCGCGCCGCCTTGACATCGCCCTGCTGCTCGTCCAACACGCCAAGATTGAACAGCGCCGCCGCGTGACGGTCATCGAGCGAGATGATGCCCTCGAGCTCACGTCGTAGACTCGCGGGATCGGGGCGCTTGCTCGCATCGGCCGCGACCATGCGCTCGGAGAGCGAGGCAAACTGTTCCTTGGCCTTTTGCGCGTCACTATTCTCGACCGGCTTCGGCGCGACCGCCACCGGGGCGATGGTCGCCGCCGGGGCAGCACCGCCCCCGCATCCCACCACGACACCGACCAGCGTTGCCGCAACTGCCAGGCGAACGACTGCGCCGGCACTCTGTCCCGCGCTCACCCATCTCGTGCATCCCATGGTTATCGCGCCCCCGGTGCAGTCGCGACTGCCTTCCACTCGTCCTTGTCCATCACCATCAAGCCGTTGCGCACCACCACCAGTGGGTCTTCAAACTTGAGCGGCACCACCTGCTCGACGATGAGCGGATAGGCTTCCGGTCGCAGCTTTTGCAGTCGGTCGAGCGCCCGCACCGACCAGCGATTATAGACACCGAGCTCGTTCGCCTTGGTAACGCACAGTTGGTACGCCTCGATGGCAGTCTGCTCGATGGGCGTCGCCATCTCGCGCAGCTGCTGTCGCAGCATCCCCTTGTCCTCGTCGGTGAGCTTATAGCCCGGGATCTTGTCGGGAATCGGCGCCTTGAGCAGCGCGTCGATGGACTCGCGGTAGGCGTCGCCGATTTGATACAGCGCCGCGAGCGCCCACTCGGCAACGCCGATTTCAACGATCGCCTTGTAGCGCTCGATGACGGCGTCGCGCGCTTCAACCTTGGCTTTGAGCGATGTGTCGAACTTCTTCTTGCCCTTGTCGGTGGGGTTTAGCTCCGAAATGGTGACCTCACCGTAGCGCTTGTACGGCGCCGCCACTTCGCGGAACTGAATCTCAGCAACCGCCGCGGCGCAACGTGGCACCTTGTCGGCACCCTCGCGCTTCCAGGTCGGCCAGTTCTTCTGCAAGTACGACTTCATCTCCTCGTAGCCCTTGTCGTACTTGGTCTTCTCACGCATGATCTCGCCGCGCCTAAACTGCGCCTGACACAGCTGATCCGTGTCCTCGCGCGCGTAGTCGCGATTCTGCACGTACTTGAAGTAGCAGTCGTGCGCAGCCTCCCACAGCTTGCCGACCGAGGCATCCGGTTGACGCTTCTCCTGCTTGGCCTGCGCCTCCATCAGCTCGGCCTGCTTCTCGAGCGCCTCGCACATGGAGAACGACACGTTGCGCGCGTCGCCATCGCTCGGGTACAGGCTCAAGAAGCGCTGCCGATCGCTCTTGGCACCTTCGAAATCGTGCAGCGTCGCCCGATAGACGCCCGCGTTGTAGATGGCATCCTTGGTGCGGCTGTCTTTCGGGTAGCGCTGCGCGAACATCTCGAGATATTTTGCCGCGCTGTCAAAATCGACGATACGTTCGTAGCTTTGGGCGATGCTAAACAGCGTGTCGGGCACGAGCGGGGATGTCGGCAGCTTCTCCACCAAGAAGCGCCGCACCTCGTTGGCTTGATCGAGCCGATTGCCCAGATCGTAGTTGACCGCGGCGTTGTAGACCGCATCGTCGGCACTCTCGCTCGCGGGGAAATCTTTGTAGAACTGCAAATAGGCGCGCGCCGCTTCGATGTACTTCTTCTTGTCTTCGAATTCGCTCTTGACGAGGAAGAACGACGAGCGCTCCTCGATCTGGGCGAATTTCTTTTTGTCCTCGTCGCCGCACGCGAGATCCTTGGCATCGAGGTACGCGCGCGCCGACTCTTTGAGCGCACGATAGTTCTTCTCGCCATTGTAGATATCCAAGGCGTAGTTGGCAGCGAGGCAAGCCACCGTATTCGTCGGGTGGTTCTTGACGATGTCGTTGAAGGCTGGCGCCGCTTGGTCGAAGTGATTGTAGGTGTAGTAGATGCGCGCCATCTTGTAGCGGATCTCGACGATCTTGTCGCCTTCGGAACCGACGTAGCGGATGTAGCGCTGACAAGCATCGATGAGCTTCTGCTTGATCTCCGGGATGGGCTTGGGAGCCATGCCGGCTATCTCGGGCGGATTCTTGCGATCGAGATCCTCGACGAGCTCGTCGTAGGAGCGCACTGCCTCCTCGGCGGCGGTGAGCACGACCTCCTTGTCACGCTTCTCCTTCGGGTGGGGATTCATATCCACCACCATGCTGTAGTTCTCCGCCGCGTCCTTGAACTTTTCGAGCTTGTAGAGCACCTCGGCGAAGTAGAAGCGCATAAAGAAGACGTAGTTGACCTCGGCCCCTTCACGAGGCTTGGGAAACACCGCCAGGTAGTGCGCGTACAGATCGTGGGCGAGCCGGTACGTCTGGTCCTCGGCGGTGCCACGCAGCTTTTTGGCATCCTTGTGGTACTCGATCGCCAAGCGACGCAAGGTGTTCTCGGCGATCTCCTCGGCCTCAGAGAGATCCTTTTGCACCTGCTTCTGATCTTCACCCTTGAAGGCACCCGCGGCCACCCGCGTGCGCACCTTGCCAAAGTAGTCGGTGAGGAGCTTTGCCTGCACGACTGTGCCGCGCTTGTCGCCGAGGTTCGCGGTGGCATCGACGATGCGGCCCTGCAAGATCGGCACGCGCGTCGAGTCGGGGTAGTGCTTGATATAGTCGTTGTAGACCGTAATGAGCTTTTTGTGCTCGCCCTGCTCCACGTACCAATTGCCGAGCGATTCCATCATCTGCTGCACAGCATCCAGGCCGGCGACCTTGCGAAAGTCGCGATAGGCCTGCTTCTCGTTGCCAATATTGGCGTACACGCGCACGTAGTCGCGAATGCCTTCCTTGCGCAGGCCCGAGCGACTGCGTTCGTCGAGATCCTGCTTTTGGTCCTCGCTGATGTGAATGACCTGCTCGAAGCGCTCGAGCGCCTGCGCCCATTCGGCCACGTTGATAAAACACCAGCCCTGCTTGTAGATGGCGTAACCATACATTGACGAAGCCGGGAAATCGGC
>CAYHNK010000419.1:0-3617 GCA_964357695.1 uncultured Bdellovibrionales bacterium | reverse complement strand
GGCCCGACGGGAAACCGGCGCGCAAGATGGGGGCGGGCCGTAGCTGCGCGAGAATGAGCGGCCCAAGCAGGCCGCCTGCGAGCGGCGCCGCGAATGCCTCGGCGAGATAGAAGCGCGGGCCGACCGCGGGCACGAGGACGTAGGCGACTTGGTTCAGGAGCATGCAGAGCAGCACCGCGGTGACATAGGACTCAAAGAGTGCGCGCTGGCGCTGATAGATCCACACCGCGAGCACGATGGGCCAGAAGTAGTAAGTGAGATACGACACGGACAGAACTTCGACGACCCAGGGATGCGCAAGGTGCTGTAGGACGAGCGCTGGCGTGGCGCCAAAGATAGCAGTGTCGACGTTCGCGAGCTGGGCGTCGTAGAGCACGGGTGTTGTGGCGTCGATGGCGGGGTTGAGATTCAGATACGACAATGTCACGACGACGATCGGCAGAAAGTCCGCGACGACCTGCATGCGAGCGTAGCGCGCCGCCGCTTTGCGCGTGGTCACGACCGTCGCGATGAGCGCGACGTAGACGAGGGCACCGCGCGGCGCAGCGGCGACGTCGTTCCAGCCGGCGAGTGTCAGCATCAGGAGTGTTGCCAGCACCGCAACCTGGATCCAGTCCGGGATCGTTAGTCGCACGAGGCGGCGCGCGATGAGGGTGGCGCTCATATGGCTAGTCTATAACACTTGTGGCGCGTCGCACGACGGCATCTCCGGCAGGCGAGCCGTTGACACGGACACGGGTCGTTCATACAAGAGCGCGAGGAGTGAACTCGTCGATGGCTCGTCTGCTCTCCCAAGAGACCCTGACCGCGATTGAACAAGTCACGGCGCACTATCCGACGCGCATGGCGGCGCTGTTGCCCGCGTTGCACCTCGTGCAAAAGCAGCTCGGCCACGTGCCGGAGACGGCGCAGCTCGAGATCGCCGCGCTGCTCGATGTCCCGCCGACGCGCGTGCGTGAGGTGGTGACGTTCTATACCATGCTCAGTGAGAAGCCGGTCGGGCGCCACGTGGTGCGCCTGTGCCGCAATCTCGCCTGTCATCTGCGCGGCGCCGAGCCCATCGGTGAGCACGCAAAAAGGCTGCTCGGCGTCGAGTACGGCGAGACCACGCCCGATGGGCGCATCACGCTCATGCAGGACGAGTGTCTCGCGTCTTGCGGCACGGGACCGGCCCTGTGGTGCGATGACAACTTCGTCGAGAATCTCACCCCAGCAAAGCTCGAGAGCTTTCTTGCGAGTCTGACATGAGCGCGAGTCAATACGCCCCGGCCGGTTTCGAAGTGACGCTGATGAAGCGCTGGTTCGAGCCGGAGGGCTATCGGTATGCGACCTTCGCGCGCGACGGCGGCTACGAGTCGCTGCGCAAGGTGCTCAAGCTCGAGCCGGCCGAAGTCATCGATACAGTCAAAAAGTCCAGCCTGCGCGGCCGCGGCGGTGCGGGATTTTCGGCGGGCATGAAGTGGAGCTTTGTGCCCAAGGAGTCGCCAAAGCCCAAGTACGTGGTCGTCAACGCCGACGAGTCGGAGCCGGGCACCTACAAAGATCGCTACACGCTGGCGCGTGATCCACACATGATGCTCGAGGGCGCGGCCATCGCCGCGTACGCCATCGGTGCGCATCAGATCTACATCTACATCCGCGGCGAGTTTGGCTTGCCGCGTCGCCGCCTCGAGGCCGCGGTCCAAGAGGCCTACGAGAAGGGCGTCTTTGGCAGCTCCGTGTTGGGCAGCAACTTCAAGCTCGAGTGTGCCGTGCATCGCGGCGCCGGCGCCTACATCTGCGGCGAAGAGACCGCTTTGCTCGAGAGCCTCGAAGGCAAGATCGGTCGGCCGCGCCTCAAGCCCCCGTTCCCCGCGGTGGTCGGCGCCTTTGGCGGTCCCACGGTGGTTAACAACGTCGAGACGCTCGCCTGCGTGCCGCTCGTCTTCAGCCGGGGCTTGGAATGGTTCCTCGCCCAGGGCTCGCCGAACAACGGCGGCCCCAAGCTCATCTCGGTGAGCGGTCACGTGGCGCGCCCCGGGGTCTACGAGGTACCGAACGGCTATCCGCTCGACCAGTTCATCACGCTCGCGGGCGGGATCTGGAAGGGCCGCCAGCTCAAGGCGGTCATCCCGGGTGGCAGCTCGACGCCGATCCTCAAGCCGCAGCCCTCGCAGGCGCTCGCCGCTCCCGGGGCGCCGCAGAGTGACTGGCCGCTCGAGACGAGCGTGCCGCTGGATTTTGACAACATCAAGAAAGTCGGCTCGATGTTTGGCAGCGCCGGCATGATGGTGCTCGACGACGCGACCTGCATGGTGCGCACGCTCTCTACCCTCGCCAATTTTTATGCCCACGAGTCGTGTGGTCAGTGCACGCCCTGCCGCGAAGGCACCGGCTGGACCGCGAAGATGCTGCGACGCATGGAGGCGGGCGAAGGGCAGATGAAGGACCTCGAGACGCTCAAGTATGCGTCGGGGTTCATGTTGGGCACGACCATCTGCCCGCTCGCCGACGCGCTCGCCATGCCGGTGCAGAGCTATCTTGCGAAGTTTTGCTAGGAGTTCGAGGAGCACGTGCGCGAAGGCACGTGCCGCCACGCGGCCTACGATGTCGCGCCGCACGGGGATGCTTTCTGGGAGGATGGACGCTGATGGTCAACACCGTGCTGTTCTATCTCGCTTCGATAGGCCTCGTGACCGGCGCGCTCTTGACGGTGACCGCGCGCAATCCGCTGCGCGGCGCGCTCTGGCTAGTCTTCGCGCTCGGGTTTATGGCGCTACATTTCTTGCTGCTCGATGCGTCCTTCGTCGCGGCGATGCAGATCTTGGTCTACGCGGGCGCCATCATGGTGCTCTTCGTCTTTGTCATCATGCTGCTCAATCTTGGCCCGGACGCGGGCCGGCGGCCGGCGTACTTGTCGCTGGCGAAGTTGCTCGGTGCCGGGGCGCTCGGCTTTCTCGCCTGGCGTGCGATTGCTGGGGTGGGCGCGGCGGCGGGTGCCGGTCAGGCGGTCGATGGCACGGTGAAGTCGGTGGGGCGTGCTCTGCTCGGGCAGTATCTCTTCCCCTTTGAGGCGGTGTCGCTGCTGCTGCTCGTAGCGGTCGTCGGTGCGGTGGTGCTCGGACTCAAGAGGCTCACATGACGTTTTCGCACATCGATCCGATGCACTACATTGCGCTTGCCGCGCTCGTTTTTGGCATTGGCGCCGTCGGTGCCATCTCGCGCCGCAATGGCCTTGTGCTGCTCATGAGCGTGGAGCTGATGCTCAACGCGGCCAACCTCGTGTTCGTTGCTTACGCCAAGCGCTACGGCGATGTCGGTGGACACGCGATTGCGTTCTTTGTCATGGCCATCGCGGCTGCCGAGGCGGCGGTGGGTCTTGCCATCTTCATCGGCGTGTTTCGCACCCGGCAGACCGTGGACGTCGACGAGCTCGACGCCCTGCGGGACGAGACCTAGCGGAAGCGGGCGCATCGCCGCGTGCGGCGGGTCCCTACGTCGAACGTCATGCTGGCGCAGCTCTCCAAGATCCTCTCGACCGAACGACCGCCGCGCGTGCTCGTCGTCGGCGACGTCATACTCGACGAGACAGGTCGCATCGATGCCAGCGTCGGCAAGCGCCTCGCGTAGCGTACGAC
>CAYHNK010000418.1:0-3695 GCA_964357695.1 uncultured Bdellovibrionales bacterium | reverse complement strand
TTCGCGGGAATGACGGCGAACGCCGGGACACGCAATCAGGGACAGGCCCTAGCGCGGGGCGTCAAGCTGCGCATCGCTCCAGTGCGGGTAGTCGAGCTTGAGCTTGCGCAGCCGCAGGTGCTCCTCGACCCACGCGATCACTTGAGGCGTGAGACTCAGATCGCGCGTCTCGTGGGCCGCCGACAAATCGAACTGCTGCCGCACGCCGTCGACGCCGATAAGGGTCAGCCGCGCAGGCAGGCCCACTGCCGTCACGTCCACGGCAACGCCGTCGTAGTGCTCGGACGTACGCGCGCCGTGTTGCGTCGCGTAGACGACGTCGTAGGCTTCGGCCATGCGCCGCCCTTCCTCAATCGTCACGCGCCAGCCATCGGGATGGAACCACCGAATGGGGATGTTGAGCTTCCAGCTGCGGTTCAGACGTCCAAGCTGTTCACACCATTGCTGCACGTCGCTGACCCGCTCGAGACGCGACAGCTCGAAGGCGCCCCACATGAGATAACCACGCTCGCGGCGGCGCACCGTGGAGGTGAGATAGACGTCAGCGCCCTGCACCCGCAGCTCATCGATGAGCTTTTTGATGCGGATGGCGAAGTCGGACGCTGGCCGCATTTCGGACAGCGCCGCGAGCATGCGCGCGTCATCTTCCGGGTTGGGATAGCGCGCCGACCAATTGGGTCCGAGCGCCTCACCATCGGCGGCAGGTGCCAGCTGGGGTGGGTGCGCGGGCTCGTCGATGTTCACCGTACCAGCGTCAGCCCCGTAGCGCCGCGGCCCGCCGCTGCCAAATACCTCGGCCGGATGAATGAAGATGCCCACGTCGCGCGCACGCGGCGCGGTAATCCACACCGGTTGATCGCGCAGGCCCTGCTCACCGGCCGCAAGCAAGTCATCGAGGAAGAAGAGCAGGTCCTCGAGGTCCACGGGACGCTTGAGCCGCTCGCGCGCCGCGCGCAGCAAAGGCACGTCGGCTGGTGACGCCGCAATCTCCGCAAGCAGCGCGCCATCGACCGGCACGCCCGCAAGCTCAAATCGCCACGCGCCGAGACGCTGCGCGGCATCACGCAAGAGCGCCCGCTGATCGCTGCCGCTCGTCCCCGGCAAGATGTCCCACTGTCGGTTGGTCGTCACTACCCGTGCCGGCGCGTCCGCGCTCGCGTCGTGTGCGGGCAACGCCGCAAGCGCGGCCACGAGACTCGTCGCGCGCAGTAGTCCCCAACCCAATGGCATGCGTGGCATTGTGTCTCGATGCGCTCCGCGAGGTCAAATGTGCCGCGGTGGCAACGCCAGGTGCCAACCGAGCTCTGCCGAGATACGACGCAACATGATGTGACCTCGCACACTGCCGCCGCGGTGGTTGATGCGCGGGCTCGCGACCGCGACGCCACCTCGTCCGGGGGCCACCGCCACGATCACTCCCGAGACGCCGCTCTTGGCCGGCAGCCCCGTCTCGACCAGGTGGCGCCCGGACTCGTCGTACATGCCGCAGGTGGCCATGAGCGCCGTCACGATACTTGCGGTGCGCGATGACAGCACGCGTGCCCCACCGGGCGTAAGTCCACCCGCTGCCATCACGGCGGCAAGCCGCGCGCCTTCACGGACACTCGCCTCGAGCGAACAGAGACTAAAGTAGGTCTCCAGCACCTCGTCGACGTCACCCCGGAGCACGTTACTGTGACGCAGGAAGTAGGCGATGGCGCGATTGCGGTCGCCCGTGCGCCGCTCGGAGACGAGCACCCGCTGATTGACGGGCAACACCACGCCACACACGCGCTCGACCCAACGGTCGAGCCAACCCAGCCGGTCCTCCAAGTGGCCTTCGAGGAGCCCACACAGCGCAATGGCACCCGCGTTGATGAGCGGATTCGCTGGCGTCGGGCTGTCCATCTCCAAACGCGCAAGCGACGCGAAGCCGCTCCCCGAGGGCTCGGTGCCAACAAGCGAGAAGACCCGCTCTTCGCCACGCTCCTCCAACAAGCCCGCGAGCAAGATCAGCTTCGCGGCACTTTGCAGCGTGAAGTGGTGCCATGACGCATCGCCCGCAACGACGAGCTCACCGCCGACGAGCTCGATGGCGGCGCTCGTCGCCTCCACCGGGGCCTGCGCGAGCTCCGGGATGTAGCTCGCCGGAGCGCCGTCCTCGCACTGTCTCGCCTCTTGCACGGCGCGATCGAGAACCTCGCGAGCCAAGCCCGCTGCTGTATCGCCCGCCATGATTCATCCTTCCTGCCCTTGGCTCACCGGACGCCATGGGCTAGCCTGCGGGCAAGCGATACTCCCGCTGCGCAACGGTCGCAATGGACAATCACCTACCCAACGTCCTCGTCGTCGACGACGAGCCGAATGTGCGGCGCCTGCTCGATCTGCACCTTTCGCGCCAGGGATACTGCGTGCGGGCCGCAGAGAATGCCGCCGCGGCCATTGAGCTCGTCGACACCCTGCCGATCGACATCGTGCTACTCGACATCAGCATGCCACAGATGAACGGCTTTGATTTGCTCGCCCTGTTGCGCAAGCGCTACGCCCCGGCGACCTTGCCCATCCTCATGCTCACCGCGCTCGATACCGGGCCTGATGTGGTCGCCGCGCTGCGCCTTGGGGCCAACGACTATCTCACCAAACCCATCGACTTCGACCTGCTCGTCAGCCGCATGCGCGTCCATCTCGCCATCAAGCTCGGCCAGGGGCAGATGCTTGGCGGTTATCGCGTGGTCGAGCGACTGGGCGCGGGCGGCATGGGAACAGTGCTCGCTGCGGTGGACATCGAGACGGGCGATCCCGTGGCCATCAAGGTTTTGCCGCGCGCGCTCACCACCAGTGACGACTACGTCATTCGCTTCTTGCGCGAAGCGCGACTCGCCGCACGGTTGCGCCACCCGAACCTCGTGCGCGTCCTCGGCTCAGGCAAAGAGGACGAAACCTACTTCATGGTCATGGAGCGGGCACCGGGGCGCGATCTGGCCACGTGCATCGAGCGCGGTCCGCTGTCCCCCCTCACGTCCGTGCGCGTGGCCGAGCAGATTGCGCAGGCACTGTGCGCCGTGCACGCCGCAGGGATCATCCACCGGGACGTCAAGCCCGAGAACATCATCGTCGATGCGGGTGGCGTCGCGCGCCTGACCGACTTCGGCATCGCCCGCGAAGCGACGCGCAGCACGCGACTCACGGACACCGGCCGTTGGTTTGGCAGCCTGCCGTACGCCAGCTTGGAGCAGCTACGCGGCCAAGAGGACCTGCGCAGCGACATCTACGCGCTTGGCTGCTCGCTGTTTGCCGCACTCACCGGGCGAGACCCCTTCGCGCAAGACGAGCCCATCGAGCGCATGCTCGCACTCAAGCGACGCAAACCGCCGCACGCAAGAGCTGTAAATGCCGATGTGCCCGCAGCGGTGAGTGAGTACGTGGCCGCGATGATGGCACCGCGCGCCAGTCGCCGACCGCAAGACTGTGAAGAGGTAGCCCTCGAGCTCGCGCGTCTAGCGCACGAGCTCGACGACCGACGTCATCGCTAACCGCCAACGCTGGGTGGCCTACGCCCCGCCGCGCGCTGCTGCATCTTGCGCATCGACGACCGCCAACGCGGTCATGTTGACGATGTCGTTGACGTCGCAGCCGTTGTGCAAGACATGCACGGGACGCTGCATGCCCATGAGGATGGGGCCAATGGCCTCCGCATCGCCCAGCTTGTAGACCAG
>CAYHNK010000417.1:0-3696 GCA_964357695.1 uncultured Bdellovibrionales bacterium | reverse complement strand
GCCCTGCCTCCTCAAGCAACAGCGCGAGCTTAATGGCCCCAAACGGCACCTGCTCGGACGGCTTGAGGATGAAGGCGTTGCCGGCCACGAGCGCCTGCGGCATCATCCACAGCGGCACCATCACCGGGAAGTTGAACGGCGAAATACCAGCGACCACCCCGAGCGGCTCGTGGGTGAGCTGGCAGTTGACGCCGCGACTCACATCGAGCTGCCCGCCCGCGACCATGTTCTGCAACGAGATGCCCATCTCGACGCACTCGATGCCTTTGAGCACACTCGCCTTCGCTTCGTCGTAGGTCTTGCCGTTCTCGTGTGAAACGAGCCACGAGAGCTCGTCGAGATCGCGCTCCATCAAGAACTTGAGGCGAAAGAGCACCTGGGCGCGCTCCTTGAGCGGCGTCGCCTTCCAGCCGGGCTGCGCCTTGCGGGCGGCTTCGGCCGCGGCGGCGACATCGGACGCCTGCGAGATGACCACACTCCCCATGGCTTTGCCGTGGCGCGGATTCAAGACGGGCATGGTTTCGCCACCTTGGGCGTCTCGCCATTCGCCGCCAATCCAGTTGCGCGCGGTCGTGTACTCGCAGAAATCATAGGAGCGGGCTTTGAATTGCATGGCGGCGAAAAACCACAAGCCCGCAGCTTTGGCAAGGGAGCAGCCGCCCACGTTGGCATCAGGCTCAGGCGCCCAGCGATGGCGTTGACGTGGCGGTTCATGACTTCTTCCCTGGTTTGTGGGCTCTACCCCTGGGCGACGGCAGCTTCTTGACGCCCTCGACCATGGCGTCGAAGTCCCGGTCGACCGCACTCGGCTCCGCGAGCAGTTTTTGACGAAACTTCTCGTACTCACCGTCGGCTTTGGCGGCGGCGACCTCATGGCTGATGCGCCCAGCGTGGGTGAGAAGATCGCGGCGCGACAGCTTGAGAAAGTCGTTGAGCGTCGCGCTCCAATCGCTCATGTACATCGGGTGGCGGGCCTTCGCTTGCAGCTCGGCGACCTCCAGGTAGGCCATGACGATGCGATTGAGCAGCTCCAGCTCCTCGGCCCTGAGGTAGTTCTTGGCGATCGCTACGTCGGCCCTTCGCGGGCTCGTGCCGCGCCAGCTCGTGAGTCCCATCGCCGTCTGCTCGGCATCGGCTCGCTCGGCGATGACCTCCGCTGCCGTGTGACCATGCGCCGCCCAGTGCATCTTGTTTTGCACTGTAGCGAAGAACTGCGTTGCCGCCTCGGTGTTGGGATCGTAGTCGATGCTGGTCGCAAAGACGTCTAGCACCTTGCGCCAAAAGACCTTCTCCGACGACCGTATGTCGCGGATACGCTCGAGCAGCTCGTCGAAGTAGGCGCCACCCCCGGCCTCCTTGAGCCGCTCGTCATCGAGCGTGAAGCCCTTGACGAGGTACTCGCGCAAGCGCTGTGTTGCCCACATCCGGAACTGCGTACCCCGGTGCGATTTGACCCGATAGCCGACGGAGATGATGACATCCAGGTTGTATGCTTCGATGGACCTCGAAACGTCTCGATCGCCCTCGCGTTGAACTGTTGCAAATTTTGCAACAGTTGCCTCGGCGCGCAGCTCGCCCTCCGCGAAGATGTTGCGAATGTGCTTTGAAATCCCAGACTTGTCGCGCTGGAACAGCTCGGCAATCTGGTTCAGGGAGAGCCACACCGTTTCACCGTCGAGGCGGACGTCGATCTTCGTGCGGTCGTCCTCGGTCTGGTACAGGATGAACTCGCTCGCTCGCGAGGGCACCAACGAGGACGGTGGGGTGCCTTTTGGCTTGGTCATTTCGGTGCCCCTTCCCCGTTCTTCCCTTTGCCTGCAACAGTTTCGTCGACTCTGCGCGCCGTCGTTCGCAGCGCAGCTATTTCCAAAACGGCAATGACTCGTGGGGCGCCGGCGACAGTTTCGACATGGTCGCCTCGGATAGCGCGAATGCCCGTCACGCCAAGCGCTGAACAGGGCGCTGGCGGCCTCGGAAAGCTCATCCTCTCTCCCCTCTTGTCTCCGTAGACCCAGAATCGTCTGGCTTGGCTCTCTCAAGGGCTTTGAGCGCCGCTTCGTACGCTAGTTGTCCGGCTGTGCGGAACGCTCGTGGGCTCAACCCGGCGTTTCTCTGTGCAGCAACGTCCTGGATCGATGCGCTGCCATCGCCTGCTGCGAGAGCGCGTACCACTTTGAAGGGATCTATATTCGCGTCCACAAGCGCAATCAGCGCTTCGAATTCCTGCAATGGGAGGCAGAGTGGGCGGACGTCCGGCCACGGCCACACATCTCGATTCGCGCAGAGCTCATCCGTCCATCGCTGCACAACAGCTGGATGAAGCGGAATCGCGAGGACGACCACCGCGTGCGCATGCGCTGTCGGCGGGATCGCCCTCCCGCCGACCTTCAGGGTCCCCGCTTTGAGCCGCTCGACATGACCGCGTAGCTGCCCGATCGCCCCCTCCTCCTCCCGCGATCGCCCGAGCATTGCGGTGCGCACCCATGGCTCTGGATTCTCGTCATATCGCGCCTCAACGCGATCCCGTCGAAACAATGGTGACTTGAGTTCGAAAATCAGAATGCCGGCCGGTCCCGCGATGGCCAGGTCGAGATGAGGCGACCGCTCAACCCGAACGTCGAGAAAGCCCTTCGAAGAAACGGCTTCGGCGAACGGTCCGAGCAGGACGTCCTCCATGGCATGGCCCCACGCTCGGCCTATCTGGCCCATCGCTTTCTTGGGCACCCGTCGAAGAACATGTTCCCGCAAGCCATCTTGAAAATGTTCCGTGAGCGCCCCGAACGAACCAAGCAGAAATTGCCCGCAACCAAGATCGACGAAGGGCGTTCGATCAAACGCGGAGATGTCGTAGCAGGCCATGTCCCCGCAGAGACTAGACGTAAACTGGTCCGCCGGAGCGCCCAGCGAGCGCAAAACGCCAACGGCTAGTTGCGCGTCCTGTTTCGCAAGGTTCTCGAACTGAGACTCCCGGACAGTGGAGAACATATTGTCTTTCTTGGCGAGCATCGCAGTGTGAATCCAAAGCAGGCGCTCAAGGTATGCAGGGAGATCGACGCCGAAGACCGTTGCTACCTCGGCCGCTGGGAACTCGTGCCGGGTAAGGGCTTCCACCAGCAGCCTCGCCTTGCCAACGCGACCTTGGAAATCTGCGCTGACGTTGAGCGCCATTTCCCGGATCACCCAACCCATGTTTCGCTGCCAGGTTGGACCCACCGCTGCCAGCGATGCCTGCCGACCCAGGTGGTCGTTGAGCGCCGTCGCCGCGAGAGCGAGCGCCGCCGCATCGTCCCGCGTTGTTACAATTTGTGCTGGTACCGGTACGGGGTGGGCGGGCAGGCGTGTCATGAAGTGCAGCATGAGGCAGCGCAGGACGCGCTCATGAAAGACAAGCGGCGGCTGGTCGTAGCCCTTGTATGTCGCTACCAGCTTGCCGCGCCAATGAAGGTCCAGTGCGAGGTCGGCAGCCTCCTTCTGAAGAGGGTTTCCTAGATACCCGTCGACTGACAGGACGCGGTTCAAACGTGAGCACTCCAGAAGGCCGTTCAGTGGGTCAATGCTCGCCAGGCGGTCCTCGATCGCTCGAACGCTCAGCTCATCGCCAGTCAATTCGCTGAGTGCGAAATATGGAATGATGTGGGGCGCTGTAGCTTCGCACGGCATTCGTTGATCCACCGCGCCTGATTTCTTGCTCGGCTT
>CAYHNK010000416.1:0-3701 GCA_964357695.1 uncultured Bdellovibrionales bacterium | reverse complement strand
CAGTAGATGAATGTCGGAGAGCGTGTTGCAGAACGAGAACTCAAAGCCCCTCATGCCCAGTGTCTCAGCCGGCTGCACCGGCTTCGGCATCATCGTCGCGGCGACCTCAGTGCTCAAGAGGCGATAGCGCTGCACCGCCGGGTCGGAGAGACTCGCCGAGGCGGGCCGCCCGAGGCCGCGCAGTGAGATATCATAGGGATTGGCGCGCGCAGAGTCGGCCAGAAACAGTCCCAACACCGCCATCGCGAGCCCGAGCTTTCGCCAGCAACGCTGCATCGCCATCATGCCTCCGTTAGGTGCTCGACTATCGACGCTCGTGGCTGGCATGTCAACTCCGCGGCTCAGTGCGCGCCTCGAAATGCCCGGCAAGCTCCCCAAGCGAGGTGAGCTCGTGCACATCGACCGCCAGCTCGGGCAGGGTCAGCAGCACCAGCGCGGGATGCTCGCTGCGAATCGCGGCGACCGCTTGCGCATCACGTGTGGCGAGCACCACCTCGTCGTGCGCAGCGTGCGTGAGACCGGCAAGCGCCTCCGGATCGAGGGTCGATCGCAAGGCGCCAAAATGGGCGCCGATGGCCTCGGGCGTGAGCGCCATAAGCGGCGGCCGGACGCGATTGAGGATGAGTGCCTTGGGGGCGAGGCCCTGCGCACGCAGCTCCTCGGCAAAACGCAACGCGGCTTGGCGTTGCGTCGGTGCCGGCGCGGCGACGAGCACGAAGGCGAGCGAAGAGTCGCGCAGCAATCGCTGCACGGCGCGGGCGCGCTCGTAAAAGCCATCGTAGAGGCCGTCAAAGGCAAGCACAAAGTCAGCGAGCTCACGCAACGTGTCCGCGCCGGCAAAGCGGCCGAGCGTGCGAAAGACGAAGTTGCTGCCGAAATCGAGTAGACGCGCCGAGAGCTTGCCCGCGAGCATGTAGGGCCTCAGCAACCAGCGCAACGCATCGTGCTGCATGAAGTCGACAACGCGCGTCGGGGCATCGAGAAAGGTCGCAGCATTTTGTGACGGCGGCGTATCGAGGATGACCAGATCGTAGCGCCCTTCGCGCACGACGTCGTAGAGCTTTTCCACGGCCGCGTATTCCAGCGAGCCGGCGAGCATGCTGGCAAAGCTCTGATACATGCGATTGGCGTAGATGCGCTCGCGCACTGCCGCGTTGGGGGCCACTTTCGCGACGAGCTCGTCAAAGACCGAGCGTACCTCCGGCATCAAGATGGAGAGGGGAGCCGTGAGCTCGATGCCCGCCGCTTCCAGGTGCTGACGGTCGACCTCGATCGGTTGCGAGGTGACGTCGTCTAGGCCGAGCGCGTTGGCGAGACGCCGCGCCGGGTCGATGGTCATGACCAGCGTCCGTCGTCCGCGCCGCGCCGCGGCGACACCCATCGCCGCCGCCACCGTGGTCTTGCCAACGCCACCCGTGCCGACGCAGACGATGACCGTGTGGTTCTCCCAGAGCGCGCTCACCTGGGATCCTCGGCCATCACGCGCGTCAGCAGCGGCGCGAGGGCCTCGAGGTCACTCACCCCGAGCCGTTCGCTCGCCAAGCGCGGCAACGTCACAGCCGCATGCAATAGCGGCGCGGGCAGACGCGACAGGTAGCTCTCACCCAGGCGTTGCTTGCCTTCGCGTCGCACGAGCGCCCGCTGCAGCGCTTGCCAGGCAGGCTCGTCTTCTTCATCACCCAGGAGCTGCCGCGCGGGTGCCGGTAGGGGCGGCACGTGCTGGTTGATGACGAGGGCCCCGAGCGCCATCCCGAGCTCGCCACGGGCCGCTGCCAGTAGCTCAAGGGTCTCGTTGACCGGCATCTCCTCGGGCGTGGTGACAAGATGTAGGCGGGTGCGCTTCGCGTCGCTAAAGAGCTCGCGGATTTGGCGCGCGTTCTCGCGCAGGGGACCTGGAGGTACGGCACGCTCGACGACACCGGGCGTGCGCAGCATCGAGATCACGTGCCCGGTGGCTGGGGCATCGACCACCAGCACGTCAAAGCGCGGGCGCCCGTTGACCACCTCGCGCTCGTGGTACCAAACCTTGCCGAGCATGACGAGCTCGCCGAGCGCCGGGATGAGACGCAAGAAGCGGCGCACGAAGCGATTCTCGAACACGGCTTGATAGAGCGCCTCAAAGCGCAGCGTCATGAGCACGTATTCGCGAATGGCCTCCCGCGGCTGCATGTCGACGACATAGAGTCGCTCGAGCACTTCGCGTACCTGAGGCCCAACCGGCGCCACGCCGAGCAGCGCCGCCACCCGATCTCGGCCGTCGACCTCGGCGAGCAGCACGCGCTGCCCCGCACGTGCCTGCGCGAGCGCGATGGCCGTGGCCACGGTGGTCTTGCCGACGCCACCTTTGCCCGAGACCATGCGCACACGCACCGAGGCCATGGCGCTTCTCTAGCAGCGAAGTGCCGCCGAGCGAAAGTCCGCTGGCCTTCGATGGACGCAACCGTCACGACGACGTGGGCGTCGTCACGACGCGTGCCGGCGCTGGACCTCGCTCCGCAGACGCTCTTCCTGCGCCCGCAGCTCCTGCGTGAGCTCAGCACCAAAGTCCTCCGTTTCGAAGATTGGCCGGAGCTCCAGCTCGGCCCCCTCGCCCGGCATCGGATCGGGGCAGCGGCGCGCCCACTGGAGGGCTTCCTCCATCGACTTCACCTTCCAGATCCAGAAGCCTGCGACGAGCTCCTTCGCCTCGCCAAACGGGCCGTCGACGACGCTCGTCTTGCCACCCCCGAACCGCACGCGCTTGCCCCTGCTGCTCGGGTGCAGGCCTTCCCCAGCTAGCATGACGCCAGCTTTCACCAGCTCCTCGTTGAACGCGCCCATGTCCGTGAGCTGTTGTTCACTGGGCATCGTGCCGACCTCGGAGCTCTTGGTCGCTTTGACCATCACCATGACTCGCATCGTTAGATCCCTCCCGCGTGTCAGTTTCAGGTAGTCACGACGTTGTGGGTTGTCAACGTGCGCGTTCATCGGCGCCGTCCGCACCTGGGCGCTTTGCACAATTCGTACGCGGCGCGCTATGCTCACGCCCGGATACGACCTTCCGTTGAAACACAGTTCATGAAAGCGGTGTTGGCATGATGCGCTCCCCCACCCTCGTTGCGCTGCTCGTTGTTCTTTTGGGGTCGGGCTGTGCTGCATCGCGTGGCGGCAAGAACCAAGGCCATCCACTCGGGGCGACCTCGGACAAAGCAGCACCGGGCGCCTGGCAAGACGTGCGACTGGTGGTCGTCGATGTGGCCCGAGGCGACACGACCGCGTTCGGCGTCGCACCGCACGAGGCGCTCGGCAACGCCCTGTTGCGCCGTCTCGGTGGCGACGGAGCGCGGCCGGTGACGCTGGAGGTGGGCAATGTGAAAGTTGCGCAGCGCACCGAGCCCATGTCTGTGACCCTTGGGCTCGCCGCGGACTTCCGACTCGTCAGCACGACGGGAGAGAAGACCGTGCGACTCGAGCACTCGATCAACGTCATGCACGGCGCCCTGGGCAGCATGAACGACGGCTACGCGCGGCTCGTCGACGACCTGTGCGACCAACTCTTCTACAACCAGGACGCCCTCGCCTTCTTGTCGCAACCCGGAGCGACGCAGGTGGAGGACTCGGCTCTGGTTGCTGGCGCCGATGACCTGGGGCCGGTCACCGACACAGCGCCCTCGAGCGACGGCGCGCAGGCCACCGGCCGCATCCTGTGGGGCAATCGCGAG
>CAYHNK010000415.1:0-3714 GCA_964357695.1 uncultured Bdellovibrionales bacterium | reverse complement strand
CGGACAGCGGATTCGTCTGGTCCATAAACTGCGACAGCTGCGAGGAGCCGAAGAACTCTTTGATCACCGCCGAGACCGGCATGGCGTTGATGAGATCGTGCGGCATCAGCGTTTCGATCTCTTGCAGGCTCATGCGCTCGCGGATGGCCCGCTCCATGCGCACCAGACCCACGCGAAACTGATTTTCGAGTAGCTCGCCGACCGAGCGCACGCGGCGGTTGCCGAGGTGGTCGATGTCGTCCACCTGACCCTTGCCGTTCTTGAGATCCAACAGATAGCGCACCACCTCGAGGATGTCGCGCTTGGTGAGCACCGTGTTGTCGATCGACTCGTCCAGGTTGAACTTGTGGTTCAGCTTCAAGCGACCGACCTTCGACAAGTCGTAGCGCTCGGGATTGAAGAACAAATTTTGAAACAGCGTACGCGCCGTCTCGAGCGTGGGCGGATCTCCGGGGCGCAACCGACGATAGATCTCGAGGATCGCCTCGTCTTCGCTCTCGACCTTGTCGACGAGCAGCGTATCGCGCAGGTAGGAACCGACATTGAGACCGTCGATAAAGAGCACCTTGACAGCTTCAACACCACTCTCGCGCAGCTCGTCGAGCTTCTCCGCCGTCAGAGCTTCGTTGGTCTGCAGCCACACCTCGCCCGTCTTCGTATCGATGACGTCCTCGGCGCTGACCGCGCCAACCACCTCTTCTTCATCGACGGAGATGCGCTCGAGCTTGAGCTGCTCGATACGCTTGATGGCGAGCCTCGTGAACTTGCGGTTCTTGCGCACGATGATCTCGCGCGTCTCCGGATCACGAATGTCACGCGTCGCCCGCTGGCCGAGCAAGAGCTTCGTGTTGACCGACTTCTCGAACTTACCTTTGCCGAGTAGGTAGATGGTCTCGGTGTCGTAGTAGTAGTCGAGAAGTTGCTTGGTCGAAAACGTCAGGGCCTTCAGGAGTACCGTCGCCGGCATCTTACGTCGCCGGTCGATGCGCACGTGCAAGATGTCCTTGGTGTCAAACTCGAAGTCCAACCACGAGCCGCGATTCGGGATGATACGCGCGCTGTGCAGAAGCTTGCCGCTTGCCGCCGTCTTCGACTTGTCTTGGTTGACAAAGAAGAAGGCGCCGGGGCTGCGGTGCAGCTGCGAGACGATGACGCGCTCGGTGCCGTTGACGATGAACGTGCCGTACGCCGTCATCAGCGGGATCTCACCGAAGTAGACGTCCTGCTCTTTGACCGAGCGGATGCTCTGCTGTCCGGTGACTTCGTCCTTCTCCCAGACGATGAGGCGAATCGACACCTTCATCGGTGCCGCATACGTCATGCCGCGCGAGTGGCACTCGTCGACATCGTACTTCGGCGCATCGATGTCGTACTTGACGAAGTCGAGCGACGCGCTCTCGTTGAAGTCCTTGATCGGGAAGACCCGCTTGAAGACCGCCTGCAATCCGACGTCTTCGCGCTGCATCGGATCGACATCGAGCTGCAGGAACTTGTCGTAGCTGCGCTTCTGAATCTCGATGAGATTCGGGATGTCGATCAAGCTGTGGATCTTCGCGAAGCTCTTTCGAATGCGAAAGTTGTCTTGGATCTGTGCGGCCATCGAGAGATGCTCCGTCGTAAAAAAGATAGAGGGCGACGCGTCCGCATCGCCCTGCAGTCAAGCTGCCTTCGTCACCCGCACCACGGCCACGCGCGACACTCGGGCACACCTACGCCCGAGTGTCGCGAGCGACAGCTGAACGGCGTTCTTCCACGTATCCGCTTGCACGGGCATGCCGGCCTGCGGTGCGTGACTACGCCTTGATCTCCACCTTGCCGCCTGCCGCTTCGAGCTTCTTCTTGAGCTCTTCGGCGTCGGCCTTGGGGAGTGCTTCCTTGACCGTCTTCGGCGCGCCGTCCACGAGGTCCTTGGCCTCCTTGAGGCCGAGACCCGTCGCCGCACGCACTTCCTTGATCACTTGGATCTTGTTGGCGCCTGCCTCCATGAGGACGACGTTGAACTCGGTCGGCTCCTCGACCGCGACGGCGGCCGCGGCCGGAGCGGCCATCATCACGCCGCCGGCTGCCGGCTCGAGCCCGTGCTCCTCCTTGAGGTAGTCACCCAGCTCTTTGGCCTGCAAGAGCGTCAATGTGACGATCTTCTCGCCCAGATTCTTGATATCGGAGTTCCAGTTCCGTGCTGCCTCTGCCATTGTCTTGCTCCTTCAACGCTTCCCGCAGTTGATTTCTTGATCTCGACCGCGCGTCCGGGCGTGCAATCGACATCACTTGCTAATTCCCTAGGTCCCGGAGCCCTCGAGATCATCGACCCGTTTGGCGATGATACCCGCGATACGCTGTCCCGCACTCAGCATCTGGCCCACCAGCGTGCGGCCGGGGCTGAGCGCTGCTGCCACCACGTTTGCCTGTAGCTGCGCGCGGCTGGGCATCTTCGAGAGCGCCTCGACCTCCTTGGGGCCGATGGCCTGCTCGTCGAGCACGCCGCCCTTGAGCTTGATGTGGTTGCACTCTTTGAGAAACTCCACCGCCACCTTGGCGGCAGCCGATGGATCCTCGTAGCTGAGCGCCACACCCGTGGGCGTGCCTTTGAGATACTTCTTGGCCGATGCGGCCTTGGTTCCCTCGAGCACACGCGCCATCAAGGTGTTCTTGACCACCTGGTACTTCACCTGCGCCTGCCGCAGCTTGCCGCGCAATGAATGCGCCTCCGCCACGGTCAGACCGGTGTAGTCGAAAAACAGCACCGAAGAGGCCTTCTGCACCTCCGCCTTCATGCCGCCAACGAAATCTTCCTTTTGTGTACGCAACATGACTTACTCCTTGGCCACCGCGGCTTGTGCTTTGAGTGGGTCGATGCGTACACCGGGTCCCATGGTGCTCGAGACCGTGATGCCCTGCATGTAAATGCCCTTCGCCGTCGCGGGCTTGAGACGCACGACCTGCACCATCAGGGCATTGAAGTTGTCACCCAGCTTGTCGGCACCAAAGCTTGCCCGACCAATTTGCGCATGGACGATGCCGGCCTTGTCGACGCGAAACTCCACGCGACCCGCCTTCTCTTCCCTAACAGCACGCGCGATGTCGGTGGTCACTGTGCCAACCTTCGGGTTGGGCATCAGACCACGAGGTCCCAGGATCTTCGCGATGGGACCGACCTTGGGCATCATGTCCGGCGTGGCGATCGCCTTGTCGAAGTCGAGCCAGCCGCCCTTGATCTTCTCGACCAAGTCTTCGGAGCCAACAAAATCGGCACCCGCGTCACGGGCCTCTTGCTCCTTGTCGCCCTTGGCGAAGACCAAGATGCGTACGGTCTTACCCGTGCCGTGCGGCAGCATGACGACGCCGCGCACCATCTGATCGGACTGGCGCGGATCGACGCCGAGCCGGATCGCCACGTCTACCGACTCGTCGAACTTGGCGCGCTTGAGGCTGTGCACGATCTGCATGGCCTCACCCACGTCGTAGCGCTTGTCGCGGTCGATCTTTTCTGCGCTCTCTCGATATCGCTTACCTGGCTTTGACATCCTCACTCCTTCGCAGTTCGAGCGGCGCGCCCATAGCGTGCCTCCTGCTTTGTCGAGCTCGTTAGCCCCTGACCTCGATGCCCATGCTCTTGGCCGTTCCCTCGATGACGCTCATCGCGCCTGCAAGATCCTTGCAGTTGAGGTCGGGCATCTTGATTTTGGCGATCTCTTCGATCTGCGCGCGCGTCAC
>CAYHNK010000414.1:0-3739 GCA_964357695.1 uncultured Bdellovibrionales bacterium | reverse complement strand
CAGGGCCGGGGGCTTGTGTCGCAGCGCTCGAGCCTTACTTGCCCGTGCCGGTGGTGGTGGGGGCAGCGGCCCACGCGCGGCTGGACGACGATCGCCCCAAGAGCATCGGCAAGGTACGCAGCTTCCACGGCAATTTCGGTATGTTGCTGCGAGCGCACAGCTTTATGCGCGCGCTCGGCCGCGAGGGTCTCGCACGCGTCGGCCCCGATGCCATCTTGGCGGCGAACTACCTGCGCGCCCGGCTGCGCGACACGTACGCGCTCGCCTTTGACGCGCCCTCGATGCATGAAGTGGTGCTCACCGACAAGCGGCAAAAAGAGCGGGGCGTCACCACCCTCGATATCGCCAAGCGCCTCATTGACTATGGCTTTCATCCGCCGACCGTGTACTTCCAGTTGATTGCTCCCGGGGCGCTCATGATCGAGCCCACCGAGAACGAGCCCCGCGAAATGCTCGATGAGTTTGTCGAGGCGATGCTGGCCATCGACCGCGAGTCGCGTGAGGATCCCGAGATGGTCAAAACGGCGCCGCATCGGGCACCTGCGCGACGCTTTGACGAGGCGGAGGCCGCCAGACGGCCGGTGTTGCGCTACCAACCTAAGACTTGAACAACAGTGACCACGCCTGTATAGCTGTCCACAGTTGTACACGGAGTGGCGCGCATGCAATTGTCTGTCAGCGATGTCTCCCACCTGCTCAACGTTTCCGAGAAGACGGTCTATCGCTGGGTCCAGGGCGGCAAGCTGCCCGCGTACCGCTTGGGTCAGCAGCTGCGCTTTAACCGCGCGGAGCTGCTTGAATGGGCCACAGCGCGCCGGGTGACGCTGTCACCGGATGCGTTCACCGAGCCCGAGCCTGCGCTCCCCCCGCCATCCTTGCTCGACGCTTTGCGTGCGGGCGGCGTGCTCTATCGTGTGGGGGGCGACGACAAGCGCAGCGTGTTGCGGGCGTGCGTCGAGGCGTTGCGCCTTGCCGATGATGTCGATCGAGAGATGCTGCTCGCGGTGCTGCTCGCGCGTGAGTCGCTGGGCTCAACCGGCATTGGTGATGGCATCGCCATCCCGCACGTGCGCAATCCGATCGTGCTACACCTCTCCAAGCCCTCGGTGACGCTTTGCTTTCCCGAGCATCCCGTGCACTTTGACGCCATCGACGGCAAGCCGGTGCACGCGCTCTTTGTCATCACGAGCCCGACGGTGCGTGCCCATCTGCACCTGCTGTCGCGTCTCGCCTACACCCTGCGCGTGCCGGCCCTGCAAGACGCGCTGCGCGCACAAGCGGGGCGAGACGCCCTGTTGGAGCTATTTCGTCAAGCCGAGGGTGGCCTCGCGGAACCGTAGGGCGTAAGGGATCGAGTCTGTGGGTATGATCGATCTCGGCTTCGCCGCAGTGATCCTGCTCGTTCTCGCGGCAATGCTGTCCGCGATAGCACCGGCGCGTGTCACCGCGGCGCTCTCGGTGCTGGGGGGAGCTTGTGCGAGCGGCGCCGGGCTTGCCGTTCTCTACGGCGCGCCGCCCGAGGCCGTGCGCTACCTCTGGCCGGTGCCCGGCGGGGCCTTGGCTTTTCGACTCGATGCCCTCGGGGCCATCTTCCTTGTTCCCATCGGTGTCGTCGGCGCGCTCGGTGCCGTCTATGCCCTCGGCTATTGGAGCGCGGACCATCACCCGCGCGGCGAACGGTTCGTGCGTGGCTGCTATGCGCTCATGACCGCGGCGATGGTGGCGTTGGTGCTGTGCGAAAACGGCGTCGCCTTTCTCGCGGCGTGGGAGGTGATGGCACTCAGCGCGTTCTTCCTCGTCGGTACCGAGCACGAGAAGGAAGAGGTGCGTGCCGCGGCGTACCTCTACCTCATCGCGGCGCACACCACCGTGCTCGGCTCGTGGTGGATGTTCTCCCGCATCGAGTCTGCGACCGGCACCTTCGGCTTTGCACCGCTGCCCGCATCAACGGCGACGACGCTCACCGTGCTCGTCGGGATCATCGCCTTCGGCATCAAGGCGGGATTTGTGCCGTTGCACGTGTGGCTGCCCTCAGCGCATGCGAGCGCGCCGTCACACGTCTCCGCGCTCTTGTCCGGCGTCGTGCTCAAAATGGGCGTCTACGGCATCCTGCGGGTGGCAAGTCTTGCCACCGCGGCGCTTCCCGCGGGGATCGGGGCGATGGTGTTCACGCTGGGCGCGCTGAGCGCCGTCGTCGGGGTGCTCTTTGCGCTCGGTCAGCACGACCTCAAGCGACTCCTTGCCTACCACAGCATCGAGAACATCGGCATCATCCTGCTCGGCGTGGGGCTCGCTTTGCTCGGCCAGCGGCTGGGTCACCCGCTGTGGGTCGTGCTCGGGCTCGGCGGTGCCCTCTTGCACGTCTGGAATCACGCGTTCTTCAAGAGCCTCTTGTTTCTGGGTGCCGGTTCGGTGGTGCATGCCACGGGGACGCGCCAGATCGATCTCTTGGGCGGTCTCGCGAAGAGCCAGCCGTACACGGCGCTCTTTTTCCTCGTCGGTGCCATCGCCATAACGGGATTGCCACCGCTCAACGGCTTGGTCAGCGAGCTCTTGCTCTATCTCGGGCTCTTCGATGCCGCGCGTCCGGACGGTGCGGCACTCGTCGCGGTGGGCGCCCCGGCGCTCGCCCTCGCTGGGGCCCTCGCGCTCGCTTGCTTTATCAAGGTGTACGGCGCGGTCTTCTTGGGGGAAGCGCGCAGCGACGTCGCACGCGGCGCGCACGAGGTACCGGCGACGATGCTCACGCCGATGGGGATCCTTGCGGGACTCTGTCTCACCATCGGGCTTGCGCCCTGGCTTGTGATGCCCGCGCTCGATCGGGCGGTGACCTCCTTTGCACACGGCGCGCAAACCCCGGGCCTCACGCCGCTTGCGACGCATGTGCCGCTTGCGCAGCTATCAGGGCTCGCGGTGGCGCTCTTGGGCGCAACGGTGCTCGGTTGGCTGTGGCAACGTCGTCGCGCGACGGGCGCGACGCCTCGCGCTGTTACGTGGGACTGCGGCTACGCGGCACCGACCGCGCGGATGCAGTACACGGCCTCGTCGTTTGCCGACACCTTGGTGACGCTGTTTCGCGGCGTGCTGCACCCGACGACCCATGACGCCCAGGTGCGCAACGTGCTACCTGGCGCATCGCACTTTGCCACGCACGTCGATGACGTCGTCCTGGAGGGCAGTGTGTTGCCAGCGTTTCGCCGCGCTGGGCGAGCCCTCATGCGCGCACGGCCGATCCAGAGCGGACGGGTTCAGGTCTACATGTTGTACATCTTTGTGGCGATGGTAGTGATGCTCGCCGCGACGCTGCCGGTCGGTGAGCTCGTGGAGGCGCTGTGGCAACATTGATCTGGGTGCTGCTGCTCGGCGCGAGCGCGCTGTTTGCGGTCTCGGGCTGGTTTCGGGCACGCCTCGCCGGCGTCGTCGCGGTGCTCGCCGCCGTGACCGGGATCTCGGGCACCGCGCTGTCGCTGACCATGCCCCAGCCGGTCGAGCTTTCTTTTCCCTGGCCAGTGCCCCTGGGTCGCTTCGCCATCGGACTCGATGCCATGAGCGTGGCGTTTCTCGTGGTCGTGCTCGTCATCCCGGCGCTCGGTGCCGTCTACGGGGCTGGCTACTTCGCACCGAGTCACCCGACCGCCAGGCGCACGCGCCTCGCGTATGGCGTGCTGCCGGCGGCCATGATCTTCGTTGTCGTGGCGCGCGACGCCATGGTGCTGCTCGTCGCCTGGGAGGTGATGGC
>CAYHNK010000413.1:0-3766 GCA_964357695.1 uncultured Bdellovibrionales bacterium | reverse complement strand
GGTGGGCGTGCTGCGGCTCTGGCTACGGCGACGGCTACGACGACGCCCTGTGTGGCGGCGACGACTGCAACGACAGCGTGAGCGCCGTGCATCCCGGAGCCGCAGAAGCCTGTGGTGACGGCGTCGACCAGGATTGTTCCGGCAGCGATCTCACGTGTCCACCTCCCATCGAGACGCCCACGTCGATTGCCGAGGTGGCAGCGGCGTGCGCGGCGGAGCCCATGCGTGGCACGGTCTACTACTACTGCGACTGCGGCACTGGAGCACAAGGTGGCTGCGTGGCGGGTGACGACGGCAACGTCGGCACCGACCCGCTGCTACCTCGGCAAACCATCGCCAACGCCGAGAGTCGCTTTGGCACGCTCGCTGTCAACGACACGGTGGCGCTCTGCAAGGGCGGCGCCTTCGACTCCGCGGGCAACCTCTACATAGGCAGCAATCGATGTGGCGCGGGAAGCGCGTGCAACGATCTGCGGGAATACACCCCGACGACTTTTGCGGGCACGGCGAAACCCATCATCAACAATGCCGCCGGAGACAGGCAGCTCTTCCGATTCTGGAACGGCATGGGGGGCGTGCGTCTTCTCAATCTGAAGCTGAAGGGGGACGGCGGTACGAACGGCAACCACGGCTTCTTCTTCTACGAGGCGGCACACGATGTGACGATGTGCAACCTCGACCTCGATGCCTTCACCATTGCCGTCTACAACGAGAGCAATGCTGGCAACACGAGGAACATCAAGCTCACGGGAAGCTACATCTCCAACGCCACGGTCATGGGCTATCTTGGCGGCGGCGACAACGATGACATCTCGTACAACTACTGGGACGGCAACGGTAGCAGCACCGTGTTCGATCATACCCTCTATTTCGCGTCCGGCGACGAGATCACCAACGTGCGCGTTGTGGGGAACTATATTCGTGGCCAGTACGGCCCGACCTGCTTAGGCGCGCCCGTCGAAGGTCACATGGCCGTCGACGGCTTGCTCGTCAAAGACAACGTCGTCGACATCGATGCGGCTGCCACCACCGGCGGGTGTTGGGGTATCGAATTCAACAACTTCACCAACGCCGCAGCGCCGATCTATCACCGCAACGCCGTATTTTCCGGCAACACGATTCGCAATGGCGGGAACCTGGCGTTTACGGTCACCGGTTGCCCCGATTGTGTGATCGAAAACAACCTCATCATCCACGAGACGTCCATGGAGGCGACCGGGATTGGGGTGCCCAGTGGATCGGTTCGCGGAGGTATCGCCGACGATGTGAACACCCGCAACATCATCCGGAACAACACCATCTGGTATGGCCCCAACGCCAACAACAGCGGTGTCGGTATCGCGGTGGGTACCGAAGGCACCGGTCACATCATCGCCAACAACAGCGTCACCTACAGCGGCACGGGGACGGGAACCAATGGCCCCTTCAGGTGCTTTGACTACCCGCTCGCGCAGTCCGACTATGCCTTCATCGACAACAATCATTGCCAGGTCGCCGCCTCGTCCGTCTGGGTCGCAGGGCAGGGCACGCTCGCGGACTGGCAAGCGGCGTCGGGTTTCGATACGCAGTCCATCACCGGCGACCCGTTGTTCACGGCGCCGGGGACCGATTTCACGCCAGGCGCGGGCTCGCCGCTTATTGGCGCGGGGACCGCTGCGTATGGGTCTGCCCTCGATTTCGCCGGGGCGACGCGACCGAGCCCGCCAGCCATCGGCGCCTATGAGCCGTAACAAGTGCGTCCCTATGTCCTCGTCGCCCTGATGGGGCTCGCGCCACCCGCCGCTCGTGCTGCAACACCGGCATTCAAGGTGCTGCAACATACCGTGACCAAGCAGAGCGACGTACTCGTCTACTACACCTGGAAGCTAAAGCACCTCGTCGACCGGGGTCGAGCGGCGTATCTGGGCCTCAACATGCAGCGCAACGTCGCGGGATTCATGGATCTCGAAGCCCATAAGGCCTGCGGCATGCCTTTGCCGCCGATGCAGCTCGCCACCCAGTTGGAAAACCGTCCGGGCTACTATGTCGAAGATCTGCTGTGTCTGGATGTCGAGACAAAAACGGTGGGCATGCTCGTGTCGAACGCGCAGCTTCAGGCCAGCCGTTACTGGTATGTCGAATGGGATCTTGCTTCAGGGGAGTTTCGCCGCAGCTTGCCGCTAGCCGCGACGAGCTTTGCCAGCGTCGCGTTTGGATTTCAGGCCATCGCCTTTTCGCCAGCGCGGCGCGAATGCATGATTGCCGTAACACAGCAGGGCCAGATCACCGTGGTGGGCGCAGGGGAGCAACTGCGCACCGTCACGACCTTCGCGCCCGAGCTAAAACTTACCCCGAAGCAGCTGTACTACGACGCCGAGCACGACCGCGCCTTGTTTGTCGAATATGCCGAGCTCGCACGAGAAAGCGCCAAGGGCTATCTCGTTGAGCTCGGCAGCGGAGAGGTACACGCGTTCCATTTGCCGAAGGTCACGTACGGCGTTGCCTTCGACCCTGAAGGCAAGACGCTCTACGCCTACTCCGCACAATCCGGGGAAGTACAGACGATTGACCTGGCGACTGGCGAGGTGGCACGCGAGCGCGGCGTCGGCACGATGGGGCACGCCCTCGGATTGGTCGACAAAGAAACGCTTTTGCTCGTGCGTAACGACAAGCTGCATTGGCTCGACAAGACGACGCTCGAAGAGAAGGCCGCGTTGTCGCCAAAAGAGATCGATGCTGGGGTCGTGCTCGTCGAGGGCTCGATCGTGCTGCGCAAGGGCTTGCTCCTGCACTCCGGTCTCTACGACCTCTTCGAGGTCGACTTCGGCGGCCGGGCGAAGAAGTCCAAACGCGCAAGCGGCATGCTGACCGCCTGCACCGTCGTACCGCCGCACTACGCCGCGATACCGCCGCCTGAAGCACAAAGACCTGCCCCGCCGCCGGTCATTGCGTTTCAGGCGCCACTGCCACTGCCATCCCATGTGCCGCCGCCACCAGCTCCCGCTCCGATTGCGCGCCCGTGCAGCTGTCCCCCACAGCCAGGAGGCATCGGCTGGTGGCAAGTCGCTGGCGTGCTGACCCCGTTGGCGTACGCCGGAGGTGCAACGTATGCGCGCGAAAAGCGCTACGCCGGTCATCCCGAAAGGAACGACTTCGGTACGTCCAACGCGATGATCGGAACGTCGATGATTTCGGCGGCTGCCATGGCCATCGCGGGCGTTGCGGCCGGAGCCTACGCCACTGACGACGAAGGGCTGGGTGCACTGACCGACCTCGCATATGCAGGATTCGCCGCCGGCGTGGCCGGCCTCTTGGGCGGTGGCGCGCTCGGCTACCAGTACCGTGGCGAAGTGAAAAGCAGCGACATGTTGTACTACGGCTCGATGGCGCCGCTGGCGGCGCTCGGGCTAGGCATCGCCATGCAATCGCCGGGTCCGATCTACGCGTCGGCGTGCGTGTACGATGCGGCGGGAGTCTGCGTGCCGACAGAGAAAGACTAGCACCCGAGGTACGCACGACCTTCGGGGAGTGGGTGGTGCGTCTCGTGGTGAGGAGAAGCGCATGTTTTCGAGAGCACGACTTCCGGTGTTGATGGCCGCGCAGGGTCGGTGCAGCGCTTTGGCATGGTTGCTCGCCGTGCTACTTGCAGCAGGGTGCGGCAGCGGCACGGTCGACACCGGGGGCCCGACCCCGACGGTAGACACCGACCACGACGGCTACACGACCGAAGTGGACTGTGACGACAGCGATGCGGCCGTCCATCCGGGCATGGCCGAGGTGTGCGGCG
>CAYHNK010000412.1:0-3796 GCA_964357695.1 uncultured Bdellovibrionales bacterium | reverse complement strand
GGCTCCTCAGGGACGCGGAGAAAAGTAGTCGGCACTCAATCGGATCTGCGCCCGCGGCGTCGTGGGCCTTGTCACTGACCAACGTCCGTGCGACATTGGCCAGCTCGCCATGTCCCCCATTCGTCTGCGCTACCGACTACACACCGAGGGCCGTTCGACCTCCGTTCACGTCGATGCCCTGCTTGCGCCCGGAGAAGCGCCGCTCGGGGACGCCGATCTGCGCCGCCTCATGCCGACATTGCACGCCCTCGACCAGGCCATCACCCGCGAGATGCGCTCCGGCACGACCTTCGGACAGTTGACCGAGGCGCAGCTCGCTCGTCTCTTGCCCCTGCTCGCCCAACGACCGACGACCATCGGCACCGACGACCTGCACGTGCTCGAGGAGCCACTCTCCCCGCGCATGCGCATCGAGGCCCGCGGCGACGGCTCGCTCGAAGTGCGCCTCAGCCTGCACAGCGAGACCCGCGGCTGGTACGAGCTCGACGCCGGTCGTCTGGTCATCGGCGCGCAGGCGTTCTGGCTCCAGGGCGGCGACGCGGCGCCCGTCGTGTCGCCCAACCCTTGGGAGCTGACTTCGTGGGTACGCGATCCGATGCGGCGCCTTGGGGCTGAGCTTTCGCCCGCGGAGCGCGATGCGCTCGTCAGCTCCCTGACCCGCGCTGGCGTGCCCCCCAAGGATCTCGAGCTGCTCGCCGTGCGCCGCGCCCCCCCCGAGCGCTTCATCGTGCGCCTTCTGCCCGTCGAGACCGAGGCCGATGAGCCCCTCGTGCGCATGACGCTCGAAGCCCAGTACGCAGGACAGCGCGTCACGCTCACCGGCCGGGCGCCGATGTCACCTTACCTCTTGCCGCAGCCGGGCACGCACGGGGCGCTCATCGAGCGGGATCTGGCGACCGAGCTCGATGCTCGCGAAGTCATGCGGCGCGTCGGCGCGCGCTTTGACCCGGAGGCGCAGCTCTTCGTCTCGCGCGGGCAGACCGCGCTCGCGGTGGCCGATCCACGCACCGGCGTGTTCCCCGACGCGTGGCTCGTCGACCGCAGCGACCACGCGCCGCACTTTCGTCAAGACCTGCATCTGCGCGCCGAGGTGCGCCTCGAGGAGCACCGGGGTCTTTTGGATCTCCAGCTGGGCGTGCGCGAGTCGCCCGACGAGCTCGTCGATCTGGCCAGCATCGCCGAGCTGCTCGAGTGGATGCGCCGCGGCGACCGCTATCTGCGCCTCGTCGACGGTAGCTATGTCGCGCCGTCCGCCAAGTTTCGCCGTAGCCTGCGCATTCTCGATGACCTCGGCGCAACGAGCTCGCGACTGCTCGTGAGCCCCCTGTGCATCGGCCTGCTGCGCGCTCTCGGCAACGTCGCCCAGGTAGCCGCCGCCGACGCCGCCACCGAGACCTGGCTCGCCGAGCTTGCGGGTCTCGAAGCACCGCGCGAGGTGCCCGTCCCCGAGGGCTTGCGCGCGCAACTGCGCGACTACCAGCGGCGCGGTCTCGACTGGCTGATGATGCTCCATCGCCACCGCCTGACCGGTATTCTCGCCGACGACATGGGTCTTGGCAAAACCGTGCAGGCCCTGGCGCTGCTCTTGGCGGTGCGCGAGAGCGACGGCCACGCCCCGTCTCTCGTCGTGGCGCCCACGTCCGTGCTCGGCGTCTGGAGGGACGAGGCCGCTCGCTTTGCGCCATCACTGAAAGTCGTCGTGTGGCACGGCACGCCCAAGGCGCGCGAGGCCCTCCACCTCGATGGCGCCGACGTGATTGTGACGAGCTATGGCATTTTGCGACGCGACGTCGAGCGGCTCGCGAGCACGCGTTTTCGCTATCTCATTCTCGACGAGGCGCAGAGTGCCAAGAACGCAGCCACCCAAAACGCGCGCGTCGTGCGCAAGATCGTCAGCGAGCGGCGTCTCGCCCTGAGCGGCACGCCCATCGAGAATCACCCCGAAGAGCTCTGGGCGGCCTTCGACTTTCTCGCGCCAGGATTTCTCGGCAGCCTGCGGCAATTTCGCAAGCGTTACGGCCGCGGTATCATCGCTGGCTCAGGCGAGGCGCAGGAGCTGCTGCGCACGCGCACTGCACCGCTCGTTCTGCGGCGCCTGAAGACCACCGTGGCGCGTGAGCTCCCCCCCAAAGTGGAGAGCATCGTCCGCTGCGACATGCTCCCGGCGCAGCGCGCCCTTTACGATCACGTCGCCGCCGAGCTGCGACGCGACGTGGCGCGCAAGATCGACAAGCAGGGTATCGCGCGCACGCATCTCGACATCCTCGCGGCCCTCACGCGGCTGCGGCAGATCGCCTGCGACCCGTCGCTCTTGCCGGCGCCTCCCGGCCTGCGCGTCCCGGGCTCGGCGAAGCTCGCGCTATTTGAAGAGCTGATGCGCGAGGCGCTGGCCTCCGAGCGCCGCATCGTCGTGTTCAGTCAATTCGTGCAGATGCAAAAGCGCATCATCGCCGTCATCGAAGCGCTCGGCGTCACACCGCTGTGGCTGCACGGGGGCACGCGCCACCGCGACCGCGTCATCGCAGCCTTCCAAGATCCGCAAGGCCCTCCGGTCATCGTCGTCAGCCTCAAGGCGGGCGGCACCGGCATCACGCTCACCCGCGCCGACACGGTGATGCACTACGACCCCTGGTGGAACCCGGCCGTCGAGCAGCAAGCGACCGACCGCACGCATCGACTCGGGCAGCTGCACCAGGTCAATGTCTACAAGCTCGTCTGCGCCGACAGCATCGAAGAGCGGGTGCTCGACATGGCCGCCCGCAAGCTCGATCTCGCCAACGCCCTGCTGTCGGACACCCCTGGGGCCTCGGCCAAGCGCATCTCCCAAGACGACGTCCTGGCGCTGCTTTCCTGAGCATTGACAGGCTCACGATTTCGACCGTATGGCTGTGAGCCTCGATGCGCCCCACCGGCCGTCGGAGGCCGCCATGCCTGCCGCAGATCTAGCTCATCGCCAAGCAATGATTGCCGACAAGGTTCGGGCGGCACGCACCAGCGTCATGGCGGGTTTCGGCTTGACCGTCATCAAGCTGATCGTCGGGCTCGCGCCCCGGTCGCGCGGGGTGCTCGCCGGGGCCCCGAACTCGCTACTCGATTTTGGTGCCGCGAGTCTCACCTTGTGGGCGGTGCACTCGTCTTGGCGCCCACCGGACGCAGACCATCATTTTGGCCACGGCAAGATCGAGAACCTATCGGCACTCGCTGAGACGGTGCTACTCATCATCACGTCCGTGTGGATCATCTATGAGGCTGTACGGCGCCTCATGGGTGGCGGGCCCGAGGTCGAGCCCAGCATCTGGGCATTTGTCGTCATGGGCATCTCCATCGTCGTCGACGCCGTGCGCTCTCGCGATCTTTCGCGCGTCGCCAAGCGCAGCGGCAGTCAGGCCCTCGAGGCGGACGCACTGCATTTCAGCACCGACATCGCCTCTTCCGCCGTCGTCATCGTCGGCCTCGTCGGTGTACTCATCGGCGACCGGCTGCACATCCCGGCGTTGGCGGTGGCCGATCCCATCGCCGCGAGCATCGTCGCGCTCATCATTCTCTACGTTTCGCTGCGCCTAGGCCGACGCGCCATGGATGTGCTCATCGACTATGCACCCACGGAGATCGTCGCTCGCGTCAAGGCCGCGGTGCGCGACACACTCCCCGAGGGGTACGCCCACCGTGTACGCGTGCGCCAGGCAGGCGACCAAGTGTTCTCTGAGGTGCAGCTGTCGCTCGCGGCCGGGTTGCCCATGGCCGAGGGCGAGCGCCTGTCGTCCGAGGTCCGCCGGGCCATTCACGCCGCGTGCGG
>CAYHNK010000411.1:0-3809 GCA_964357695.1 uncultured Bdellovibrionales bacterium | reverse complement strand
CTACTTGTCCAGCAAGTCTTCGGCGAGGTAGGACAGGATCACCTCGTCGAGTGATTTCTCACTGATCAGGTCTTCGCCAAACAACGAGTCGACGGCCGACTCATTGCGCGAATCGAAGGCCTTCTGCAGCGTCTCGGCTTCGATGATGGGGCCGGCTGGCTGCGCTGAGCCAAAGAAGCTCGAGACCACATCGCCGGCGGGGGCACGCGGTGCAGGCGGGGGTGGTGCTGTAAAGGCGGGTGGCGACGTCGGGCGTGGGCGAGCGGGCGCTGGTGGCGGCGCAAGCGGGCGTGCTGTCGTGCCAGCGGGACTAGCAGCCGACGGACCGACCATAAACGACGTTCGCTGCTGTGCACCGGCGTCGACGTTGAGCGGTGCGGGGCCGTTGAGCGTCGCCGCTCCGGCGGAGCGCTCGGCGATCTTTGCGTCGAGGCTGCCGGCGATGAGCTCCTTGAGCATCGTCTTGTGCTGCGCCTGCATGATCTCGACCAAGAGCTCGGAGAGCCGATCACTCTTAGAGATGTCCGCATAGGACGTCTTGCGCGACTCGATGATGTTGCCGCCGACGAACAGGTGCGTGATGACGTGCGGATTGGCGACGCCAGAGTCCTCGGTCTGAACGTGGTAGACCCGCTCTTTATACTTAACGTTGTGATTGTAGCCCGGGATCATTGATGCTCATGCACGGGGCGCGCTAAGAAGTGGGGTGAGCGAGGGGATTTGAACCCCCGGCCGCTGGAGCCACAATCCAGAGCTCTACCAACTGAGCTACGCCCACCACCGAATCGCGGTGTGTCCATAGGATGGACGACCGCGAATGTCAACTCATAGCTGTGCAAGGCCAGCGTCACCGCCGCGGCAGCGCATGCACAAGCGGTTTCCCGGGCCGCTCGACAGAAAAACGCGATCGCACGACAGACACGTGCGCGCCGCGAGCGACATGGGAGTCTTCTTGGCGCCGGGTCGCTCGCCTGCGAGGTCGGCCGCGACACCTTGAACCTGACGGATGAAGGCCTCGCTAAAGCCGAGGTCGGCGGCGCGCCGCAGCACGTCTGCGCCGCTCCAGCCACGCTTGGCCATGTCCGTCATCAAGCTCTGCCGATCGTGCAGCATGCCGTTGATGATGCGGCGATCCATCGTCGGGTCATCACGCATGGCCGACGGCAGCTGTGGCTCGGGAATGTGCACCACCGGAGCCTCGACGTGGCGTACGACGGGCCGTACAGCCGGCGTCGCCCGGTGACTGGTGACGCGGCGTGTCTTCGCGGCCCGCGCCTGCGTGGCGGCGGACGACTTCGACCGGGCGGAAGCGGTAGCTTTCATTGATTCGGCAACTCCCTAGAAAGCAAGGCAAACTTGACTGGCGCGCCGCATGCAGCGCGCAACAAGCCTCATGGTTGCAGGCGCTTGTTTACTGCAAAAGAATCGCAAAGTCAAGCACTTGCATCTGCGATCCGGTCGATTTCTGCGGTCTTCGGCGAGGCTATGCGCGCCGCCGTCGTTCGCGCGCACGTGCCTGCAATCGCTGCTCCGTCTCGTCGAACCGACGGGCGATCCAAATGGCGCCGAACAGACCGACCGCAAACCCTACCGTGCCCAAGCCAAACTGCACGGACCCGGTGTCACCGTCATCGAAGATGCGCGTACCGATGAGCGCTACGATGCTGCCTATCAGCAGCATCGTCAAGGTGACCCACTTGAACCACGCCGGCAGCCGAATCGTCAGACGCAGCGGCGCGCCGTTGCGCGCGGCACTGGCCTGCATCATCAGCCACCGGCCGAGCAGGATGCCGACGACGACGGCTCCCAGGGCGGCGAGAACCCACAGATTGGTGCCCTGACGGCTGGGTCCGATGTCCTGGGACGGTACGCCGAACAAGATGAAGCCCGAGCCGCCGAGCACGACCAACAGCGTCAGCCAGCGGACGACGGCTGGAGGTAACATTCGACGTGCGTGCGATGGTCTGGGCTGCGTCGCGAGGCGGGCCGCGTAACGGTCCGCCCAGGTCTGAAGTGTTCCCCAGAGCCAGCGGCCGAGGGACACGCCGACAATCGTGCCACCCGCGGACAAGGCGAAGAACACCCAGGTCGTCGAGCCCATCGCGTGGTAGTAGTCGGTCGTCGGCAGGTAGAGGATGACACCGGCGACGCTTAGGAGTGCCGTGGCAAAAACCCAGCGCCACACCGGGCTCGGCGCCTGTTCGATGTCCAGCTCGATGTCGCTGAGATCGAGCTGTGATAGATCGACGCCTTGTAGATCGTCGTACGGTCGCAGTGCACCCACGTCGCGCTCCTTCTGGCTGCAATCTACAGGGAGCGCGCCCCAGGGCTCAAGGGTCCACGTGCCGGGCGCACCGTCCAATCAGCCGTGCTTCGGTCCGGCGAGCTCCTTCTTGCGGATCTGCTCGATGACCTCGCTATACGAGGTGGCTTGCACCAGCGTTGTCAGTTGCGTCGTGTAACGGGCGACGGAATCGGGTCGATTGGCCTCACGGGCGTGATTGAGCGCACGGTACACGGCGATGAAGGCGCGCTCGCTGTTGATGAAGAACTCGACGCCGCGCAGCACCGAGGCAAGCGCCGATCGGGTAATCGACGGCGACGCGTCCGAGAAAATGTACTCGTTCCCCGCGGAGTTGGCGATCGTGAGGGACGCGACCGCAGCCATGTCCGAGCGTGCGCCGCCGCCACTTGTGACGTCCGCCTTGATGGAAAAGTCGGCAAAGCGAATGGTCGTGAGCGAGGGAAACTCTCCGGCGTAGCGCGCTACCATGCCGTGAAACACGGCGTCCACGAGACCGACGCCATCGCCATCGATGACCTGCGTCGCCCCGGTGCGCTCGTCGTGCACGCGACACTCGACGTGGACGTGCGCCGGCTCGAGATTCTCCTCCAGGCCGTAGCTGTCAACCACCAGCCGCAGCTCGGTGCCGTCGAGCACCTCGTCGATGAGCTTGTCGATGGCGTCCTTGTCTTGCATGGCACCTCTCCTCGTATGTGAGCCAGAAGGTGCGCCGCTCGGCCGGAGACGTCAAGAGTGAACTGCGAATGGCGCGCTCGCACCCTGGGGCACCCATACCCTGATTCGAATGCCACGCGATCGGCCCCACGGCACGTCATAGCCGGGTCTGTGCTTGGTACGCCACTTGCTGGTCCATGCACCGGAAGGGTAGGCACGATGGCTACGACACAGGGCGCCATGACCGCAAGTGAGCTCGAGCGCTCGAGCGACGAGATGCGCGACAGCTTCGCGTTCGCCATGCAGAGCGGTCGGCGCTTGCTCGAACGGTTGCGGGTCATTGACTTTAAGAGCTACGAGCCGCTCTCGCCCGAGGCGGCCACGTCGCTCATGCTCTGCGGCGCGGCCAAGCAGGTGCAGCAGTCGATGCGCGATGTCGCGAGTCTGCTCGCCACCATGCCTGCGCTTCTTCGCGACGGGCCGAGGCCGCCGGAGGGCATCGTCGAGGAGCACGAGCCCATCTGGAACCTCGAGGATGCCGAGGCGACTGAAGGCGAAGCCGCTCCTGTGCACGACCGGTTTTGCGAGGAGCTCGATGCCGCGTTGGAAGGCTTGACGAACAGCGCCGCTGGCAAGGTGCTCTTCGAGGCCTTCGACAACAGCTGTCAAATGCTGGTGCTCGAGCTGCGGCGCGCACGTGCGCGCCTGATGGATGCGCAACGCCGGCGCGTGAAGTGGGCGATGATCACCGAGGGCGAGGAGTCGCGCCGCAAGGCCACCAAGGCCCTTCAGGCGGGCGTCGCACTGGCCGCGCGCATGCTCGACGTCGATCTGCACGGTACCGAGTTTG
>CAYHNK010000410.1:0-3814 GCA_964357695.1 uncultured Bdellovibrionales bacterium | reverse complement strand
AATACCGACGAGCGACGACGCCGCGAGAAACGGCTCGACGCCCATGTCGACAAGGCGCGTGATCGCGCCGGGCGCGTCGTTGGTGTGAATCGTCGAGAGGACGAGGTGACCGGTGAGCGCCGCCTGGATGGCGATTTCCGCGGTTTCAAGATCGCGGATTTCGCCCACCATGATGACGTCGGGGTCATGGCGCAAGAACGAGCGCAAGCCACTCGAGAAGGTCAGATTGATCTTCGGATTGACCTGCGTCTGGCTAATGCCCATCAACTGGTACTCGACCGGATCTTCGATGGTGAGGATGTTCAGATTGGGTCGATTGATCGACGAGAGAAACGCGTACAGCGACGTCGTCTTGCCCGAGCCCGTGGGACCGGTGACGAGAATGATGCCGTGGCTGCGACGGATGAGGCTCGCGACGATACCGAGATGGTCGGGTGAGAAGCCGAGGTCGGACAGGTCGAGCAGCACCGACGAACGATCGAGCAGGCGCATGGTGATGCGCTCGCCGTAGGACGTGGGCGCGGTGGCGACGCGCACGTCGATGTCTTTGCCGGCGATCTTGATGCGCATACGACCGTCTTGCGGCAAGCGCTTCTCGGCGATGTTGAGATCGGACTGCACCTTGATGCGGCTGACGATGGACGCCTGCAATCTCTTCGGCGGCCGGATCTTTTCATACAAGACGCCATCGATGCGGAAACGCACGGCGATGTCGCGCTCGCTCGGCTCGATATGAATGTCGGAGGCGTGCTCTTTGACGGCCTGTGAGATGAGCGAGTTGACGAGCCGAATGATGGGCGCCTCGTCCTCGGCGTCGAGCAAGTCGACCGCCTCTTCGAGGTCTTGAGCAAAAGCGTCGAGCCCGCCGTCCTCGGTCATCTCCTCCATGGCTGCGGCGGCGTGCGCAGTGCCCCGATCGTAGGCATGGTTGATGGCGTCGATGATGCGCTGCGATTCGGCCAGGCGCAGCTCGAGCGGCATGCCGAGCAGTACCGCGAGGTCATCGAGGGCACCGAGCGCGAGTGGATCGGCGCACACGACGCGCACGTGCGCGCCCGTACGTTCCATCGGCAGCAGTCGGTTCTGCTTGGCGAAGTTGATCGGCACCACGGTGATGAGCTCATCGGGGACGCTGGCGCTGCTCACCGCATCGAGCACCTCGATGTTGAGCTGCTCGCCAAGCCCGTCGAGCAACTGTCGCTCGGTGATGACACGCTGGCCGACCAGGATGTCGCCAAGACGCCCGCCGCGGTCACGTTGGGTCGTCAGTGCGTCTTGGAGCGTCGCTTCGTCGAGCACACCGCGACGCATGAGAATTTCGCCGAGCGGCAAGAGGTGCGCGGCGCTCGTATGGACTGCTTGGGTCATCAACTCAGCCCTCCGGGGGCACGTCCTCGGGAGGGGGCGGGACCGCATCGCCGCCCTGGGGCGGACTCTCCGGTGCCACCGGCTCCGTCCCGCCGTCCGAACGCACCGCGCCGGGGGGCACGGGGATCGACTCGACGGCATCGCCCGCCGGGGGTGCCACGAGCGTTTCGGTGCCGTCCCCGTGGCCGCCGTTTTCCATCTTGTTCTTCTCGCCGGAGAGCAGCTTGTGCAGGTGCGCCAGCGGCCCGAGCTTGTGCGTATAGTCGATGTACGCGCGGTACTCGCGCTCGTGACCGTAGTACTCGGCGGCGAACTCCTCGTGCTCGGCGAGCTTGCGCTCGAAGATGCGGCGAAAGTCCTCCGCGTCGTGAATGATGTACGGCGTCAAGATGAGCAGCAGGTTGACCTTCTCGACCTTCTTGCTGCTCTGGCGAAAGAGCCAGCCGCCGAGCGGCAGGTCCCCGAGAATCGGGATCTTGCTCTCGCTATTGACCGTGTTGTCGCGCATGAGGCCGCCGAGCACCACCGTCTGCTGATCGTCGACCACGACCGTCGTCTTGGCCGAACGATTGGCGGTGACGGGCTGTCGCGTCGCCTCATCGACCTCCACCACGTCCTCGAGCTGCTGCTCGATTTCTAGCCGCACCTTGTTGCCCTCATTGATTTGCGGCGTCAGCGTGAGCTTCAAGGACACGTCGACACGATCGATCGACGAGAAGAGGTTGCCGTAGCTCGCGAGTGAGCCGAGGCCCCCGGTTCCACCTGTCGACCCGCTCCCGGTGGACAGTGCGCCCATCGATGGCAGTGCCGTGCCACGCTGAAACGGGATCTTCTTGCCGACCTCGATGCTCGCCTCCTCGTTGTCGGTGGTGAGAATGTGAGGGGTCGACAAGATCTGCGCGTTGGAAGAAGTTTGCAGCCACTTGAGGATGATGCCAAAGCTCGGCAGCGTCACGTGGCCGTCCCCGACAGGCACCGTGATGCCCTTGCCGACGATCCCCGCTACCGACCCTCCCGCCATGCCGAGCAAGGCCGTCGGCGAGCTGAGCGCCGCCAGCGTCGGGCTCAGGCCGCCACTTGATTGCGCGCTCTGCAAAAAGCCCAGCGTGTCGGGACCGCCGATGTACTTGCCACCAGGATCGCTCTTGGAAATGCGACCGGGCACGTGCCAATTGACGCCGAACTGATCGCTGTCGGTGACCGTCACCTCGAGAATGGCCGCCTCGACGTAGACCTGCCGCCGGGGCTTGTCGAGCATCTCGATAATGCCGCGCAGGGCACGAAAGTCGTGACCGCTCGAGACGATAATGAGGGAGTTGGTCGGCTTGTCCGCGGTGATCTTGAGCTCGCCCTCGAAAAGCTCCGCAGTCTCCACCCCAGGCACGGCTGGGGCTGGGGCGCCACCCACCGGACGACCCGTGGGCGGACGTCGCGCGTTCTGGCCCTGGGCGAGCGACGAGAGCGTCGACGCGAGATCTTCGGCCGAGGCATTCTCGAGATAGTGCACGTGCACGCGACCCTGGTCGGCATCGGAGATCGGCACATCCAGCTTGGCAATGAGGCGGCGAATGGCGTCAAAGCTGCGCCGGTTCGCCTTGATGATGATCTGATTGGTGCGCTCATCGGGGACGATCTTGGAGATTTGGACATCGCCCTCGCCGCCACCGGTGTCCCCGGGCTTAGCTGGCGACGGCGTACGCCTCGCGGCTGCGGCCCCCGTCGAGCGTGCCGAGACCTCGAAGATCTGCGTCAGCTTGTCGGCCACCTCGGGCGCCGTGGCGTACTGGATGCGCACGAGCTGTAGCTCGTCGTCGCCACCGGGCACATCCAGCGCCGCGATCAGGCGCTTGACGCGCTCGATGTTGGGTGCGTACTCGCTGATGACCAATGAATTGGTCGGGGCAAAGAGCGTGAGCTCCCCATCCTTGCTGATGAGCGACTTGAGCACCGCGGACAGCTGCTGCCCGTCGACGTAGCTCAGACGCAAGAGCAGCGTGACCATCTGCTCCGAGTAGCGCGGACACTCGTCGCCATCGCCAACGCACGTTGGGATGGGCTGCTTGATCGATTCTTTCGACTCGACGATCTTGTAGAACTTGCCGACACGCACAAGACTCATGTCGTTGGCGGCCAGCGCTGCGAGAAAGACCTGGTACGCCTCGGTCGCGGTGATCTTCGTTGGCGACAAGATGGTGATGCGCTGCCCCTTGAGCTTCTCGGGGATGATGAAGTTGCGCCGCATGATGTCGGAGATCGCTTTGACGACGTCC
This sequence comes from uncultured Bdellovibrionales bacterium, assembly GCA_964357695.1. Taxonomy (GTDB): domain Bacteria; phylum Myxococcota; class XYA12-FULL-58-9; order XYA12-FULL-58-9; family CAYHNK01; genus CAYHNK01. The sequence goes on along the minus strand of CAYHNK010000410.1, from coordinate 176 downwards.
ATGATCTCGGCTTTGGAGAACTCGAACGAGAAGCGGCCGTGCTGCGCGCGCTCGGCAAAATCGATGGCCGTAGACGGCGTCTCACCCGCGTCACTCGGCGCCGCGGCAGGTGCAGCGGCAGGCGCGACAGAACCAGGCGCGGGTACAGGGCGGGCAATCGGCGAGGGGCGGGCGGG
>CAYHNK010000409.1:0-3823 GCA_964357695.1 uncultured Bdellovibrionales bacterium | reverse complement strand
CAGCTCGCGCGCCGTGAGTATGCCGCGGCGCTGGGGGCCAACCTCGATCTGGTGGTGCTCTTTGTCCCCGGTGATCCGATCCTCGCGGCGGCCTATGCGCGCGACCCGGATCTGCAAACCGATGCCCTACGCTCGAAGGTGCTCATCGCCACGCCGACGACGCTGGTGGCACTCTTGCGCACCATGGCGATCTACTGGCAGCAGCGGGCGCTCGCCGACAACGCCATGCAGATCGCCGAGACGGCGCGCGACCTGTACGAGAAGGCGGCGCTCTTTGCCGAGCACCTCGGCAACGTTGGTCGCCATTTGACCTCCGCGGTGCATGCCTACAACAGCGCCGTGGGCTCGTTTGACAGCCGGCTCATGCCGATGGGGCGCAAGCTCGACGAGCTCAAGGTGAGTGAGCAGACCAAGCGTCGCATCGAAGCGCCCGCGATCATCGACGAAGCGACGCGTGAGCTAGGTAGCCCGAGAGCCTAGCTCAGAGGTTGTGCTCACTGGCGATCACGCCGAAAATGATGACCGTCTGGCCGATGCGGATCTCGTCGCCGCTGTGTAGCTCGACCTCGCTCGCGCTCGCACGATTGACCAGCGTGCCGTTCGTCGAGCCCATGTCGGTGAGCACGAAGCGGCGGTCGGTGTAGGAGACGCTCGCGTGATAGCGGCTGGCGGCGTCGTCATCGACAAAGATGTCGGCGACACCCTCGGCACGGCCCAGGATGACGATCGGTTTCGTCATCGTATAGAGCCCACGACGGCCAGGGCTCGCGGTGATGTCGAAGAAGATGCGCGTGTTCTTGGGGAGCGGCGTCCCGGTGACGAGCGACGCGGCGACCTGCTCTTCGGGGGGCCGCACGCTCGCCTGGGAGATCACACGCGTCTCGGTGGCAAATTGCGGCACCGGCCTCGTCGGCCTGTCATTCTTGTTCGCTGCCGCCATCGCCTGTCGAGGCGTATCCCCCGGCGCCGCATTGTGTCAAGTCGCGGGTCGGTTACGAGCCGGGCGCCTACGGGCGTCGCCAGAGCTCGACGTCGAGAGTGATGTCGACGTCGTCGCCGACCATCGCCACGCCCTCGGTGACACCACTGAACTTGAGGCCGAAGTCTTTGCGGTTGATGGTGGCGGCGAGGCTGTAGCCCGCGCGCAGCTGCTCGCCATCACCGAAGTTGACCTTCTGCAAGCCGAGCTGCTCACCTTTGAAGATGACGGTCTTGGTGATGCCGCGCATTGTGAGCTCCACCTCGGCGGTGACCTTGTTGCCCTTCCACGTGATCTTGCGGCTCGTCGCCTTGATGTCCGGGTTGGCGTCGGTGGCGAAAAAATCATCCGAGCGCAGGTGCTCGTCGCGCTTGGCTATGCCGGTGTTGATCGAGGCCGCGCGTGCGGAGGCTTGCACCGCGGTGATCTTGCCGGTCTTGGCATCGGCGCTGGCGGTGGCGTCAAAGTCGTCGAACTGGCCGTGCACCTTGGTGAGACCGAGGTGCCGTACGGTGAAGCCGACCTTCGAATGCGCCTTGTCGAGGGTCCAGTCGACGCTCTCGGCACGGGTCACTTGCGCAGTCAGGGTCAGGGCAAAAAAGGTCAAGAGCAGCGCTTTCATGATGGCGATCTCCTAAATAGCGGTTTCTTTCCATTCGTCACGCACGAACGCACGCGACGTCCGATGTGCGCACAACCTGCGCATCGCCCGCAGCATTGGCAAGAGCATGTCATCTCGGCCTTGATACGCAACGGTGACACGATGGTTGCATCAGCGAACACCCATAGAAACAACCCTGCACGCATGGCAACAGCGCAAAGCATTGCGCCGCAATCATTGTCATCGCTGACTGCCGACCACATCCTTCCGTCGCAAGGACCGCAGGATCTGAGATAGCGATGGCACTACACTGCAATAGATTGCAGGGCACGAGGATCGGTCGGTCAAGTTTTTCTCGATTCGTTGGCGAGCGCACGCGTCACCTTTGATTTCAAGCACTTGGATCGCACGTACGCGCGCGGAGCCCGTTGTGCTTGACGCCAATCGCCGCATGCCGCACACACTGGTACTTCCACGGGCAACAAATTCTAGGGGCAAAATCACGACTCTCGGTCCGCGCTGCGCGGCGTGAGGACCGGTTTTCTTCGGAGGGGATCAGCAATGACGGACGTCACGTCGTCAGGCAACGGTGTCGACAATCTTGCGCTTGGTGTGCCCAGCAACCAACGTGCCACTAGGAGGCGAACACGCGTGCCTGAAGGCCAGCGAGAGCTTGCGCCGCGGCGCGGGCTGAAGATCACCCGACGTTGGACGACCGCCGGCATCGACCCGTTCGATCAAGTCGAGTGGCAGCGCCGCTCGGCGGTGATTACGGGCGAGAAGGGCCAAATCGTCTTTGAGCAGCAGAACGTCGAAGTACCGGCGTTCTGGAGTCAGCTCGCGACCAACGTCGTCGTCTCGAAGTACTTTCGCGGCAACCCGGGTACGCCGGAGCGTGAATACTCGGTGCGCCAGCTCATCGGTCGTGTCGTCGACACCATGACCCAGTGGGCCGAGGAGGGTGAGTACTTTGTCACCCGCGCCGAGGTCGAGGCCTTTCGCGACGAGCTCAAGTACTTGCTCCTGCATCAGCACGCGGCGTTCAACAGCCCGGTATGGTTCAACGTGGGTGTCGAGGCGCAGCCGCAGTGCAGCGCTTGTTTTATCAACTCAGTCGAAGACACCATGGATTCGATCCTGGAGCTCGCGAAGACCGAAGGCCGCCTGTTCAAGTTCGGCTCGGGCGCCGGCACGAACCTCTCGCCCCTGCGCGGCAGCACGGAGCTACTCAAAGGGGGCGGTCAGGCCTCGGGCCCGGTGAGCTTTATGAAGGGCTACGACGCCTTTGCCGGCGTCATCAAGAGCGGCGGCAAGACGCGACGCGCCGCCAAGATGGTCATGCTCGACATCGACCATCCGGATGTCGTCGCGTTTATCAACTGCAAGGCGAACGAAGAGAAGAAGGCCTGGGCGCTCATCGACGCCGGTTACGACGGTGCCGTCGACGGCGAGGCCTACGGTTCGGTGTTCTTCCAAAACTCCAACAACTCGGTGCGCGTCAGCGATGAGTTCATGCAGGCGGTGGATAGCGACGGCGTTTGGAAGACGCGCAAGCGCGTCGATGGCAGCGTCGCCGGGTCTTACGAGGCGAAAGATCTGATGGGGCAGATCGCGCAGGCCGCCCACCTGTGCGGCGATCCCGGCCTGCAATTCGACACCACCATCAACCGCTGGCACACCTGCAAGGCGACGGACAAGATCTACGCCTCAAATCCATGCAGCGAGTACATGTTCCTCAACGACTCGGCCTGCAACCTTGCGTCGCTCAACCTCATGAAGTTTCGCGATGCGCGCGGCGACTTCGACGTCGAGGGCTTTAAGCACGCCGTCGACGTCGTGCTCATCGCGCAAGAAGTGGTCGTCGATCCCGCCGGCTATCCCACCGAGCGCATCGGCAAGAACTCGCACGCCTACCGTCCGCTCGGGCTCGGCTACGCCAACCTCGGCGCGCTGCTGATGGCTCGGGGGCTCGCCTACGATTCTGATGCAGGACGTGCGTGGGCGGCGGCGATTACGGCTCTGATGACCGGCGAGGCCTATGCGCAGAGCGCGCGCATGGCCGAGGTCAAGGGCTGCTTCGACGGCTATGCACCGAACGCCGAGTCGATGCTGGGCGTCATGCACATGCACCGCGACGCGCTCGCCAACATTGATACGACCCTCGTTCCGCCGGCCTTGGTCCAGGCATCCCGCGCGGCATGGGACGAGGCCATCAACGTCGGTACCGAGCACGGCTACCGCAA
>CAYHNK010000408.1:0-3829 GCA_964357695.1 uncultured Bdellovibrionales bacterium | reverse complement strand
GGCTCCTCAGGGACGCGGAGAAAAGTAGTCGGCACTCAATCGGATCTGCGCCCTCCTCGGGCCCGCCTAGCCAGCTGACTTCGTCTCTGCTAGGCTGTCTCTCGTGCGGTCATCTCGCCGCGCGCTGCGAGGAGAAATAGCATGGGAGACTTTCTCGACGCGATCCGCAACAAGCTCGAAAACGCCACGCTTCCGTCCACTCTCACCGACGCCGCCGCGAGAGCCGAGTCGGCCGGCCTGATTTCCGAGCAACAGAAGATCCGCTTGGCAGATGGGACCGTGTCGTATCGCGACCTGAGCGCCGCAAGCGACGCCATCGCGAGAACGCTTGGTTACAACAACAAGCTCGCCCAGCGCCTTTATGACTTGGTCAAAGCGAAGGTCGACGAGCAGTCGTTTGCGACCACGTCGTTGGAGACGGCCGACGACCTGGCACACGCTGGCGCCGATGCGCTCATTCGCCTGCAAGAGACCGCACGCCGCGCGCAGGGGAACATCAACCCATAGCACACCCCATGGACCCTACCGATTTTGAGCTGCCTGACTGGCTCAAGCAGCTGGCGCGCGACTTTCTGCAACCCACGGGCGACTTGGTGCTGCCGCAGGCACTCTACGAGCGCTGGCGCGGATCTCTGTTGGCCCTTGACGACGCGACAAAGCCCGACGTGGCGCTCGTGCTTGTCGCGCTCGCCGCGAAATTCTACCGTCACGTCGACAAGCGCGCGACGCCCGCCATGGAGCAGCTCACCGAGCTCGCAGCGTTGGCGCTCGGGAGCAAGCAGCTCGCCACCGACGCCATCGAGGCGGTCAGTAGCGAGCAGCGCCGGGCCACACGCATGGTGGAGGCTGGAGCCACAGCGGGCCCGCAATCTGGCCTCGCAGCGCCCCAGCCCAAACGCGCCACCCGCCCGTCACGCAAACGCGGGTGAAGAACTTTGATCGGAGTATTCTGTCGATGTTGATCATGATGAAAGCGAGCGCCACTGAGGCGCAGGTCGCACGGGTTTGCGAGCAGATCCGCGCCATGGGGCTCGTCCCCCACCCCATCCCCGGCGCCGGTCGCACCGCGATAGGCATCACCGGCAACCAGGGTCCACTCGAGCCTGGGCCTTTCTCAGTCATGCCAGGCGTCGCTGACGCCGTCGCCGTCTCTAAACCCTACAAGCTGGTCTCGCGCGAGCTACAGCCGGCCGACACGGTCGTCACGCTACCCAGCGGCGTGCGCATCGGCGGGGGCACCCTCACCATCATGGCCGGTCCGTGCGCCGTCGAGAATCGCGACCAGGTGCTGCGCACCGCGGAAGTGGTAGCCAAAAGCGGCGCACAGCTGCTGCGCGGCGGCGCCTACAAGCCGCGCACGAGCCCCTACGCCTTCCAGGGCCTCAAGGAAGAGGGCCTCAAGATCCTTGCCGAAGCGCGCGCGCAAACGGGCTTACCGATTGTCACCGAGGTCAAAGACACCGACACGTTGCCAACCGTCGAGGCGTACGCCGACGTGCTGCAAGTTGGCGCCCGCAATATGCAGAACTTCTCCTTGCTCGAAGCCGTCGGGCGCTCGCGCAAGCCCGTGCTGCTCAAGCGCGGCATGTCGGCGACCATTCAGGAGTGGTTGCTCGCCGCCGAGTACATCATGAGCCAGGGCAACTACCAGGTGATCCTGTGCGAGCGCGGCATTCGCACCTATGAGAACGCCACGCGCAACACGCTCGACATCAGTGCCGTGCCAGTCTTGCGCCAGATCACGCACCTGCCGGTCATCACCGACCCGTCGCACGCCATCGGCCTGCGCTACGGCGTCGCACCTCTTGCCAAAGCCTCGGTTGCCGTCGGCGCTGACGGCGTCATGGTCGAGGTACATCCGGCGCCGGAGAAGGCGCTTTCGGACGGACCGCAGGCGCTCACCTTCGAAGACTACGAAACGATGATGCGGGAAGTGCGCGCGCTTGCTGACGTGTTGGGACGCCCGCTCGGCCCCCAAGCGAGCAAGATCTAGCGCCGGGCGGTCCCGCCACTCCGTTAGATCGCCGCGCGACCAATGAGCTCCTGCACGGCCTCGGCGATCATGCGCGGCAGGGCGCTGCGTCCGCGATCATTGATGCGGTTGACGCGTGCGGCCACCCGCGTACCGCGCACATCGATGAGCTTGAGCGTCAGCACCATCGAGCCCTCGAGCGAGGCGACGTTGCCGGCGATGAGATAGTCGACGCCGAGCGCATTGCCGATCTCCGCGATGCAGCTGGCATCGTCGCAGCCGGTGGCATCCTTCATGCTCTCAAAGCCCACCATGGCATTGATGTCGTCCGGGCCGATGGCCTGAAATCCCGACTGCTGGAGCTCGGTGAGCAAGATCTCATCCATCACGAAGGTGATCGCATCCTCGACGCCGCTCGCTTTGAGTGGCACCGCAGCGCACTTGGCCCCCGACTTCTTGATCTGCTGGCGCGGACCTTCGTAGCGCTCGAGATTCGCTTGGGCCGATGCGGCCCGCTCACGCACGCCATCGTGGGGCGAAACCGCCGCCTTCAACTTGTCGACGAGCTTCTCCTCCGGCGCGGGCGCACCAAAGGCCACCGCCTGTCCCGGGCCACCCGCCGGCCGACCGATCGCCATCGGTGGCAGACTCAGACGCTGCTGGCCAACATAGACGCCGTCAAAGCGGAGGAACATACCGCCCGCCGCGCCGAAATTGGCCCCGGGCAGCTCAGCATCGATGTTCACCTTGTGCTTGCCACGCGGCTTGATGGTGTGTGACGCGCGCCCGCCGCGGCGAAAGGCGTCGCGGCCGTCGGGCCCGACGATGGCGATCTGATTGCGATTGATCACCATCTCCTGGTCGAGCTCGGAGGTCGCCATCAGCCAGACTGCGACCCGGTCGCCTTTGGTCTCGACCCTGAGAAGCTCGATCCGTACGCCGCTCCCGACAACTGGCGCAGCGACGAGCGCGCCACCTCGGCGCCGCCCGCACGCGACCGCCGACACTCCCCCGATGAGCGCAACCACGACCAACAAACGCCGAACCAGCATAAAGAGCTCCTCCCGACGCGTCATGCGTCGTAGCGATGAAAACCATGGCTGCTCTTGCGACCCAATCGACCCGCGTCGACGAGCTGGCGCAAGAGCGGACACGGGCGATACTTTGGATCTCCGAGCCCGCGATGCATGACCTCCAAGATCGCAAGGCACGTATCGAGGCCAATAAAATCGGCGAGCGTGAGCGGTCCCATGGGCTGATTCGTGCCGAGCTTCATTGCCTGGTCGATGTCCTCGGCGGTCGCCACGCCTTCCATGAGCGCAAAGGCCGCCTCGTTGATCATCGGCATGAGAATGCGATTGACGATGAACCCGGGATAGTCCGTGGAGGTGACCACCGTCTTACCCATGGCGATAGCGAGCGCGCTCGTACGCGCGTACGTCTCGTCGCTCGTGGCGTTGCCGCGAATGACCTCGACGAGCTTCATCACGGGCACGGGATTCATAAAATGCATGCCGATGACCTGCGAGGCTCGACGCGTAGCGGAAGCGAGCCGCGTGATCGGAATCGACGACGTGTTGCTCGCGAGGATCGCGTCCTTGGGCAGGACGGCATCCAGCCGCCGAAAGAGCTCGGTCTTGAGGGTTTCATTTTCACTCGCGGCCTCGATGCCCATCTGCGCCTCGGCAAGCTTTTCGACGCTGGCCACGGGTCGGATCTTCTCCAGAATCGACGCGCGCGTCGCCTCTTCGAGGCAACGGGGTGCGTGGTGCTGGCCGCGCTGGACGGAGCTTATGCCCAGGGCGAGCGGGCCCTGATGATGCACAAGGGGTTGGTCGATTGACACGTCAGGGGGTG
>CAYHNK010000407.1:0-3836 GCA_964357695.1 uncultured Bdellovibrionales bacterium | reverse complement strand
CTCCTGCAAGGCAATGGCGGGGACCGCTGGCGGCTCATCGTCTGAGAGTGGTAGGGCCGGCGGCGGCTCATCGGTGAGGTCGCCGAACAGCGCCATCTCGGCTTCGACGCCAAGCTCCCCCTCGAGCGATGTGAGCTCGCCAAGCGGCGGCGTCCCCAAATCGAGCGCTGAGCCTGAGGCGAGCTCCGAGGCAAGTGACAAGCCATCGTCGGGCGCGGACATCGAATCGGTCGCAAGATCGCCGAAGAGAGCGTCCATGTCGAGCGACGGCACGGTAGGCTTGGGCACGCCCGAGGCCACGAAGATCGGCGCTGGCTCTTGCAGATCACCGACGCCCGGCAACACGGGAACCTCGGCATCGAGCGCGGTTGGGAGCTCGGGACCGAGTCCCAGATCGATATCGATACCGCCCAGCTCGTCATGCGACACGGGCGTCGCGACGACGGGCGGCGGCATGGGCGCCGCTGGCGTGAGCGGTAGCTCCGAAACGTCGATGTCGATTGCCATGTCATCGACAATCTCGTTGAGCTCAATCTCCGGCACCTCGGGGTTGTGCATCATCCTCGCCCTATCGCCCTTTGTATTCCATCATCTTGCGTACCGTTCCTTGCGCCTCGTCCGAGATGGCCTCGCTCTCACGCGCGCGCTCGGCGCAGTCTTCACACAAACGTCGCCGCTTGCCTAGGACCGTGACACTTTCGAGGTCGTCGACGTCCTCGCCGCACTGCTGACACTTCATCGTTTCCTCCTCGTCATCCGCCTTCGCGACGGCAGAGCTAGAGAATCGGCGCCTCCGCTTCGACCATCTGCGGGATGATGGCGCCGCTATCCGGGTCGACGCAGACGTACATGCGCCGCACCGCCCCAGCGAGCAGACCCGGCGGGTTGTAGTCGGTGACCCAGAAGCACATCAGGCGATCACTGCGCGAGCTGTCGTACTGCATATCGGGCAGGTCGTCGTAGGCATCACGCTCATCGTCCTCGTCCCGACGCTCCTCGGCCTCCTCGTCGCGCTCGCGCCGACGCTGCTCCTCGCGCCGCTGATCCGAGGCGGACTCTTCGCGGCGTCGCCGACCGTGGGCCAGCTCTTGCCACAAGAGATTCTCGAGGTACCACGCTTGGATGAGCTCCTGCGCATCCGCCTGACTCATGCCACCGCCCGCGCTCAAGGTGTCAAAGTCGGCGAGCAAGATGTCGCTCGGGCGTCGACCCGCCGTGCGTGACCAGTGCAGTAGATCGCGTTTGACCACCGGCCGGCCGCCCTTGAGTGCCCGCTCGAAGCCCGCGGTGGCCTTGCGCATGAGCCAGTAGACGTACGCCAGCTCTTCTTGCGACAGGCCGCGCAGCGACGCGAGCGTGCCGAGCATGGCGATGCCCGCCTGCCCGAGCGGTCCGAGCATGTCGGGGCGGATGCCGAGCTCGCCGTTTTGCCCCGGGCCGATCTTCAGCAGCTCGGCACGCATGAGCAGCACGAGGAGCTTGCCGCGGGCCATGCCGAGCGCATTGGCGAGACCCTCGCGATCCGCCGGTAGCGCACCGCTGCGCACGAAGGCCAACGGGTCGTGAATGCCGAGCTCTTCGAGCGCCGTCGCCAGCTTCTCGCCAAAGGTCGCGCGCATGAGCAGCGCACGCTGCCGCGGACTCAGGTCCGTGAGCTGACGCTCGACGAGCTGCGGGTTGCGCAAGCCCGGACCCTGCACGCCCGCTCGACCCGCGAGCATCTCGAGCAGTGTCGTTCCCTCGCCCTTGGGCGCGGCGCTCCCCGCACGGCCGCGCACCTCGGCACCGGGCACGTGCAGCACCTTCTGCACGAACTGTGTCCAGCGCAGCGCTTGTTGCGGCGTCGACTTGTCGGTCGCCATGTCGCGCGCGGTATCCGCGTTGGCGACCTTCCCCATGCGGTTGGTGCTCGTGTCGCCGAGCCGCTTGAGCAGCTGCTCGAGGAGATTCGCGCTGGCGCCACCACTGACGAGCGCTTTGGTCATCTCGCCAGGGATCTGCCCACGCATCATGTCGGCAAGGAGCTTCGCAATCGAGTCGCGCGTCGACGTCTCGACCTGGCGGATATCAACGCGTGCGAGATCGACGGCCCGCGCGCGATCACGCTGTGCCGCCTTGACGAGCTCACGGACCTGATCGTCGGCCTGCTGGCGCGAACGATGCACCTCACGCGAAGAGTCCGCTATGTCACTCGGTCGGTCGCGAATTTCCGCCATTTTGGGCCTTACGGCCGATTATCAACAGCGCCGCGCCATTTGTCCACCTTGCGGCGCGGGCGCAATTGCCCAACGCGCGTCATCTGTGGTACCCCGCCCCCATGGACCCTCAAGGTATCGTGCACGTGCTCGTGACGCAGACGGCCGCGCCGGTCGCCGCCGAGCTGCCGAGCAGCACCTATGGCTTTTGGTATTCGGTAGCGCACGCAGGCCTACCCGAGAAGCTCGTGATGCTCGTGTTGCTCGCCTTTTCGATCCTGAGCTGGGCCATCATCACGTTCAAATATCGCAGCGTCAAACGGGCCTACGTGGAGTCCGAGACCTTTCTCGATGCGTTCTGGGGCTCCAAACGCCTCGATGCCATCTATCAGAAGTCCGAGAGCCTGCCCGCGAGTCCTATCTCCCAAGTCTTTCGCTCCGGCTACATCGAGCTCGCCAAAATCAAAAAGAAGGGCAAGGGCGAGGGCGAGACCATGACGGAGGACACCCAGCTCGGCGCCCTCGAGAGTGTCGAGCGCTCCATGCGGCGTGCGGCCGCAGCCGAGCTGACGAGCCTCGAGTCGCTCGTGCCATTTCTTGCCACGACCGGCGCCACCTCGCCGTTTATCGGACTTTTCGGCACGGTCATCGGCATCATGAGCTCGTTTCAGGACATCGGGCGTATGGGCAACGCGAATCTGGCCACTGTCGCCCCTGGCATCGGCGGCGCGCTTGTCGCCACCGCCTTTGGTCTGTTCGCGGCAATTCCAGCGGTCATTGCGTACAACTACTTCGTCTCCCGCATCCGCGTGCTCGACATCGAGATGGCGAATTTTGCCAGCGACTTTCTCAACATCATCAAGCGACACTTCTTTTAGGCCATGGGGATGCAGAGCAGTGGCTCCGGCCGGGTCATGGGGGAAATCAACGTCACGCCGCTCGTCGACGTGATGCTGGTCTTGCTCATCATCTTCATGGTGACAGCACCCCTCATCCAGCAGGGCGTGGCGGTCGATCTGCCGCAGACCAAGGCGCCGACTCTCGACGTGCAAGAAGACCGCATGGTGGTGACGCTGACGCGCAAGCAGCAGATCTACATCGGCGCGACCGAGGTGGTGTATGCCGAGTTGCGCCACAAGCTCATTGGCAACCTCAAGCTACGCACCGACAAGGAAGTGTACCTGCACGCCGATCGCACCTTGCCGTATGGTTTCGTCGTCGACATCATGGCCATACTCAAAGAATCCGGCGTGGCGAACCTCGCCATGGTCACCGACCCGGTGGTGAAGGTGCCCCAGTAAGGTTGGGCGCAATGAACCGCACGCTCATTCCACCTCTGCTCGTCCGTTGGCTGTGGGGCTCGGCGGCAGTGCATCTCGTCGTCGTCTTGATCCTCGTCGGCAGCAATGGTCGCGCAGGCTCGCGCGGTCCGAGCGAAACTGTGCTCGTCACAAAGCTCGTGCGCCTCGGCGAGAAGCGGCCCGAGGAGCTCTTGCCGCGCAAGGAGCCAGTCGCTCCCACGCCCGCACCGATCGCCTCACCGACCGTCAAGCCGGAGTCGTCCAAGACCCCGGTCGCGCCGCCAAAATCGCCCACAGCTGCCGCCCGCGTCGCCGCGCTCGGCAAGATGTCGAATGCACA
>CAYHNK010000406.1:0-3838 GCA_964357695.1 uncultured Bdellovibrionales bacterium | reverse complement strand
TTTCGTTCGGCGCTGTCCGCGCAGCGGGTGGGGAACTCAATCGGATCTGCGCCCCCTTTGACTGCACGCTTGCTCTGGTGCTACGTGCCCCCCTCGGGGAGATAGACCAGGGAGCCGTCGCGTGAACCGAATAGCTGTCGTTCTCGTCCTGTTGTTGTCGTCGCTCTCGCCGGGCATCGCTACGGCCCAAGAAGAGGTCCCGCCTCAAATCGACGCGGTGCCGGCCGATGTCGGAGTGCCGAGCCCGGGCCCTGCGCTGTCACTGCCAGTGCCGCCCCAGCCCGCCGTGACCACGAAGGCGGCGGACGCGCATTGGTCGGTGGCCGCTGGCGTAGGCATGCCAAGCTTCGCGGACAACATTCGCGACCTGGCGCTGCTCCTCGATGTGCCGGTGAGCGTGATTGCCGCGGCGCGTCGTCCTGAGCTGCAGCTGCTCGTCGAGCGGCGCACCGGGCCGAACACCTTTGTGCTCTTTCAGCTTGCTGGCGACTACGCACGCGACTCGGACGAAACCACCACCGACAAGGCGTACGTCGTCACGGGCTCCGTCGGGTTCCGTGCGTTGTACAACCCCGGCGCCGTCGTCGAGGTTTCATCCTACGGCGTCGTAGCGTTCAGCGCGGCCAGCCTGTCCGAAGAGTACGACGACGGCTACGGCTACGGCGTTAGCGACAGCACGGAAGGCTCCTCCTGGACCGGTGGCGTCGGCGCCGGCCTGGCCCTCGACCGCAAGCTCTTGGACGGCCTGTACCTCAGGTTTTCCACGCTCGTGCTCAAGGCCACCTACACCAGCTCGTCGGGCCAATTCTCGACCGCAGACGGCTACTCGGAGACGTTCCCGGATAGCACCCGCGTGGTCGTTGGCCTGGATCTCAAACCGTCGATCCATCTGCGCATGGAATTCTGAAACCGCTCGTGGCCACTCATTCCGAGGGGCGTGTCGCGGCGAGCACTTGCTTGGCGCGCTCGAGCTGATCGGGGTGACAGTAGATGCGCGACAGGGCCACGACGTCCTCAAAGCGGCGATAAAGCGGCGTGTAGTCTTCGATGCGTTGCACGCGCCCGCGCTCGCGCTCGAGCACGAGCAGCGGAAAGACGTGCTCGCGTTTCTTGAAGTACTTTGACAAGACGCCCTTGCTGCGTACGCGAAAGAGCTCGACGCCCGCGGCGCGCAGCTCCGCGTCGAGCGCCACGTCTTCGGGGGCTTCACCAAAGCTATGCGTCTCGAGCAGCAGCCGATAGGCGCGGCGGCGCAGGACGAGCTGTGCCCAAGGATTCTTCGAGCGCCGCAGCTCGCCGTAGAGCTGCATGTCGTCGGTCTCGAGGTAGGCCTCGGTTTCGCCGGGGAGCGCGTACTCGCCGCTGTCGTAGTAGCGACCGAGGAGGTGATCAAAGCACACCGACGTGTGGTGGTAGTAGACCGCGAGAAACATGTGGTAGCGCGCGAGCAGGAAGTTCTCAAAGGCCCAGACGCCCTTGTGCTGCAACGCCAGGGCGGGTTGGCCGCCGTGGTCGACGGTGGTGAGATTGGCGACGAGCCAGAGATAGTCGAAGTGACCGTAGGAGACGCCGCTGTAGTAGGCGTCGCGACGCAGGTAGTCCATGCGATCGGCGTCCAGCTCGCTCGAAACCATCTGTGACAAGAGCGGCAGATAGTCGACGCCGTTGATGACAAACGCCTGCTCGTCTCCGGGAGGAGCTCGTCCGGCGACGAGCGCGGCGAGACGCGTGCCTGTGACTCCGAGGTCTCCGAGTGAGCCATTGACGAGCGCGGTGAGCTCGGAATCGATGAGCAGCTTGAGGGTGTAGTCCTCGTGCGTTGCCTGCCGATCGATCTTGTCCACCCACGGGCCGAGCGCCAGCGCCGACACCGGTGGCATGACACGCTCGGAGACGTGGCTCATGGGCGCATGGCCAAGATCGTGAAAGAGCACCGCGAGGCGAATGCTCTGGCGTAGCCGCTGTGCGTCGGCGGGGGCGAGCGCGAGGCTTGGCAATACTTGGTCGATCATGCGCGTCGCCATCGCCATGGCGCCGAGCGAATGGGCGTAGCGGGTGTGGGTGGCCCCCGGAAAGGCGAGCTCCGCGAAGCCGAGCTGCTTGATGTGGCGCAGGCGCTGAAACGGCCGCGAGTCGATGAGCTTGATCTCGGCGGCGGTTACTTCAATCGTGCCGTGGATGGGATCATGGATGGAGATCATCTTTGAGCATGTGGCACTTTTTGTACTTCTTGCCACTTCCACAGGGACAGGGGTCGTTGGGTCGTACCTTGGCGCCCGCGCGGCGCACGGTCTCACCCTTGCTGGCAGCACCGGCAGGCGTCGCAGGTCCGAGCTTCATCAGATCGGCCTGGCGCCGACGCTGAGCCTCGAGGCGCGCCTCGTAATCCTCTTCGGTTTCCGTGGTGATGACGATGCGGAACACCTTCTCGAGCACGTCTGCGCCGATGGCACCCATCATGCGCGCAAAGAGGTTGTAGCCTTCCTTTTTGTATTCCTGCTTGGGGTCTTTTTGCGCGTAGCCCCGCAGCCCGATGCCTTCGCGCAGCTGGTCCATCTCGCGCAGATGCTCTTTCCACAGCGTGTCGATGGTCTGCAAATAGATGATGCGTGAGACGCCGTAGTAGGCCTCCGGGGAGTAGGTCTTCTCCTTTTGCAGCATACTCTGCTCGACGGTCTCAAAGACGCGGTTCTCGAGCGCCTCGCGCGTCACCTCGGCAAGGCCGGTAAAGGACACCTTGGTGGCAAACAGCTCGCGCACCATGTCTTCGAGGCCGGTGAGATCCCACTCGTCATAGTGAGTGCGCTCCGGGCAGGCGCGCGCCACCATGTCGAGGATGGCGTCTTCGACTCGGTCGAGCACCATCTCTTTCGCGGCAGCGGTGTCGGCACCGATGACCTGACGACGCAGCTTGTAGACGGTGATGCGCTGCTCGTTCATGACGTCGTCGTATTCGAGCAGATGCTTGCGGATGTCGAAGTTGTGACCTTCGACCTTGCGCTGCGCGCCCTCGATGCTCTTGTTGACCCAGGGGTGCTCGATGACCTCGCCTTCCTTCATGCCCAAGCGCTCCATCAAGCCCTTGAGCCGGTCGCCGCCGAAGATGCGCATGAGATCATCTTCAAGCGACAGGTAGAAGCGCGAGCTGCCCGGATCCCCTTGGCGGCCCGAGCGACCCCGCAGCTGGTTGTCGATGCGTCGTGACTCGTGCCGCTCGGTGCCGACGATGTGTAGGCCTCCGGCCTTGAGCACTTCCTGCTTCTCGGCCACGCATTGGGCGCGGTACTGTTCGAGGACCTTGGTGTAGCTGTCGGGCGCCGCGTTGGCGTCGACCTCGCGGCGCGCGAGGAACTCGGCATTGCCGCCGAGCAAAATGTCGGTACCGCGACCCGCCATGTTGGTGGCGATCGTGACGGCGCTCTTGCGGCCCGCCTGCGCGATGATCTCCGCTTCCTGGCGGTGGTACTTGGCGTTGAGCACGTTGTGCGGGATCTTGAGGCGCTTGAGCATGCGCGCGAGCACTTCGCTCTTTTCGACGCTCACCGTGCCGACGAGCGTCGGCTGTCCGCGCGTCGAGCGCTCCTGGATATCCTCTGCGATGGCGTCGAACTTTTCTTTCTCGGTGCGAAAGACGATGTCGTCGTTGTCTTCGCGGATCATCGTCTTGTTGGTGGGCACGACGACGACGTCGAGATCGTAAATCTTCGCGAGCTCCTCCGCTTCGGTTTCTGCGGTGCCGGGCATGCCGGCGAGCTTGAGAAACATGCGAAAGTAGTTTTGGTACGTGATGGTGGCGAGCGTCTGGTTTTCGTTCTCGATCTTGACGCCCTCTTTGGAC
>CAYHNK010000405.1:0-3848 GCA_964357695.1 uncultured Bdellovibrionales bacterium | reverse complement strand
ACGGCGACGGCTACGCCGATCTCGCTATTGGCGCGCCCTACGCGGACAGCAACCACGACGCCGTCAACGACGGCACCGACCAAGGCGCAGTGTTCGTCTACTACGGGTCGCCCACGGGGCTCGCTGCGGTGCCGGACGTTGTGCTCGATGGTCCGACTGGACAGACGCGGCCTGGTTTCGGATTCACCATCGCGGGTGGGGGAGATGTGGACGGTGACGGTCATGGCGACATGGCGGTTGCGGCTCCTGGCTACGACGGACCTGTGCAGGATGCCGGGGTGGTGTACGTCTTCGCGTGGCAAGGGCGCGAGGCGAGTCCGGCCGAGCCGCTTGTGCTCCAGGCTACGACACACGGCGATCGCGACCTCTTCGGCATCGGCCTCAGCATGGGTGGGGATGTGGACGGGGATGGGCGCGCGGATGTGGTGGTCGGGGCGCCGGGCGCGACGGCAACGAGCGAGGAGCAGGTGTGCGTGTTTCGCTTGGGGGCCGCGAGCGCCGTGCTGCGCGCTTGCGTGCCGAGCCCTGTGGTGCTCACGAGTGCGTTCGGTTGGAGCGTCGTTTCCGACGCAGACCTCGATGACGACGGGATGGTGGAGGTGTTGGTGTCCGATCCGGTGGCCGACACCGCCTACGTGTTCCCGGGGTCCGAAGCGGGGATGTCAGCGGCACCATCGGCCAGCGCGGTGCGGTTGCAGGATACGGTGCTGTCGGGTGCGGTCGTCGTGTCGGCTCGCAACGCGGGGCATGCTGGTTGGATCGCCAGTGGCGCGTGGACAGCGATCGTCGAGGACCCGTTGGAGGACAACATTCGCGGCGCCACGCCCAACCCACCTCCCGGTTACGATCCACGCTCGCTCGAGGTCGCATGGCTGTTCTCGGGCGATGGCGCGGGCGATCTCCACCAAGCACAGCTCTGGGGGCCGGCCGTTGCGGCAGGCCTCGCCTCGCCGGGCGACATGGACGGCGACGGCTTCGGAGATCTTTGGCTGTCGTTGGCGCAAGTGTCGACGTCCACCCAGGCGGTCCTCTTCGGCACCGCCACCGGTTTCCCCGACACCCCGGCGTGGTCGCCGAGCGTCGTGTCGCCGTACATCGACTGACGCTCGCGCCAACGAGGAGTAGTCCATGCTCACCTGGCTCATTGCATCCCGGCTCCTCGCCGCGACGCTGAAAATCGCGGTGCTTCCCGTGGTCGTCGAGCCGAGCGCGAAGGACAGGGTACCGGCGCTCATCGATGACTACGTGCTGACCGCGGTGCACGAGCTCGGCGGCTACGTGGTCATCGGCCAGGACGACGTCAACACGATGCTGGGCTTTGAGCGGCAAAAGGATCTGCTCGGCTGCGATGACACCACGTGCTTTGCCGAGATCGGTGGCGCGCTCGGGGCCGACAAGCTGCTCGTCTTCAAGGTCGCTTGGTTGGAGGGACGCTGGGCCACCTCGGCGAAGGTCATCGATCTGCGCCAGGCCGCGGCCGAGCGGCGCACGACCCGTATGCTCGTCGGTGACAGCGCCGCGCTGCTCGACGCCGTAGCGAGCGTCGTGCGCGAGTTGTTCGCCGTGCGCGAGGCGCATCGCGCGGTGCCAGCACACGCCGTCGACGATGAAGCGCCGCAGGTGGTCGATGTCTCCGGCACCGAGTGGGAGCTGCGCCTTGGCGCGAGCCAATTCTCCGGTGGGCGTAGTGACGCGCAGGCGAGCCCGTCGAGCGGCGAGGAGCTGGTCCGACGCGTGTGGAGCATCGCGCCAGCGTTGCTGTTCAAGGGCTACAAAGTCGGTGCCGCGGCGCTGTGGGTCGAGCTTGCACCCGGTTGGACAAAGAGCCGTGAGGCCACCGCAACGACGAGCGGCACCACCTACGCCGATGCCACCCGCCCGTTTGCGCAGCTCACCCTCATCGGGCGGCTGCACATCTGGCGTGGACGCGAGCCGGCGTGGCTGTTGCCGCGCGATCTCGTCGCGCTTGATCTTGGTGTCGGGCTCTATCGCGTCGCGTCCGGCGCCAAGGAGTATGGCGGCTCGTTGCGCGCGGAGCTCGGGCTCGGCTGGCTCGTGCTCGGAGCCGAGCTCGACCGCGGTGCGTCGAGTGGCTGGCAGCCGGCCGTGCGGGTCGGCGTGCGTGTCGGGCACTGAGCGACAGCACCGGGGCGCGCGTGTCTCGTTCTGCGACACGGCCCTGCGCAAAGTGACACACGCGCGCGCGTTGCGGCGAGCGGTATAGACGCCTGCGCGACACGAAGGCCTCGATGCACCGGCTCTAAGCACGCGGGAGCTGGCACGCGGGTTGCTCTCCCCGTGACGTGCGACGCGATGCGGTGTCGCGCGCAACGAAAGGACACGACCAGTGCAAAACAAGACGACGCGTTTCTATGGCAGTGTAGTACGTGCCGCCGGCCTCATGGTGCTGGGCGCCTGTTCGGCCTTCGGTGACATGCCGACCCGCGCTGGAGCGGGTGCGAGCGCGCTGCGGCGCGGACCGATGCAGCTCGGACGCCAGTACCGGGCTGTGCTCGACATCGCGACACACAGCCGAAGTGGCATCGAGACCGTTACGGTGCAGCAAAAGCATACCGTGCGTGAGCTGCGCGCCGATGGATCAGCCGTCATGGCCTGCACCGTCGAGCAACTCACGATGGGTGATCCGTCGACGGGAACACAGCAGCAGTCGCCCCCGTCTGATACGTGCGACTTCGAGCTGTCGCCTACGGGGGCGAGGGTCGCGGTGGCTGGCAGCGCGACGGGAGAGAACGCCGGTTTCGCGGAGTTGCTCGGGCCCTCAGGGTTTGCTTCGGGTGGTGAAATCACGCTGCGGCGCGAGCTGAAACGACGCGTCGATTTGCCGAACGGGCTCAGTTTGGACATCCGTGCCACCGCCACCGAGGTGGTTACCCGCGACGACGGGCGCTGGGTACGGATCGCGATCCGAGGCACCGATGCGCGCCTGCTGTCCGCGCTGTCAGGACTGGACGTGAGCGTGCAGGGCGAGGGCGAGGTGGCGCTCGATGACGGCTACGCGAGCCGCGCGCACGTGAGCGTGGCCGTGCAAGTGTCGCGTGATGGGCAGCTGGCGCGGCAGGTTGTGGAGCTGAGTGCCGCCATCGTCGCTGTCACCGAGGATGGCCGCACCCCCGCGGCCCTCCTGCCACCGCCGCCGCCCGGGAGCGTACGCGCCTGTGCGGCGTGGCTGGCTGACATTCGTGGGCGCCTCGCGGCCTCGACCGCGTTTCGACTCGAGCCGTACGACGTCACGACGCTCGTCCCGTCCGCGCACTGCAGTCTGCAACCCGAGCCCGGTCTGCTCGTGTACGCGAACGGTGTGGGTGTCGCCATCGCGACCGACCCGGGTCGATCCGACGAGTACATTTACGAGTGGGGCGAAGAGTCCGGAGACGCGGACGTCGTGGCGGACGCGGTCCGTCGACATCTCGAGTCTACGCGCCTGGCCATCGTGTACCTCGAGGCGGGGCCCGATGCCGAGGTGGCGGACATCGTGGCGTTGCGCAACGCCCTCGGTGCCGGTATCCGCGTGCGTCTGCTGGCGCGGCCCACCAACCTGCCGCCGTCGCCACCGAAGGGGCACCCGAATCACGTGGTGTTCGAAGGGATGGCGACCGCCACGTCCGAGGACCGTTCGATGAGCAGATACTTCATGCTGCTGGCGGACGTCGAGCAGCGCTGCAGTGGCAGCCGTGGGAGCGACCCGGGCGGCGCTATCTTTCCGCGCGGGCAGCACACCTGGGGAGGCGTGCGGTCTTGGTTGAATGAAATGTCCGAGTGTAGCTGCGCGGTCGGGTCGTGTAAAGTTTTCGGTGTCTGGCCCCTTGAGCCCGACGGGGCAAAGGGAG
>CAYHNK010000404.1:0-3851 GCA_964357695.1 uncultured Bdellovibrionales bacterium | reverse complement strand
ACGCACGTCAGCCCCACGGGGTGATAGTCGACATTGCAGGTGCAGCTCGCCACCGTCGGCGTGCCGGTCAAGACGCACGTGCCGTGTCCCGAGCACGTCACCCCGTCGCAACTGGCTGTCGGGGCCTCGTCGTCATCCACGATAGTCACCGTGGCGCGAACTGCTTCCGCGGAGCCCAAGGACGTGCCGCCACTTGGCTCAAGCAGGTACACCTCGAAAGTTTCGTCGCCTTCGTGCACCGCATCACCGTAGAGGGTGACCGTGAAGCTCTTTTGCAGCTCACCGTCGGCAAAGGCCAACGAGGCGTAGGTGCCGTCGTAGTCGGCCGGGGCAGCAATATCGCTATCTTGAGCGTACGGACTCGTGCCATCGCCGAGCCGACGCGTCGAATACGCCACACCTACCGCACCGAGAGCGCCGCCCGTGCGCAGCACGCCCACCGTGAGTGCTGTGGCCACCTCGCTGACGCTGTAAGAGGACGCGTCCAGCACGAACACCCCCGGGCCAGGCGCGACGCACGTGAGTCCAACCGCCACAAAGTCTTGGTCGCAGTCGCAGGCCGCGGTCGCCGGTGTGCCGCTCGCCACGCACGTGCCGTGACCTGAGCAGGTGACGCCCGCGCACGGATCTGCCTCCGGCGCAACGCACACACTGAAGGCGTCGCACGTCAGGTCCTCGTTGCAGGTCCCATCGAAAAGGCAGGCCCCGCCCTCTTCGCCAGCGGGCGTTCCTGCACCGCCGCCGTCGACCGTGCCGAGAGCGCAGGCGGTGAGCCAGAAAACCATGGCGGCGCCGGCTGTCCGGGCGGGAAATCGCGAACTCCCTGAATGGTTGCGCAGTGTCATCGGTGACGTCACTCCTGTAGTGCCTTGGCCCCGTTTCTCTTGCATGTAACGTTGTTGTCCGGCAGTGGACGGCTTTAAAGGTACCCTTCGGCAAGCGACGGGTTCCCCCCTCCGTTGCCTCACGCAACCAATGGCCACGCCTGCCGATAGTCACCGCGGTTCCTCAACAACATCCCGGGGAACGAGGGAGACATTCATGAGCGGCGTAACTAGCCTCACATTTGATCGTGTCGTCGGCGCGGCCGGCGTGAACATGGCGGTCGAAGTGCTGAGCGGGTGGTACCACAGCGCCACCGGTGATCACGCGCGGGTGGATCTGTATCCCGCGGACGACGGCACGTGGCGCGTACAAGGACTGGTCATACGGCCCACGTGGGGCAACGAAATGATCCTTCCCTTCGTCGCCAGGCCCGGCAGGAACGGCGTTGTACACGGCGAGGGCCGCACGATCGGTTCCGGTGGCGGCCATACTATCTACCTGGACTTCGCCCCGACACTCGGCTCGGCCACGTTGACCGTGCCGTCGGCGGAACGCCGCGGCGGCTACGACTACTGGGATATCGACGTGCGCTAGAGTCCGAATCGGCCGTGCAGACGCACACCCACCTGCCAGTGGCCGGCGAGGTTCGAGATGGTCTCGAGCTCGTCAGGTCGGTTGATGCCCAAGTAGAAATCGAATCGCGCCATAAAGACGGTGAAGTCGGGACGCGCGAACGCACCCATGTACGTGCCCCAGGCGTGCGACCGGCCGGCGTGCTCCGCGAGCCACCGTGAGCCAAACCACGAGAGCTCCGCGAACGTCCCGAGATCGAACGCGAAGCGCGGTCGTGCGTCACCTGCGGGTTGTTGCTGACGCAGCTCGTCTGGCTCGATGCCCCACGACCAACCCCAGTCCACTCGGGCGCGCGCATGCCGCAGGCGAAAGGGCCGATGCTCCGTGCTTGCCTCCAACGAGATGTGTCGCAGAAGATTGTGAACACCGACGCTGGCCGTCGCTTGAGCCTCGTCCGCGATGTAGCCCACCGCGGCAGAGCCAACGAGGCCTGCCCAGGGCAAGGCCACCGCGCCTGCGCCGAGCGCGATCCGGTCCGCGGCCGCGTCGCGTTCGTCGAGCAGGAGATTGACGAACAAGTCGTATCGCGGCACGCCCGCACCTAGATAGAGGCGCGGCGCGCGCGACGAGCCAAGGCCATCGACGACCAGCTCGCGCCCGTCGTTCCCCGGCACGCTCGCAACTTCCCCAGACTCAATGTAGCCACCAACGACGGTGAGCTTGTCGCCGATGGTGATGCGCCCGCCGTACAGGGTGTTGTGCGCCGACGCGGACGCCAGCTCGCCGGTCGCGTCCCGATAGCCGCCGTCGGCTGTACGAGTCTGTCCCGGAGTAGGCGAGGCGCGCAGATTGTCGATCGTATGCATCACAAAGGTCTCGAGTTGTAGCCCCAACTCCCCGAGGCTGAGGTGAGAAATCGCGCCCAGTCGGTACGGCGTTAGTGTTCCTGTCCAGTCGCCCTGGTTGGTACAGACACCAAAACCGAACGTGCTCGTGTAGTCGAAGATCCCAGCGACGCCAAAGCTCCAGGGCATATCCCGGCCCGTCTGCTGGCGGTACAGCGCTGCGTTCCGGGCCATGTCGTCCAGATGCACGCGGCGCAGCCGCTCGTAGTCCGCGACAACCCGTCTGCCTTGTCTCGCCGCAGCGAACACATCCGAGCCGGTGCTGCGGCAATCGCCGGTCTGACCCTGCACCGGAGCCGCCGACAGCAGGCACAATCCCACCAGGCCAATGAGCAACGCAGTGTAGCTGCGGTGCTCGGTGCGCCACGGCAGTCGGCAGCAGTCCTCCAAGTGCCCCCCAAATAGTGTCGACGACTACTGTACTTGCAAGCTTGTCGGTGCCCGGGGCACCACCTGGCCGACGGGCGCATCGGCGATGACGACGTCGTCGATGTAGGTGTAGGACGTCTGGTCGAAGCCGCTGTTGGACCACCCCATCAAGTACCCATCGCTAAAGTAGTTGCCCGTTCCAGCGGTGGGATAGAGCGCTGCGCTCCTGTTGTCAATCGTAAGGACGTCGTCGACCCAGAGCTGCACTACCCCGTCGTCATTGGCGCTGGTGGCGGTTCTTGCGTGATAAACGAAGTTCACCCAACGACCACGGCGGCCATCGTTCATGCCGGAGTTGTCGTCCGGATCCAGGAGCAGCAGGTTGCCATTATGACCGCCGTCGGGTCCCAGCTTCGAATCTCCGCCGCCGATTACCCAGAAGCTCAAGCCAGTTTTCACGTTGAACTGCGTGTAGTCACCCGACCACAGACGCAGGAACTTGTTGTTGTTGCTGGCGCCGGCAGGTCGGTGCGACCACTTGGGCCCCAAGCCCTCGGTGCCGTTGGGAAAGTACTGGTACCACTGGATATAGATCTCGTTCATGTTCTGGCCGAGAACGTAGCGCAGCTCGCTCCAGGCGTCATCGCCGGCCGGCCCTCCGGCAAAGGTGAATTTGACGCTGTGTGTACCACTGTGCGCGATGTCCGTGCTCCCGCCCACCGCGTCGCCGGCTCCGGCGTTCGTGCCATGCCAGCCGAAACCGCTCGCAAGAGGCGTGCTGAGACTGCTGCCGGATTCGAAATCGTCGCGAAAGAGCTCGCCAGAGCGAGCCGGCAAGGCGCCCAGACATAGAAGCGCGATGACTCCTGGGACGGTCTTGTTCATCTCGGTATCTCCTTGTGACTCGTTGCGTTATCCGAGTAGTGTCTGAGGTGGACCCCGAAAGATGTGGCTGACCAGCGCCTCGTCCCACCTACGGCAGCGGCGTGGTAGCGAAGACGACGTCATCCAAGCGCAGCTCGGTGTCTTCGGTGAAGCCCGAGTTTGACGCCCCGAAGACATACCCGTTCGCGAAGTAGTTCGCGCCGGGAGTGTAGTGAGGAAGGTTCTCAAAGTTCATCACCAAAACGCCATTCTTCCATACCTGCATTGCCCCATCATTCGCGATCGCGCTCGTGG
>CAYHNK010000403.1:0-3861 GCA_964357695.1 uncultured Bdellovibrionales bacterium | reverse complement strand
ACGGCTCGGCGGCGCGTGCCGGCATCCCGCGGCTCGACGCGACGTACGCCTACGATCGGCTCTATCAGCTCACCTCGGCGACGACCCCCGAGGGCCGCCTCGACTACGCCTACGATATCATCCAGAACCTCATCCGTCAGGAATCGGACATCCCCTACGTGAGCCTGCCGCTCGGGGACTTCGGCTACGACGGCCCAGGCCCGAACCAGCTTACCTCGGCCGGCGACGAGCGCTTCAGCTACGACGCCGTGGGCAACATGCAGTCCTACCGCGGCTACGCCTTGCGCTGGGACGCACAGGGCAAGCTCGTCGAGGCGAAGAAGGTCGAGGATGGCACGCGCATTCGCTACCACTACGACTTCTCGGGTGAGCGGCTGCTCAAGATCGTGTCGCGGCCGGGCGAGAGTGACGACGTCTATCGCTACGTCTTCGACGGGTACCAGGAGCGCGCCGGTGAGCGGGCTTGGATCGTCAAGGCCGGCGAGGCGAAGGTGGCGGAGATCGTGGAGACGGCGGGACTCGTGCCGGACCTCTACGTGCTCGACGAGCTCGTTGGATACCTCGTCGACCCGGTGTCGCAGGCGCGCCCGGCGGCCATCGAGCTGATCGACCTGGACGGTGATGGCGGAACGTTCGACGCCGACGACCTCGACGAGGCGGCAGCGCGCTACTTCGGCGAGGAGGCGGTCGCGCCGCTCGTCAAAGTGACGCGGTACTACCACGCGGACCATCTCGGCGGTCCGACGCACGTGACGGACTCCACCGGGGAGCTGGTGGCGCACACGAAGTTTCATCCGTACGGCGAGACGGCGAGCCGGTTCGGGGCGCAGGCGATCTACGGGTTCACCGGGGCGGAGATCGACCGGGAGACGGACCTTGGGTTGGTGAGGATGGGGGCGAGGTACTACGCGGCGCGGGTGGGGCGGTTTGTTAGCGCAGATCCGTTGTTCTTGAGCGACTCGAAGGTGGCGGTGGAGCGTCCGCTCGAGTCGAACCTCTACAGCTATGCGATGGACAATCCGATCAACGGACGAGACCCAACGGGCTTTGGGAACGAAGCCACGTATGATCGGGGCGCCGAGGCCAATGCCTCCTGGGCAGCGGAACACCCGGCAGCAGCCATGGAGGTTGTGAAGGGTACGTTGATGGCTGCGGTGATGCCGTTTCTTTCCTTAAACGTTGCACGAGGTCTCGCCATCGCCGGCCTCACGGCCGTCGCAAACGATCAGAATGCGAACATCTTGCCCACGCTGGCGTTTGGTTTGGGGGGTGTCGGGAGAGGCAAGGCTCCGCTTGGAAAGGCGGCAGCGAAGCTTGAGTGCTCCATGTGCGGGGCTGAGGCGACTGCTGCTCGCACATGGGAACAGGCAGGCATGCTGCCTTCCGATGCTCTGCGAGTTCAGAACGCAGCGAATCGAACAGGGCAGCGCATTACCGTCGTGGGAAGTCGTGCAAACGGGACTGCCAATGTGACGTCAGATTGGGACTACGTCATGAGCGGCACGTCAAGTCAGCGTCACTCCGCATGTAGCTCGGTGCCGCGCGGCACGAGCGGCGGGGAGATCAACGCGTCCGGGCGCGAGACTGGCCTTGACGTTTTTCAGGATGTCAATCCGAAGGCTCCGAACTTCAATCCGCTCGATGCGAGTAAGCCTCACGTTCCTTTTGACCCGAAACCGTGAGGTTCTCGCATGCTTTCGCGTGATTCAGATTTGTGTCTCAACCGCTTGGCTCAAGGCCTCGATTCGATGGACGACGGTGTCGCTTGGTTTGCGACGTTCGATGACCTCGTGCAGCAAGCGCTGCTGCAGAAACTCGGCATGTTTGCCCTTCAGGCGGGTGCCCGCGTCGAGGATGTTGGACCGGCGATCTTAAATGCACAACTCAAAGCCACGTTCACGCCCTGTGTGCTTCTTGCCCTGCCGAATTTGAAAGACCAACTAGCGCGAATCGCGCGACTTCCCCAGTCGGAGCGGGTCAAGAGCTTTCGGTTGCTTGTGTCGCTTCTGAGCATTGCCGATGGGCGGCGGCGACGCGAACGTTGCGCCGGTGGATGTGATCACTGGTGGCATCAACTTGAGCCCACATAGGTTCTCACCCACTTCGTACGGGCTTGCTGAGCGGATGCTCACCTTTGAAATGCGCAGTGACGACGAACCCCCAGAAACGTTCTCACCCACCTCGTCGACGGCGAGGCGAAATGCGACGCAGCAGGCCGCCCACGCGCCCGTGAACGCATCTCGACGCACGAAATCGACGCACCGATCGCGTTGTCCACTGCTCGGCATCCGCGCGCCCACGCGAAGGCACACCTCGACGCTGGCGCGGCCTTTTGCCTCGTCCATGCCGTGCGTGGTGCGCGCGGGGAAGCGCTACGTGGCCACCCACCCCACGGCAACGGCGGGGCACGCAGCCACGTCAGCGACGGCCATCGAGGCCTGGCGCAAGGGCGTGCGGAGGGCTACGATGCAAGTGATGAGCGACGCGGCGAGAAAAGAGCTACACGAAATCATCGACATCTTGCCGGAGGCCGAGGTGGCGGGCGTCCGGCGCTACTTGCGCTATCTGCGCAGCGTGAGCGCGGACCCGGTGTTGCAATCGGCTTTGGATGCGGCCGTTGATGACGAGGCGGAGAGCACCGAGGAGGCGGCCGCCGTGGCAGAAGCTCGCAAGGAGCTAGCCGAGGGCAAGGCCTTGACGACTGAGGACCTTCGTCGCGAGCTCGGGCTGTGAGGTGGTCGGCAGCCTGGTCGCCAGCATCCTCCCGTGATTTGCGCAGGCTCGACCGGGCCCTGACCGAGCGAATCATTGCGGCGGTGCAGCGCTACGCGGAGAGCGGGCACGGCGACGTGAAGCGCTTGCAGGGATCGAGCGACTACCGGTTGCGAGTCGGGCAATGGCGGGTGCGGTTTGCGCTCGATCCCGAGACGAAGGTGATGCTGGTGGAGCGCGTGCTGCCACGTGGTGGCGCGTATCGCTGAGTCCGTCGACGGTGCTTCCACGCAGGGAGCCTGGTAGAAGAGAGACGTGCGCCACCCTCACCCCGATCCCCTCCCACCGAACGGCGGCGGCATGCCCCGACTCATCGCTGTCGGGCTGGCGCTAGCACCGCGGTTCGTGCTTGCTGCGATGTTTCCGGCTCACCCTTCATGGTGCTGGACGAGTACGCCCGCATCATCGAGCTGATTGGCGAGCGACCAGAGATTGGGCGACCCTACGTGCGTTGCGGTGTGCGCAACGTGCGTTGGGTGTTGATGCCCAGAAACGTTGTCACCCCCTCCTCGACGGGCTCACGGCGGTGCACGCGGCGACGACTACGGGTCAAGTCTGCTGCGTGAGATCGAGGAGCAGCAGGCGCTGGGCGCGCGAGCCTTCGACAAGCCCCACCGCGCTTCGTAGATTTCGACCCATGGGGGAGGAGCGCACGATTCGACTCGAGGACGAGATGACGGGGGACGAGCTCGTGCGCTTTCGCGCCGAGGTGCATCGGTCGCACGCCCAGGCGCTCATCGACGAGCTACCGAGTGATCTGCTGTCGCGCAGCTACGGCGCCATGGTTCGGGCGTCGGCCCATTGGAGCGCCACGCGCACCGGGGAGCGCTACGTGGCGACCCACCCCCGACCGAACCTCACACCTCCCCCAGGCCCAGCGCGAACATCAGCGCGGCGTCGAGCTGCGCGAGCTTCGTGCGCGTGAGCGTCCCGGCGCGCTCACGCAAGTCGCGCTTCGGCAGCGTGACGAGCCAATCGCAGTTGACGACGCCTGCACGGGGCAACCCTTCGGCGCGGCCGACCTTCACCTCGACGGCAAAGCCGCGCACGACCGTGCTCACCGGCGCCGCGATGACGAGGGCGCGCACG
>CAYHNK010000402.1:0-3869 GCA_964357695.1 uncultured Bdellovibrionales bacterium | reverse complement strand
GACGCTGCGACAGCTCGCGGCGCAGGCGGCACAAGACATGGCCTCGGCGTTACTGACCGACGGCAAATCGGTGCTCGCGGCACGTGCCGCCGCGGCGGCGCTGGTGGCCTTTCCTGAGGTGGTCATCGACCCGCGTCGCTACGCGCCCGCGGTGCGCCAGCTCTTTGCTACGGCCGCTTTGGCGATCGAATCGAGGTCGCGCGCGACACTGACCGTGTCGACGGACGGTCCCGGCACTCTGTACGTCGACGGGCGCGCGATGGGGGAGGCGAGCGCCGCCACCGCTGTGACGCTGACACCCGGTCCGCATCGCGTTTGGCTGCAAGACGCTCGAGGCGTCACGCTGCCCGAGCGCATCGATCTACCGGCGCAGGGAGCAACGTTGACCCTGGCCACCGGGCTCGCGGGCGCGATCCAACTGTGGCCCACGGTGACGCTCGCCTGCACCGACTCTTGTGTTGCAGCCCTCGTCGAGGTGGGACGTCGCGCGGGAGTGCCGCGTGTCCTCGGCGTGCGCGCCGCGCCGTCTGGCGACGATCGACTGGCGTTGACGCGCGTCGAGGTCGAGACGGGTGTCGCGGCGAGCGAGGAATTCGCCGTGACTTCGTTGACGCACGCGACGCCGGTGCGCGCGCGGTTCAGTCCACTCTATCTGTTGCCGTTCGGCGGCGCGCAGCTCGTGCAGGCGCGACCCTACCACGCGGCGGCCTACCTGGCGGTGCAGGCGGCGCTGGTCGGCGGGCACGTGGTCGCGTTGCGTGCTCACCGTGAGGCGCTGCGCGGCGACGACCTCGACAAAGAAGCGGATCTGCGGCTGCAGCGGAATCTCTCTGCCTCATTGGCCGCCGGGGCGGTCGTTGCCGGGGTGCTCGAGGCGCTCGTCGTCGGTTGGTGGTCCGACCACGAGGCAGCGAACGGCGGGACCTGATGGCGCGATTGACACGGCCCGTCGCCACGGCCTACAACCATCGAAGACAATCTATCGGTAGGTGAATAGGTCAATGAGCCCATTGGACGACAGCTCGAAGTCGATGATCGATCGTGCCCGCGCCATGGCGCCCATCCGCTGGGTTGGCTTGGCGGTTCTCCTCGCCATGCCAGGCGCGTGCGCCTTCTGCATCGAGAACACGATTCACCCCGCGGCGCAGGAGCACACGGCCGTGTGTGCGAGCTACTTTCAGCAGGGTCAGCTGGTCGAAGCCGAGGCGCGCTGCAAGCTGGCGCGCGAGTACTCGCCCAAGTTTGCCGAGCCGGTCAATCTCTTGGGGCTCATCGAGTATGCGCGCGGGCGGCAGGAGCTCGCGACCGCGTACTTCAAAGAGGCGATCTCGCTCAAGAATGACTTCGCGGAGGCCTACAATAACCTGGGTGGCATTTTTCTCGATCGCCGCGAGTATGACATGGCGTGCGATCAGTTCAAGCAGGCCATCGAGATCGATCCCGGGTACCTCGTGGGACGGCGCAATTACGCGACGTGTTTGATGTACAGCAAGAAGCCTCGGGAGGCGCACGACGAGTATCTCAAGTGCGTCGAAATCGACCCCACCGCCTGCGATTGCCGCATGGGGCTCGGCGTCCTCGCTTTGGGCGACGAGGATTACACCGGGGCCAAGGCGCATTTCCAGAAGGTCACCGAGGTCTGTCCTCAGGACTCGAACGGCTACTACAACCTGTGTCTTGCGTACTACAAGATGGGCCGCTGTGACGACGCCGTGGATGCCTGCATCAGCGCGCTGTCGATCAAGGCGGACTTCATCGAGGCGCGCAACAACCTGACGTCGTCGTACGAGTGCCTTGCGCTGCAGGACCAATCGGTCAAGGAGTACGAGGAGCAGCTGCGCTCAAATCCCGGAGACCCGGAGCTGCATTACAAGCTCGGCGCCATGTTCGAGGACAAGAATCTGCTCGACCGCGCGCTCGGCGAGTTCATGAATGCGGTCAAGCTCAACCCCAAGTTGGTGATGGGGTACTATCGCGCCGCGCGGGTACTCGACCGACAACTGCGCGCCGAGGAGACCATTCGCATGTGCCAGCAGTTCGTCGACCTGTTGCGCGATGACACCTACAAGACGCAGCAGAAATGGTGCGTCAACCGCGTGAGAGAGCTGCAGTTCCAGCAGTGACCGGCATTCGTGCTGCCAACATTTGGGTGCGGCGACAACCGTGATCCGACTGACCGCGGTCATCGAGATGGAGGGCAAGGCGCCGCGCGCCTTGACGCACGAGTCCAACTCGCGCCAGCTCGTCATTGGCCGCGACAACTCCGCCGACTTTGCTGTGCCCTTGACGACGATTTCCCGTCGCCACGCGCGCATCTCTGAGACCGACAACGTCTATGTCGTCGAGGACCTGGGCTCGACGCACGGCACGCTCGTCAATGGCAAAAAGCTCGGCAAGGGCGAAAAGCGCGTGCTGCGCAACGGCGATGTCATCGAGCTGACTAAAGCGCGCATCACCTGCACCATCGAGTCCGACAAGGTCATGCATGCGGAGCCGGGCGAGGGGACGCAGGCCATCGCCGCGCGGGCGGTTCAGGGCATACTCGGGCGGCTCGGTGAGGCCAAAAGTGAAGGTCCCTATCTGCGGGTGCTCAACGGGCCCGACGAGGGCATGCGCTTTCCCTTTTCCAGCTCGCTCACCGAGTGGACGCTCGGTCGGTCCAAAGACGCCGAGTTCGTGCTCAACGATCCGAACGTCTCGCGCCGCCACGCGCAGGTAAAAAAGGACTGGAACGGTTTTAGCGTCATCGATCTCGGCTCCAAGAACGGCGTCTTGGTCAACGACCAGGCCATTCGCAAGCCGCGTCGGCTGCGCGACCGCGACGAAATCATCATCGGTCCCGTCAAGCTCGTCTACATCGATCCCGATGCCGAGCTCATGGCCGCGCTCAGCGACGTGCCCGGGTTCGAAGGGCAGCCGGAGGAGGAAGACGAGCCCGTCGTCCCCATGGGCGGCGATCCCTCACATCTCGGCGCGCCGGGGGACGCCGGCTTCGGCGGGGCGACCGGAGCGCTCGATGTCTCAGGCGGGCTCGGCGGCGAGGCCGGCGATGGCGAGATACTCGAAGGGGACATCGATCCCACGTTGCTCGAGCCCGCATCGTCGAAGGTGCCGTTCGAGTGGATCGTCATCGGCGCCGTCGGCGTGCTCATCGTCGGCGCTGCGGTGATGCTGATTGCCGTTTTGATCTAAACGTAGCAGACGCGGGTCGCGGCGCTCGTCACGAGAACGCTACGGGATTGGGTTGCTCTTGATCGCCGGACGCACGGTCACGTAGCCGTTCTTGGCCCCGGGGACCGAGCCGTGCACGAGCAGGACGTTGTCGTCTTCGCGCACCGCGACGACGCGCACGTTTTGCGTCGTGACGCGCAGGTCACCCATGTGTCCCGGCATGCGGCGGCCCTTGAATACGCGGCCCGGCCATTTGCGGTTACCGATGGAGCCGCCGTGACGGAAGTACTCGTGCGTACCGTGCGTGGCCGGAAAGCCGGAGAAGTTGTGACGGCGCAACACGCCTTGGAAGCCCTTGCCCTTGGTGGTGCCCATGACATCGATGAGGTCGCCGGCCTTCAGACCCAGGTCCTTGAGGGTGATTTGCGCGCCAACCTCGAACTTCGCGAGCGTCGCTTCGCTGACGCGCAGCTCGGTGACAAAGCGACGCGCATGGTCATTGCCGCCTACCGCCTTGAGCTGGCCGGCCTGAGGCTTGTTCACTTTGCGCTCCGGCTTCGTGTCGAAGCCGAGCTGCAACGCGGTGTAGCCGTCCGTGCGCCCGTGGGCGTTGTTCGCCTTGGTGCGCTTGCCGAGCACGACGCACGGACCGAGCTCGAGAGCGGTGACGCCGAAGGCCTCGCCGTTCTCGAAGACCT
>CAYHNK010000401.1:0-3893 GCA_964357695.1 uncultured Bdellovibrionales bacterium | reverse complement strand
CGACACGATGGGTTACAGCACTCACGCGCGCCGCAACGATCTGGTCGGTACGCTCGTCGTATGACCACACGTAGTCACCGACACGAAGGTCCTCGATGGACACGTTGCCGTTGGGGGTCGCGACGGTGGTACCGTCCGGGAAGCAGCCGAAGATGCGCCCCAACATGCTGGATACGCGTGACATCAACGGTGTTCCACCGCGCGCCGCCTGGAGCGCGTTCGCGATGGCAGGACCCGCTTCAGCAGTTCCCAGCGTAGCCATGAACAACGCGAAGTTGAGCGCGCCCGTCGGGTCTGCTGCACGCCCTAGCTCCGCCGGGGCACTGAGGGCTGCCAGGGCTAGTCCACCACCGGCATTCAGCCCCGCCGCTGCCATATCCATCCAGTACTCGGGGTAGTACGCCGGCGTCGCGACAGCACGGCGGAAGGTGGGCGTCCCCCAGACTACTATTTCCTCAACCGGGGTGCCGTCGTCTTCTGACTCAAACCCCGTCGGATCCGTCGCATTGAGCGGATTGTTGAACACGTACGAGTAGCGGTTCAGGCTCTGGCTCGAGAAGGGCGCCTGCACGAACGGGTCCGGAGACGTAAAATCCCGTACACCCGACGCGAGCGTCGTATCGACAGCGAGATCTGTCCGATGCTGTCGCACCATTAGACCTCGCTCGCCCCCGATGCGAGTGCTGGTGCTCGGCGAAAAGGCCCTGACGCGAGGTTTCGCCTCGACACGCTCGAGCGCCGACGCATTCGTCGGCTCAGGCAGCGCGAGGCCGAGAGGCAAGAGCAGCGTGGCAACGAGGCGGTGCACGGACTCTTTCTAGCAGCTAAAGAAAGGCGAGCGATAGCGCCGTGTGCCGGGATGCGGCGACGACAGCGCGAGAAGTGGGTGGTACCGTTTCAGGGTACCGTTTCAGGTGGCGCCTTTACCCGGCACCTCTTCCTGGATGTGCCGTACGGTCACTGAAGGACTTCAACCATCGCCTGCGAAAGCACCAGAGAATACCCCGCTCGGTCGGCCGTCGGAGTACTGGCACGATAGTACTGCGATAGGCCAACGTTCGAAATCATCGCCCCCGGACGCACGACGTAGCGGTTGGGCGCCCATCGTGTCGTCCAGCCTTGTTGCCATCCTTCCATCGCGGTCAGGTCCGGGGTCTGAAACGCGTACGTGGTGGCCTCACCGAGCCAGTGGGCGCCGAGTCTCACGTACAACACGGGATCTGTGGCGTCACCGAAGCAGTAGAAACGGTATGCCTGCGCAGGCCCGTAATGAGGGTCGTCGTACGCTTCCCACTCGGTACGCGGCACGAACCCATCGGACGGAGCCGAAACCGGGGCGGCGTAAGCACTCGCCGCACCAAAGTACGTTGGGCGCTGAATCCCCCCTGGAGCGGGTCGCTCGAACCAGGCGTAGTATCCGACGTTACGCAGACCGTCGATGGTGCGACTCGTGAGCGTTGCAGAGCCCATGTCGCCGGGGACCAGATGGCCCAGGGGAAGCCACGAAAGTGACCATGAAGGATGGGTAGTGGCGAATAGGGTCGGCGCGCCGCCACCACTGAAATGCATGGAAAACAGCGCCGTCGTTTGATCATCGGCATTGATGCCGATCCAGCCCATAGCTACGGGCTCGTCGGCGTCGAAAGCATCGACGCTCGAGAAGTCCACGGTCAAGGAGGCATCGCCAGTGACCTCGACGTTGCGCTGGACGTAGTAACGCGTCGGTAAGAAGTTCTCGGTCAGGTCCGTGCCGGTTGCGGCGAACAGCGACGCCGGGCCCTGCCGAACGTCCAGCAGGACGGGTCCCGACTCCGGCGAAACAACCGTGGCGCGGTCGAAACCCATGGCCACCAGCGTCTGTGCCTCGGTGACCATGAGATCCACGGTGATCTGTTGGGTGGCGGAGGACGAGGCCTCGGCGCAACCGATCCAAAGATCGTTGCCCATCTCCTCGACGGTATTGAAGTGCATCTCCACCCACGGACCGCTCGGGTCATCGGCACACACCGCAACCAGACCGTAGCGCCCAGCCGCATCCGTAACACTGAAGTGATACCCGTCGCCGTCACTCGAAAGGCGCGTCCAGGGGCCGTCAATTCCGTCCTGGTACGCAGCCCAGTTGGCGTTAGTGTGGACGACGATGGTGGGCACGACACCAACGCAGGTATCACAGTCCGTCACGATCCCGTCGTCGCAGTTTTCGTTCTCCGCACACACCTCGCCGTCGCCACACACGGAGCTGGCAACAATCGATTGGCAGTCCGGTGCACAGGCGTTGCACGCATCGAGTTGGCCGAGCTCACATACCTCGTCACCAGCATCGAGATTTCCGTCGCCGCAGTGTGGCCCTATTGCCTGGCAGCCCAACATGCAATGCCCGTAGGAGCCGTTGGCATCACCGTCGTCGCAGAATTCCAGCGCCACGAGGTCAAGGACGCCATTGCCGCAGATCTCGTCGGACTGACAGTCCGCGCTGCAACCATCGGCGCTAACGACGTTGCCGTCGTCACAAACCTCGTTCGCCCCAACGATGTAGTCGCCGCATTGTGGCTCTGCTTGCCGACAATGCTGTCCCACGCACAGTAGTGGCCGGGCACACTGTGCGGGACCGTCGCAGCGAACGTCATCGCTGGAGTCGCGCGCGGACAGGCAAGCGCCAATGCTCCAGGTCAGCATGAGCGCGGTGGCGTAGCGTACGACCTTGTGCATGCTCGATCTCCAACGCCGCGCAAAGTCGAACGGCGTAACAACACAAGCGTCTCCCACGGCGCGACGCGGAGCACAACGCTTGGTCGGGGGACGACTTCCTGCCCCACGCGAGGTGCCACCCTTCCGTGCGTGCACCAGCTCGTCATCACCACGTCGCCGCGAGCGCCAATCCGGGCACCGGGTCCCGCAGACCCGAAAGAAGAGTCGGGACCAGCACGGCATTGGGCCCGTCGTCAGGACCATCGTTGGGACGTTGGTGTCGGGGTACCTTGCGCGGGAGGCGGAGGTTCCACCAGGAGACAGTGGTGAGAACGGCGCTCGTGCCCAAGAAGAATGCGCCATACTGTGCGCCGACCTTGCCAAACATGAATGACAACAGGCCGAACTCGGCGCAAAAGCCCGCCGTCACAAACCCGGGAATCACCCAGCCAACTTGTCGGTGGCCCTTTGCTATCGCGTAGACATTTCCCGCGACGACGATTGCCGCGGCCCCACCCGACACTGCGGCCATGAGCGGCGCCGTTGCATCGAAGCTCTCCTGCTCTGGGGTGCGCATGCTTCCCGCTGCAACCACCGGGCCTGCTAGCACCAGCAGTGTCACGGCCGTTGTCACCACCCGCCACCCAAATTTCATCGCCTTCCCCCATTTCGGTTTGTGGATCGAAACCCTAAACCACCCTGCGCATCACGTCGCGCGGTTTACTTCGACAGGCTAGAACCACCGTAGCGGTGAGAGAGGTAGAGACTTCAAGAATTCGATCGGGTGGGTCACCGAGTCGACCACGTTCACGACAGGTGTAAACGCGAGATCGATGGTGCTTGCACCGAGTCCCCAGAGAAAGCTGTGCCCCCAGTACGCATCGAGTGGAACAACCTTACCCGCAACCAATGCGTAGACAGACACCTGATAGGGCAGACCATCGTGCTGTCCCAAGAAGAACGGAGAAACACCGACGGATCGCTTCGACACGAAGTTCAAGATGCCCCCCACTGGTTCCCGCCATATTCCTGGCGCGTACTCGTAGCCCGGCCCTACTCCCTTGTACGTGTACAGGTAGCCCGCCGCGTCGTGAACCTCGGCGTGCGTCCTTACTGGTGGAATCCACCCGACGGTCGTCTCCAAGAACTGCGCCAACGCGCCGTCGTCGGGCCCGATAAGCCCGCCAGTGAGATTGTGGGCCACG
>CAYHNK010000400.1:0-3931 GCA_964357695.1 uncultured Bdellovibrionales bacterium | reverse complement strand
GCCATCATCGGCATCCTGGCGGCCATCGCCATCCCGAACTTCCTGCGCTTCCAGGCGCGCGCCAAGCAGTCGGAAGCCAAAGCCAACCTCAAGGCGTATTACACGGCCGCGAAGTCACGCTTTGCCGAAGACGGCACCTACGTGTGCGGCCTGTGCGACTGGACGCCGGAGAAGAACTACCGCTACGACTACTTCGTCGACGGCACCGTCGACATCACCGACAGCGTCAAGGGCCTCAAGCCCGACAACTCGCACTGCGGCAAGCCGGCGAGCTCGGGCGTGCAGGCCGGTACGTCATTCACCGCGGGTTCAGCGGCGAACCTCGACTCGGATGCCACCTGTGACGAGTGGACCATCGACGATTCGAACAATCTGGCCAACGCCACCAACGACGTGAGCACCTGATCGTAGGCGCTGGTTGACATCAAGGGGCCTCCTCGGAGGCCCCTTTTTTTGCCCATGCTGACCCTCACCATACGAAGCGCCGTGTGGCTGGTTGCGGCCGGCGTCGCTTTTTTTGCCACCGCCATCGAAGGGGCGACCGAGCACCTCCCGGCCCTGCTGCTGCGGGCGTTGACGCTGGTCGGCGTCATACTGCTCGCGCCCGCGCACCCAACCTCGTGGCGGTGGCGCGATCTCGTCGCGCCGCTCGTTACGGCCTTGGCGCTCGCGCTCGGCTTGGCAACGACGGACGCGCCCGGGCTGGCGCTACAGGCCGTCGTCAGCGCGGCGCTCGTGATGCTCGTCTATCTCGTGCTCGTGGCACGTGCAGACGACGCCACCTTCACCCTCCTGCGTCTCGCGCTCATTGTGGGCCTGGCCCACGCCGCCTGGGCGCTCATCGAGCGCGCCCTCGTTCCGGGCGAGCGGGCGAGCGCAGGCTTTTTCAACGGCAACGATCTCGCCGCCTTGCTGGCGCCGTTGTTGGTCCTTGCCGCACCGTGGAGTCGCGGGGGCGCCGCACTGTGGAGCCACCTCGTCGAGCAGCGCGTCTTGCGCTTGGTCGCCTGGCTGATGCTGGCGGGCGCGCTCGTCGCCACCGGATCGCGCGGCGGCCTGCTCGCAGCGGCGCTGGGCGTCGGTGTCGCGGCGGTGCCACAGCTCACACGCCGCCCACGCCTCGCATCGCTCGTCCTGCTTGGCGTTGTACTCGCAAGCCTTGCACTGGCGCCGCGCTGGCTCGGGCAGGGAGACCGCTACGCGTACAGCCGCTGGCAGATCTGGCGGGCGAGCGCGTCCCTGGCGCTCGAGCAGCCGCTCGGTGTCGGCCTCGGAGGCTACGCCGACGCCATGCGCCAGCGCGGCATCCCCCTTGCTGGCTGGGTCCGCTATCCCAGGCACGCCACGACCGCCCACAGTGAGCCCCTGGATGCCTGGGTCGAGCTCGGCGTGCTGGGCCTGGTCGCGACGCTGCTCCCGGCGGCACTGCTCTTTTTCGCCATGCTTCGGCGGCGGCGACACGAGGAGCGGGCCGACGATTTAGGGACGCTCGTCGCCTTCGCCGTGCCGGCGCTGGTGGCCTCGTCGCTGCACGTACCGCCCGTGGCGATTGTGGCCGCGGTGTGGGCGGCCCGCGTCGTGCGGCGCGATGCCACGGCGGGCCGTACGATCACGCTCGGTCGCCCCCTGCGTCCGATCGCCGCCGCCGTCGCGCTCGGGCTGCTGTTTGCCGCGACGCCTGGGGCGCTTGGTAGCTGGGCGATGCAACGGGCCGCGGCACTGCGCGCCGCGCGCGATCTGGAGGGTGCGAGTCGCGCCGCAGCATGGGCGCGCGAGCTGACGCCCTGGAGCCTTGGCGCCGCCATGCTGGACGAGAGCCTGCGCTATTTGCGCGGCGAGCCCGTGCTCGAGGTGGGTGATCGTCTCATCGCGCTCGCTGAGCGCTATCCTCTTGCCCCGGATCCAGTGGCCCGCGTTGCCTGGCTGTTGGAGCACCAAGTGTCCGAGCAGAAAGACGCAGTGCCCCTGTGGCGCGACGTCGCGCATCTGTACGAACAGGCCGCCGAGCGCGATCCGCACAACGCCCTGCGCTGGTGTGAGGTCGGCCGCACGTACGCACGCGCACAGGATTGGCCTGCCGCCGAGCGCGCCTGGGGGCGTGCCCTCGTCGAGGAGCCGCATTGCGCCACCGCGCTCGCGCAGTTGGCATTGCGTGCGCTCGATCGCGACGATAAAGCTTTGGCGCATGATCTCGCCGCGCGTGCACAGACCGCCGATCGGCACGGGCAAGGGTCACGCGGCTACGTGGTCGCTGTTCTCAACCTGCCGCCGTCACTGCGCCACCAGCTCACGCAGCGAGAACTACTAGCCCCGTGAGACG
Organism: uncultured Bdellovibrionales bacterium; assembly: GCA_964357695.1. Lineage (GTDB taxonomy): Bacteria > Myxococcota > XYA12-FULL-58-9 > XYA12-FULL-58-9 > CAYHNK01 > CAYHNK01. The sequence continues at coordinate 1,611 of CAYHNK010000400.1, read as the reverse complement.
CATCGCCGCACTGGTCGTCCTCGTGACCGTGACGCACGCGAGTCACCTGGCGCTCGAAAAGCGTCGGCCCGCTGGCGCGGTGGATCTGCGCGAGACGCTGCCCTCTGTCGAAGCCTTGCAGCTGCTCAGCCTAAGCTACGCGAGTCTCGTCGCGGACTACTACTGGCTCAAAGCCATCAGCCAGTTTGGCACGACCGAAATGCACACGGCTGGCTACCCCAACCTCGTCGGCCTCATGGAGCGGGTGCTCGCTTTGGACCCGTATTTCGCTACGGCCTACGACTTTGCGGGCACGGCACTCACCGTCAAAGGCCTCGACCCGCGCGCCTCCGTCACGCTACTCGAGCAGGGCCTGCGCTATCGACCCGACAGCTGGCGCATCGCCTTCTACCTCGGCTTCAACGCCTTCTTCTTTCTTGGCGACAACAACCTTGCCGCGTCCGCCATGGCGCGGGCCGCTCGCGTTCCGGGCTCGCCACCCATGGTCGCCATGCTCGCCACCCGGCTCGCGGCAGAGGCGGGCAAGCCCGAGGTCGGCCTCGCGCTCACCGAGGCGCTGCTCGAAACGATCACCGAGCCGACGCTACGCACGGTGTACGAAGAGCGTCGTGACCTCTTGCGTCTCGAGGTGGAGCTCGCGGTGCTGCACACAGCAGCCGAGAGGTATCAGACGATCGTTGGCCGATCGCCGCGCACCCTCGAGGACCTCGTGCGTCCGGGTATCTTGCGTACGCTGCCGACCCACGATCCGGTGGGTGGTCGCTATTTTCTAGATGTCCGCAGCGAGGTGCGCACCACCAGCGAAAGCAAGCGCCTGCGCCTTTACCGCCCGCAGCGGGGAGAAGGAGATCGATGAGCGTCGTTATCGCCTCTGAGCTGCGCTATGGCGTGCAAACGCACTTCTGGCAGCGTCGGCGCGAGATCTTGCGCGGCGTCTCGCTCGCCATCGAGCAGGGAGAGATCTTTGGCTTTCTCGGCCCCAACGGTGCCGGCAAAACGACCACCATCAAGGCGCTGCTCGGGCTCGTGCGCCCCGACTCGGGCAAGGTGCTCCTCTTCGAGCGCGATGCGCGCGACCCGGAAGTGCGCCGGCGCCTCGGCTACATGCCGGAGCAGCCCTACTTTCCGCCCCATGTGAGTGCACGCGAGCTCGTCACGCAACACGCGCTCCTTGCCGGCACAACGCGTCGTGCGGCTCGCGAGCACGCGGCGGCCGTGCTCGACACCGTCGGTCTCACGCGCGCCGCCGATGCGCGTCTGGCCACCTACTCCAAGGGCATGTTGCAGCGCGCAGGTCTCGCCCAGGCGCTCGTCGCCGATCCGCAGCTCGTCGTGCTCGACGAGCCCATGAGTGGCCTCGATCCGCTCGGCCGACACGACGTGCGCGAGATCATGCGGCGCCTGCGCGACCAAGGGAAGACCGTCTTCTTCTCGACCCACATCATCCCTGACGTGGAGCTCGTGGCCGACCGCGTGGCCATGCTGAGCGAAGGCGTGGTGGTGCGTAGCGGCAAGCTCGATGAGCTCTTGGCCGGCACGCTGCGTCACGTCGAAATCATCGTCGACGGCTGCACTGAGGCGATGCGCGCCGAGCTTTCGACGCGGGACAAG
>CAYHNK010000399.1:0-3962 GCA_964357695.1 uncultured Bdellovibrionales bacterium | reverse complement strand
GCCCGGGTGGCGGAACTGGCAGACGCGCTAGGTTCAGGTCCTAGTGAGGGAAACTTCGTGGAGGTTCGAATCCTCTCCCGGGCACCACGCCCCTCCTCTGGGCCGGGCATGTCCATCCCCTCATCAAGGACAATCCATGGCCCCGCTCGTTCTCCTGTCGCTTCTTACGAGTGCGGCATCGCTGCCGCATGTCGACGTCCCGTTCGAGCGCTACCAGCTCGCGCGCAACGGCCTCACCGTGATCCTCAGTGAGGACCACAGTCTGCCAATCGTCGCGGTGAATATCTGGTACAACGCCGGGCCCATCAACGAGACCGCCGGCCGCACGGGCTTTGCCCACCTGTTCGAGCATCTGATGTTTCAGGGCTCGGCACACGTCGGCGACGACGAGCACTTCAAGCGCTTGTCGTCCGCGGGCGCGAGCATGGTCAACGGCACGACTGATTTCGACCGCACCAACTACTTCGAAACCGTGCCCACGAACCAACTCGCGCTGGCTCTCTGGCTCGAGAGTGACCGCATGGGCTTTCTCAAAGAGACCATCACCCAAGAGAAGCTCGACAGCCAGCGCGCAGTCGTCATGAACGAGCGGCGCCAATCGGTCGACAACGTGCCGTACGGTCCGAGCACGGAAGCCCTCGTGCAGCTCGTCTTTGCCGACGCGCACCCGTATCACGGCTACGTCATCGGCTCGATGGCGGATCTGGAGGCGGCGACGCTCGACGACGTGCATGCGTTCTACGATCGGTACTACTCGCCCGCCAATGCCACGCTGGTCATCGCGGGCGATTTCGATGCCCGCGCCGCCCGCGCGCTCGTCGATATCTACTTTGGCACACTGGCGCGCCGTCCGGCGCCCGAAAGCGCCGCGGTCGTGACCGCGCCCATCACGCACGAGCGTCGCCAGATCGTGCGTGAGCCAGTGCAGCTCGGCCGGCTGAGCATGGCCTGGATTGCCCCCGCGGCCTACGCGCCGGGGGATGCCGACTGCGACTTCCTCGCTTTCATTCTCGGCCGCGGTCGCACGAGTCGGCTCTACCAGCGACTCGTCTACGATTTGGAGCTGGCGCAAGAGGTCTCAGCCACCCAAGAGTCCTTGGCGCTCGGCTCGCTGTTCACCGTCGCCGCGTCAGCGCGACCGGGCGTCGATCTGGCCGTGTTGGAGCGCGAGACCGAGAAGATCTTGAGCGAGCTGCAAGAGACGCCGCCCACCGAGCACGAGATTGAGCGTGCCCGCAATCAGCTCACGACCGCCATGGTCAGCCCGCTGCAGCAGCTCGGCGGCTTTGGCGGCCGCGCCGACATGCTCAACCGCTACCAGCACTACCTGCGAGACCCTGGCTACTTCACCCGCGATCTCGCACGCTACGGCCAGGTGACGCCCGCAAGCGTACAGGCGATGGCGCGCGCTCTCTTGCGCCGCGACGCCCGCGCCGTCGTCACTACGGAGCCCCAACCGTGAGCACTCTATCCTTGCGATCGCTGCTTGCCACCGTGGTCCTGCTGACCGCCTGCATGCCCACCAAGCGCCACGGCTGGCCGGTGCAAGCTGGCCCCCATGGCGGCGACCCACATGCTAGCGCCCCACAACCGGGACTGGAGCCTGCCTTTTTCGCGCCGGTTCCCGTCGAGCAGGTGCTCGACAACGGTCTGCGCGTGCTCGTCGTCTCGAAGCGCAACCTACCTCTGGTCCACATCCGTGTGCTGTTGCGCGGCGGCAGCGCCCTCGACCCACCGAGCGTGCCTGGCCTAGCGATGTTCTACGGCGAGACGCTGCGCGCTGGCACGGACGAGATGGGCTCGGAAGCCCTCGCCGACGCCTTCGAGAGTCTCGGCGCGAGTCTGCACGTCGAGGTGGGCACGGAGTCGATCGAGCTGTCGGCGACGACACTGCGTGAGCACGCCGACCGCCTCGTCGAGCTGCTCGGCGCCGTGCTGCTTCGCCCGGCGTTCGCTGTCGATGAGCTCGAGCGCGTGCGCAAGCGGCTCATCATCAGTCTACAGCAGGAACGTGACGAGCCGACCGCACTGGCGGACCGGCTATTTTGGCAAACCGTGTACGCAGAGCATCCCTACGGTCACGCCGTTTCGGGTAGCGCGTCCGCGCTCACCAAGATCACGCGCGAGGACTTGCTCGCCTACGGAGGGCGTGTCGCACAGGCCAAGAACGCCACGCTGGTGCTCGTCGGCGATGTCGATGAGCCACACGCGTCGCAGATGGCGCGGGGCGCATTCGGCACGTGGACCCCAGGCGAGCAGGTGGCGGACGTCGCCCTACCCACGGCGGCACCCGCCCGCATCGTCATCATCGACCAACCCTCGGCGCCGCAGTCGCAACTGCGTATCGGCGCGCTCGGCGTGGCGCGCTCCAGCCCGGATCGCGACGCGCTGCTCTTGTGCAACGCCGTGCTCGGTGGCCAGTTCAACAGCCGTATCAACATGAACCTGCGCGAAGACAAGGGCTACACCTACGGCGCCTTCTCCCGCTTCGCCTTCATGCGTCGGCCCGGACCGTTTGTCGTCAGCACCGGAGTGCGCACCGACGCGAGCGCACCGGCTATCGACGAGATCTTGCGCGAGGTCGCCACCATGCGTGAGACGTCGGTGACGCAAGAAGAGCTCAACAACGCCCGCAACCTCTACGTGCTGTCATTGCCGAGCGCGTTTCAGACGATTGCCGGCATGGCGAGCAGCGTGGCGCAGCTCTCGCTCTACGATTTGCCGCTCGACTACTTTCGTACGCTGCCCGCGCGCCTCGCGGCGATCACGACTGCCGACGTCCTACGCGTCGCCGCACAGCACTTGAGTCTGGAGGCGTTGTCGATCGTGGTCGTTGGCGACCGCACGAAGATCGAGAAGGGTCTCGAGCAGCTGCGTCGCGGCGCGCCCGAGCTCGTCACCCCCGAGCAGGTGGGACTCTAGGCTTGCAGCCGCTCGCGGTCGCCACCGCGGTATGTCTGCTCGTTGCGAGCACGCATACCCGCGACGCGGGGCGCCCCTACGGCAGTGCCACCGGCAAGCTGCCGCGCTTGAACGCCACCGAAGCGGCGCTCCTCTCGGCAGCGCAGAGCTGGGCGAAGAGCCACGACCACACGCTCGTGCTCGATGCGCGATTGCGCCTCGCTGCCGGCGAGCTCACCGACGAAGTGCCGGGCGCGCGTGAGCAAGCGATGGATCTCGAGCAAGCACGTGAGGCATCGCAGCGTTGGGGCTCGGTCGACGGGCAGCTCGCGCTCATCGGCGTGCGCCTACCGACGGGCGAGCCGGTGGCCCCCATTCTCCAGCGCCAGCTCGAAACCGATCTGTCAGCGCGCGCCTTTGACCACATCGGCGTCGCAGCCCGCGAGCTCGGCAGCGAGATTTCCGCGGTGGTGCTGCTCTCGCGTCGACTCGTCGAGCTGCGACCGCTCGCTAAGCGCGTCTCGGTCGGTGCGCGCATCCGCTTGAGCGGTAGTCTCGTGCCGCCAGCATCCACGCCTGCCCAGGTGACGCTGGCCCTCGGCCTCCCTAACGGATCGGTGGTGCGCCAATCGCTCGGTCGCGTGCAGGAGCGCTTCGCGACGACCTTTCAGGCGCCCACGACTCCGGGCATCGTCCAGGTGCAGCTGCTCGTCGACCGCGGCGCCGGACCGGAAATTGCCGCGCTCTTTCCCGTGGGCGTCGATGCCGATCCTTTTGACGGTACACAGGCACGCGGTACGAGCGAGGCGGCCGCTCCTCTTACCGATTCCGCCAGCGTCGAGAGCGAGATCGTGGCACTTGTCGTGGAGGCACGTCGCGCCGAGCGGCTGACCTTGCCGACCTTGGCTCCCGAGCTCGTCGAGGCCTCGCGCGCCCACGGCACCGACATGCGCGATGGGGGGTTTTTTGCCCACGTCTCACCCACCCAAGGAGACGTCGCCGGCCGCTTGCGACACCTTGGCATCGGCTATCAGCGCGCTCTCGAAAATCTCGCTACGGGG
>CAYHNK010000398.1:0-3971 GCA_964357695.1 uncultured Bdellovibrionales bacterium | reverse complement strand
TTCGCGACGGAACCCTCAACAACAGCCTGGGCACGGAGCCCGGCACGTTTCATTTGGGTGGTAATGGCTACGGCGACACCCCCACCGTTAGCACCGAGCTGTCGCTAACCGGTGGACACAGCGTCAAGCTCGCCTATGCGCCTGGCGTTGCGAACGCCGGTTGGCCGGAACTGCGTTTCAATCTCGCGACGGCCGTGGAGCACCTGTGGGTGCGCTATTGGCTGCACGTGCCGGGAAATATCGAGCACGGAGGGCAGAGCCCCAACAACAACAAGTTCTTCATCATCGACAATGAGCCCAGCACTGGCGCCTCTACGGCGTACTACGACTTTGAGCACTACTCCGACTACCTCAAGCACCAAGTGAGCTTCGGGGGGACTAGCCACGGGTGGACTTGGCCAAGCAAGAACAAGATCCCACCGGCGGCCGGCAATAACATCGATCTGCACGCGTTCGCAGGCCAGTGGATCGAGCTGCTCTTCGAGATCAAGCGCGAATCGTACGCCGGCGCACAAGACCCCATCGTGCGCATCTGGGTCGACGGCACAAAGCATTGGAACCTGAGCGGCCCCGGTGTCTGCCCCGAGCCGCTCACCGGCACCGGCGACGATTGGTGTAACAACTATCAGTCGACGGGCATCAACGGTTTTGTCGAGGGCTATTTTATGGGTTGGGCCAACGCGGCGTGGAGCGCCGCCGAGCCGGCCGTCTTCTACATCGACCGCGTGGAGTGGTTCGACGCCAATCCCGATTCGTCGACGTACCAGTAAGACGTCGCGACGGGCTTGACAGTGGCCGCATTCACGATAGCCTCTATCCAATTCCGAAGGTGCTTCATGTACGCTCTCGCGTTTGCCACAGGGCCTTGCAGGAGTTGGACGCTGGTGCTGCTGGCTCTGACTGGCTGCGTGGCACGCAGCAGTCTGGACGTGCCGCAGCGCCCGCTAGCAACGCTTTCGGTAGAAGATGCCACGGCGGTGGAGGGCGTCGGTGAGATCGTGTTTCGCGTCGCTCTGAGTCGAGCCAGTATCGCGGACGTGACCTTCAGCTTCGCCACCCAAGACGCGACGCCCGTCTCCGCCGATGCTAGTGACTACGTTACCACGAGTGGCGACAGTGTCGTGCCCGCAGGCGAAATCGAGGCTCTGATTGTGGTGGCGCTCGTGAACGATGCCGCCAGTGAAGGTCCGGAGTCCTTCGAGCTGCACCTCTCTAACATTGCCGGGGCGTTGGCAAATCGCACCACAGCGAGCGGTACCATCGATGACGACGACGTCGTTCCGGCCTTGTCGGTGGAGGACGCGACAGCGCTGGAAGGCAGCGGCGAGATCGTCTTTCGGGTGGCTCTGAGTCAAGCCAGTGTCGCCGATGTGACGTTCAGCTACGCGACCCAAGACGCGACGCCCGTCTCCGCCGATGCCAGTGACTACGTCGCCACGAATGGTGACGGTGTCGTGCCCGCGGGCGAGGTCGAGGTTTGGCTGGCGGTGCCGCTCTTGGACGACGGCGTGAGCGAAGGCGATGAAACGTTGGTGCTGCAGCTATCGAACGTTGCGGGCGCGTTGTCAGATCGCTTGGCGGCAACCGGCACGGTCACGGACGACGATGCCGTGCCGACGCTTTGGCTCACGGGGTCGGTGGTTGCCGAGGGCGAAACAGCGACCTTCGTGGTCAATCGGAGCGCCGTGAGCGCGGTCGATATCAGCCTTCACCTTGCCAGTGTCGACGATACTGCCACGGCGGCGTCCGGGGACTACTCGGCAGTGAGTCAGGACATGACGATCCCCGCGGCGACGCCGCTGGCAACCGTCTTTTCGATCGACGTGCCAACGCTCACCGACGGCGTCGGCTGCGAGGGCGCCGAAACTGTCGTCATCGAGCTATCGGCGGTGGTCAACGCCGTCGCCAGCCCGACCTCCGCGTCATTGACCATCAACGACATTGATGCCGCTCCGAGCCTCACGCTCGCGCCCGCGAGCGCGACCGAAGGCGCGGGCGCGGTGGTGACGGCAACCTTGAGCAGCGCCTGTCCACTGGGCGTCAGCTTCGATTGGTTTACCGTGGACGGCACGGCGCAAGGCGGTCTCGACTACGTGCGCCAAGCGGCCACCGCCACCATCGCGTTTCCCAGTACCAGTGCCAATCTCGTCGTGCCGACGATCGATGACTCCGTGTCCGAGGTTTCGGAGCAGCTCGTTGTTGGTGTCACCAACGTCACCGGTGCGTTCTTCGTGGACGGGGGCTACGGCGTCGTGGACATTCTGGACAACGACGCTGCCGGCGGCATCGCCAAGGTGACCACCGCGGCCGAGCTCACGTGCGCTCTCGGCAACAGTGGCGCGCTCAAATGCTGGGGTGCGGACTACTACGGCCGCCTCGGTCAAGGTGGCACGCACGTGGGAGATCAGTCGGGTGAGATGGGCGACGCCTTGTCGGTCGTCAATCTTGGCGCCGGATTGAAAGTCGCAAAAGTGGCGGTACACTCTCAGACACACGTGTGCGCACTGTTGCTGGACGGCCGGGTCAAGTGTTGGGGCGAAAACCAGTACGGTGAGCTCGGTTTGGGGGACACGGAGAACCGCGGCGACAGTCTCACCGAAATGGGGGACAGCCTGCCAGTGGTCAGTCTCGGTGGCAGCAACACGGCGATCGACATCACGGCCGGTAAGCGGCACTCGTGTGCCGTGCTGACCGGGGGCGCCGTCAGGTGTTGGGGCTATGCGCCGGCCCTCGGGTTGGGACGCAGCGCCAACAACGCCGGCGATGCGCCCGGTGAGATGGGCGCAAGCTTGGCCGCGGTCGATCTCGGCACAGGTCACACCGCGCAGGCAATCAGCGCGGGCGATTCGCACACCTGCGCCATTCTCAATGATGGTCGGCTCAAGTGCTGTGGTGACAACGGCTCGGGCAGACTGGGGTATGGTGATACGGTCGCGCGCGGCGACAACGCTGGTGAGATGGGCGACGGCCTGCCCTACGTGGCCCTTGGCACCGGGCGCACGGCAACCCAGCTCGCCATCGCGTATCTGCATAGCTGCGCCTTGCTCGACAACGGCAAAGTCAAATGCTGGGGCGAAAACTCGTCCGGAAAGCTCGGACTCGGCGACACCACGAATCGCGGCGACCAGCCGGGGGAGATGGGTGACAGCTTGCCCTATGTGGACCTGGGAACAGGCTACAGTGCTCTGGATGTCTGCGCTGGCGGTGCGAGCAGTTGCGCTATTCTCAGCGACGGGCGCGTCAAGTGCTGGGGCTGGTCTGGCTACGACCAGCTAGGTGGCGCGTCCGGCGACCGCGGTGACCAGCCAAGCGACATGGGCGATGCACTGCCCTATTTGGACTTCGGTGCCATCGATACCGCAAATCACGTCAGCTGCGGCATGAGCTACAACTGCGCGGTCTTGACCACTGGCGCGGTCAAGTGTTGGGGGGCGGCCTTTCGTGGTGTGCTCGGTCAAGGGAGCCTGGCACAGATCGGCAATCCGGCACCGATCCCGGCCATCAGTCTTGGCACGGGGCGCACCGTCACGGGGCTCTCGGCGGCGTTCGCGAACGACGCTGGGGCGCTGCTCAACGGGGACGTATGTGCGGTGCTCGACACCGACGACATCAAGTGTTGGGGAGGCAACTTCTTCGGACGCCTCGGCTACGCGCGTAACACTGGCGACGAGTTTGGCGAGATGGGTATTACCTTGCCAACCGTGGATCTCGGCACCGGCAGGACGGGTCTCGACGTTGCTGCCGACGCCTACCATGTCTGCACACTGCTCGACGACCACAGCCTGCGTTGCTGGGGTGTGGCCGGCGCAGGTTTGGGCTATGGCAACGGCTACACGAGCTTCGGGGATGGCACCAACGCCATTGGCGACAACTTGCCCCCGGTGGCGCTTGGCACTGGGCGTCAGGTGCTTTCGGTTGCGGCAGCCCCGGGGGCACCGGCATTTTGCGCGCTGCTCGACAGCTTCGACGTC
>CAYHNK010000397.1:0-3992 GCA_964357695.1 uncultured Bdellovibrionales bacterium | reverse complement strand
TACGGGAGCCGCGGTCGGTGCAGCGGTTGTTGGGGTTGCCCGGCGGATTCCACCAATAGCAGCCCGGGGGGGCGTCGCAGTCCGCTTGCGCCGCGTACGCGCCGCAAGCGGTCGAGCGACACTGGGTTGGGTTGGACGTTGTGAACCACTGGCAGGACGTGTCGGCCTGGCACGCGGCTTGAGCGGTGTACGTGGCACACAAGCCCGTGCAGGTGCTCTGCGCAGCGTAGGCGGCACAAGGCGTGCCGATGCTAGGCCAGCACGCGCTTGTTGCCGCGTTCCATTCGCACATTGGCGGCTCGTACTCGTCTTCGAGAGTGTCGGCGCCGTACGGCACGTCGAAGAGCCGCGTGTTGTTGCCCGGATTTGGGTCGTTGCCGTTGCAAGTCTCTTGCGTGTAGCTCACGCCGAGCGCTGCGGGAGCGACGCAGTTGTTTGGGATACAGGTGTTGTTCGACGCCCAAGTGCACCCGGGTAGAGCACCGCAGTCGGTCGCGTTGGTCGCGCCGCTGCACGTGGGCCTCGCGCCGGCCCGGTAGGCTGCCCAGTTGGCCATCAACAAGGTATGCTCGGCGCCGTTGCCGTCCTCGTCCGGGAGGCGTGCAGCGAAGTAGCACGCCGGATCGTTGACGACGGTGGCGCCGGGCTGGCCCGCACAGCTCGGGCAGCAATCGGCCTCGCAAGTCGTACCCGTCCACCGACACTCGGGGCGGGTTGCGCAGGTGGCCTGATTCTGTCCGATGCAGCTCTCGATGTAACAGCCCTGGCTGCACGTGTAGGTCACCGTGCGATCGGTCGAGCCCGTGTTGACGATGCCAGCGATGGCGCCGGTGAACTCACCGGTGAGGTAGCCGTTGAGGCCGCCAGGCTCGTCTCCGTCGGACGCGAGCGGCAAGGTCGGCGTGAGCTCAAATCCCTCACCGAAGTTGAACTGGGCTTCCCACGACGGGAAGGAAGCCGCTGTCGAGCCAGCGGTCTGGCTGGCAGTACCGTTGTTGCTCGTGGTTTGCGCCACGCGGTAGTCGGCCTCGGTATTGTCGAAGATCTCAAAGAAGAGCTTCGCCGACGCCTGCACCTGGCCAATCTCCTGGGCCATGGAGCCGGAGTTGTCGACGGTCCACAGAAAGTCAATCTTGCCGTTCTCCTGGATGAGCGACTGGCACAAGGCCGCCGTGTCGTCGCCGTATTGGGCCAGCGCGCTGCCGCTCGTGACGTTGTCCGCGAAGAAGAGCGGGATCTGGTAGGCGGGGTTCTCGACGCAGCTCGGGGAGCTCCAACTGCAACCGACTCGTGCCAAGCAGCCGGCCTGGTTCCCATCTAGTGTGTTGCACCGCGTTCGATAGCTGTACGTGTTCGCGGTGTTCGTGCTGCCCGTCGGCGCCAAGGCACCCACGACCATCACCGCGCCAGCGACGCCATCGTCGTAGCGGTAGAGAGTCTCGGTGATAAGAGTGAAATCGGTGGCCGATGGACCTCCGATGCCACCGAATCCCGTGACAGTACTGTCGAGCGCTCCTGCGAGCAGGTCGCGCAGCGCCGCGGTTGCGGTCGAAGCCGCGGTGACAATGCGATACCGCGAGATGACGACGCCGTAGCCATCGAAGCTCGTGAAGTTGCGATTGATGACCAGGCTGACGCTGCTCACGCCGGCCGCCGCAGCATAGAGCGCACGGTCGCCGTTCTCTTGGGCGAGGGCTTTCTCGATCAGTGCGCGCGCGGGGTCCGGGTCAGTCGCGGCCATTGCCGCCGCCGAGGGCGCGCGTCGAAGAACGAACCCACTCACCGCGTACGACCCGGTCGCGTTGACGGAGTCATCGAATGCCATGCCCGTCTGCGTACCGGAACGCGTTAGGCCGCGCGTTGTGGTGTAGCTCTGCTCCAACGCCAAGGCGTAGTCGGCCTGTTGTGAGTAGAAGAGATTGATGGGCTTCAAGTTCGCCGTCGAGCAGACGAGGAAGACGCCGTCGTCGCCGTCGGCGATGCCGTCGCCATCGGAATCAATGTGGACGCGCGAGCTCTCGGCGAGCAGGCACTTGTCGCCCGTGGCGACGCAGCCGGGGTTATAGTTGTAGGGATTGCTCGGCGAGAAGGGCGATGTGGTCGACCCACAGGCCGGTGTGGCGCGGGTGTCCAGCACGACCGCGCCGCTGCCGTCGACCTGGCAGTCGACGATGCCGTCACCGTTGACGTCTTCGTCGGCATCGGCGACGCCGTCACCATCACTGTCGTCGTCGCGATAGTCCGGGAGACCGTCGGCATCGTGGTCGACGCCGAGTGCGGATAGCGTGCCGGCGCTCGCGGGCATGGCACGGGCCTCGACGGTATCCGGAGTGCCGTCGCCATCACTGTCGGTGTCGAGGTAGTCGCGCAGTCCGTCACCATCGAAATCGCTGACCGCACCGAGGCCGAGATCGAGATCGACGATGCCGCTGGCGTTGCACAGGCCGCCACCTAAGTCCGCGACCTCGCAACGGTCGTAGACGCCGTCGTTGTCGCTGTCGGTGTCGACGTAGTCATCGGCGCCGTCGCCGTCCGAGTCGCGCGGTAGCGCCGGGGCGGGACCGACCTCGAAGGTGTCGGAGATGTGGTCACCATCGGCATCGAGATCACGCAGGTTGGGTGTGCCGTCGCCGTCGGTGTCGGCAGGCGGGGTCGAGATGTTGAGGTCCCCCGCCTCGATGGCGTCGGGGACCAGATCCCCGTCGGCGTCGCGGTCGACCCGATCCGGTGCGCCGTCGAGGTCCGTATCGGCGAGGCAGGCGGCAAGACCGTCGTGCCACAGGCACGTCACACCGACGCAGGTGCCGGGCGTCGTGGCGCCCGCACAAACGGCAATGTTCTCGGCGCTGTCCGCGACGGCGTCGCAGTCATCGTCACCCGCACAGCCGAACGAGCACGCGCCTTCGACGCAGCCAAAGCCGCTCGGGCACCAACCCAGCTTGTGTGCTGGCGCACACGGGTCGACGCACGTACCCGCGACGCACACCTTGCCGGCGTCGGCGCCGACACACTGGCCGTATAGGTACGTGGGCGAGCAAAGGGTCGCCTCGCACGTGCCGGCGTTGCAGGCGTAGCCGGGGTCACAGCGGCCCTGCGGATTGGCGCTGTCGCACAGCGCGCGCACGCAGATGCCGGTGTCGCCCACCGTGCACAGACCGGCGGTGATCTGCGCGGTGTCGCAGCACACCTGGCTCGGCGGGCACTGACCGTTGGGCACCGCGGGGCTGCACGCGGGGAGCGTACACGCGCCATTGACGCAGACGTTCGGTGAGGCGCAGAAGCCGCCGGGATAGGCGACGCTGCATGGCGGCAAGATGCACACGGGCGGCACCTGCGCGTTGTCGCAGATGTTGCCGACCGGACAGGGGCCGCTCGGGAAATTCGTGCCGCACACGTAGTCGACGCAGCCGCCGTTGTAGCAAACCTGGGCGCCAGCGCACGTGCCGTTGGGGACACTGACGCTGCATGCCGCGGCGACGCAGGTGCCGCTCGAGCAGGTAAAGCCCGCGCCGCAGGGGCCGGTGGGATTGGAGCTGCTGCACGGCAAGGGCACGCAGACGCCGCCGGCACATAGCTCGAACGCCGGGCAGGCGCCGCCGGGATAGGTGGCGCTACAGGCGGGCGTAACGCACGAAGGACCGAAGCCGGTGCATACCGTGCCGATGGAGCACGGGCCGGTCGGGAACGTGGCGCTGCACACGTACGTTTCGCAGCCGCCGTTGTAGCAGCGCTCGCCGCTCGGGCAGCTTCCAAGGGGCGCGGTCAGTGAGCAGGTCGCGAGCTCGCAGATGCCGTTGTTGCAGGCGAAGTTCGGCCCACACGCGCCCGTGGGGTAGGTGGAGCTACACGGTGGATCGATGCAGTGACCACCGACGCAGAGCTTGCCCTCGTCAGCGCCGACGCATTGGCCTCCGGGGTACTGCGACGAGCAATCGGGGATGCCACAGGCGCCAGCGACGCAGGCCTGGCCGATGGGACAAAAACCATCGACG
>CAYHNK010000396.1:0-4037 GCA_964357695.1 uncultured Bdellovibrionales bacterium | reverse complement strand
CTCGCGGGGTTGACCTACAGTCCGCTCGCGCAGCTCGCCCTGCCGCGGGATGTCGATGTCGCCAATGACGTCGTCCAGGCGTGCCTCGATACGCAGCTCGGCGGTCAATATGGAGCAACGGTCAACGAAGTCGGACGCGTCATCGGCGAGCTGCACGACAACGTCGCCTCCCATGCCCGCGGAGCCGGGTTCTCGGCCTTGCAGGTCTACCGCGATCCGGACCGCGTCGAGATCGCGGTCGTCGATGCGGGTGTCGGGCTGCTCCGAAACGTTCGGTCGGCCAAGGTCGCAGGCGTCGACACGCATCAGGCGGCCATCGACTGGTGCTTCAAGAAGGGAAACACCACGGCGCCTGCCGGCAACGTGCACCCGTTCGCGCAGCGTCTACCGGAAGATGCATTGTCGAACCCCTACGCGCCGACCGTGCCTGTACGAAGCAGCGAAAACCATCACATGGGCGAGGGGCTTTGGCAGCTCTTGCAGCTCGTGAAACACCTGCGCGGCCAGCTTTGGATGCTGACAGGTGACGCGCAGCTCATTGTAAACGAGCGCCACCCGCAGGGCTCGTACCAGAGGTCACTTCTCGATTGGCAGGGCCTAGCAATCGAGGTTATCTTCCCGGTAGAGAGCGTCTTCGTTGCGCCCCCTCGTTCTGGTGACGAGGGGATTGCACAAAGGTATCGCATATGAGCCACATCCGACTTGCAGACGTTGGGCATCACCTCGCGAGTCGCGCGCGGGCGAGTGATCTGCGCAACGAGCTCATCGACGCCGTGGACGCGGGACTCGAAACGTATGTCGTGGACCTCAGTGACGTGCGCAGCATCAGCGACTCGTTCGCCGACGAATACTTCGCCGTTCTCGCTGAGGAGCGCGGGGACGCGTGGTTCCGAGCGCACGTGCGCGTCGAGGGAGCGAGCGACGTCGTGCGGGGCTCGGTCATCCGCGCTATCCGCACCCGTCTGGAGCGCCGCGATGGGACCTTCCAAAGCAAGTCTTCCGATGCGTTCGAGCTGGCGCCGCCGCCCGAAGTCCTAGAAGCTCGGCCGTAGAGTCCCGCCAATCACCCAGTGCGCCACGGAGGGTCGGGGCTGGCGCCTGCTGCGGTGGCACCATAACCTGTCGACGTGCGAGGCCAGAGCACGACGGGCGATCGAGTCCTCGCCGGCCAGCTTGCGGTCCTCACCCTCCGGCTCCCCGGCTTCGCGGGGCCCCTCGGAGGGTTCCGGTCCCGCGGCCAGCGAGCTGACCGATTGACTTGGCACGGTGGACGTCGAAGGTCAGTGCCAGACAGAGGATACCGGGCCCTACGAGTCGCTCGAGCAGCACCGGGCTATCGGCACGACGACGCGTCTTCGGCACTCGAAGAGCTCGAGCATCCCCTCAAGGATCTCGGCGCTCTGCACGTCGGGCGCGGCATGATTCATCGTTTGCCGCCTTTGAGTTCCTTGGTGGCGCGCTTGGGCGGCAGGTAGTTTTCGCCGGTCACCACCTTCTGGCCAGTCTTGGCCTCAAGCTCCAGCCGGGCACGTTTGGCGATCCGGCCCCCTGTCTTGGCCGCTGTCTCGTTTTCTGGCAGGCCGGTGGCGTCGGTGGTTTCGGCTATCTGGCGGGTGGACAGCTCGGCGAGGGCGGTGAAGATCAGCTCGGCCTCGCTCATGTGGTCGCGCAGGTTTTGCGTCGTCAGGCCCTTTAGGCTCTTGTGGGCAACAACGCCGACGCCGCTCCATTCCTGATGGATGAGGTTCGTGAGCAACGCATATTCGTCGCCTTCTTTGATGTCATGGGAGGCCCAATAGTCGGTGAGCTTGTTGCGCGTCTCCTGGCCGGTCATGCGTTGCTGAATCCACTTGTCACTGCGGCCGTGCTTCTTCCACGTCACGCGGGCGCGTTCGAGAGCGCGGGCAGGGTCGGACATCTCCTGCATCCGCTCGTAGCCGACCTTGGCGAGCCAGAGCTTGATGGGCTCGGCCTTGGGGCTGGGTACGCTTTGCACCAGGCGCAAGAGAGTTTCGGCAGTGGCAACGTCGGTCAGATAGCTCTTGCCGTCCGCGGCGGGCAATTTCAGTTGGTTACATCCTGTAACCGACTCACTTCCCTCTTTGGCGAGGCGGTTCTTTAGAACCTTCCAGTAGTTCCTGGCTGCCTGGTAGTCAGGCTGCTCAGTCAGGACCTGGATGATGTCCACGACCGAGAAGAACCACGTCTCGGACTTTTCGTCGTAGAGTCGCCGGATCTTGTGACCCTCGAAAACGGTCGGTAGGACTTTCATAGCATCCCCCGAATCCCCTCAAGGATCTCGGCGCTCTCAGCGTCAAGCGCGGCGATCTCGGCGATGATCTCCTCGGGCCGCTCCTTGCCGCCGAACGGGGGATTGGTGAGGACCACATCGTAGCGGTCCTTCTCCTGAATGTCGGTGATGTTCTCGGAGAGCGTGTTGGTGTGGATGATGTTCGGGGCCTCGACGCCGTGCAGGATCATGTTCATGATCCCGATGACGTAGGCGAGGCTCTTCTTCTCTTTGGCGTAGAAGGTCTTGGTCTGGAGCGTGTTGAGCTGGGAGGTGGTGAGGCTCCCTTGGCGCAGGTAATCGTGCGCCTCGCACAGAAAGCCCGCCGAGCCCGCGGCGCCGTCGTAGATGCGGTCGCCGATTTTGGGCTTCACTACCTGCACCATGGCGCGGATGAGCGGCCTGGGCGTGTAATACTCGCCGCCGTTTCGGCCCGCGTTGCCCATGCGCTTGATCTTCTCTTCGTACAGTGCCGACAGCTCGTGCTTCTCCTGTTGCGAGCGGAAGCGGAGGCCGTCGATCAGCTCCAAGGCGTCTCGTAGGCTGTAGCCGCTCTGGAACTTGCTTTTGATCTCCCCGAAGATCTCGCCGATCTTGTACTCGATGGTGTCGGGACTCGTGGCCCGCTGCTTGAATCCGCGCAGGTACGGGAAGAGCTTGCCGTCCACGTAGTCGATGAGGTCGTCGCCGGTCAGGGCCGTGTCGTGATCGAACGAGCCCGGGCATGCGGTGCCAGACACCTGTTGGCGGCAGCGCACGAAGGTCGAGGGTGAAATGCGCTACGGCGTGTCTCCGTGCACCATCAACGAGCCAAGAAAGCGCTGGTACTCCGGTATGCGTGTCGAATCAGGCGGACCGACGACCTGGACGATGCACAGCTCGCGCCCGAGGGCGGGCGCGCAGAGGCTCGCCACGCAGTCGGTGCCAGCGGTGCGCTCGACCGTCACCACCGGGTCGACGCCCAGACTTGGCGCCCGCCGCCTGTTTCGGGCTCAGACCTGAGCCCATTCGCGTCGCAGCCCGAGCTCGTCCAGCCAGTGCTCGAGATAGTCGCTCTCGATGTCGGTCTCGGCGAGAATGCCGCGAATGTCGCCGATGTGCTTGTGTGAGCCGCCTTGGCGAAAGTAGTCGAGCTTCTTGAGGATCACGTCCTCTGGACTGGCGACGTAGACCTCACGCTCGTTCCAGAATGGCACGCGACGTCGGCGCGAAAACTCCATCTTCGCGTGGGGAGTATCCTTGCGCAGCATGAGGTCGATCTTGAGACCGCTGTGATGGTGGATGAGGTTGAACTGTCCGCGGCTCGTCACTTCCGCGCGAATCACCTCGGCGGGCGGACAATAGAACTCGTCGTCAGGGAACAAGTGCGGCAACTCGTTGGCGCGCTTCGGGCTGACCTCGATGACGAGGTCGAGGTCGTGGGTCATGCGCGGCTCGCCGTAGACCATCGCAGCAACGGAACCGACCACCATGTAGGAGATCTGACCTTGCTCAAGCCGCGCGATGGCGTCGAAAAATGTCTCGATGAGGTCCTGCATCAGCGACGACACCCGCGCTCGATCAACGCATAGGCACGATGATTGAGCTCGCGCTCGGTGAGCTCGGGGTACCGCTGGCGCAGCTGGAAACGCTTGGTCTCGTACGCCAGGCGAAAGAGATCGGACGCGATGCGCAGCTTCTTGTGTACGTGTGCCTTGTCGAAGACATACGAGCTACGACCCAGCTGACGCGCCCCCTCACCCATGCG
>CAYHNK010000395.1:0-4047 GCA_964357695.1 uncultured Bdellovibrionales bacterium | reverse complement strand
CCGGCTTGATGGAGAAGAGCTTAAAGCCGTTGGCCTTGCCGTCCTGAAAGCTCGGAACGATGCGCGCCTGCGTGGCGATCTCGTTGAGATTGGAGAGCGCGCCGTCAATTTCGCCGCGCTCGATGTTGTACTGCGTATCGGAGATGCGCGTCACGCCGGCGCCACTCGGTGCCGCACTCGATGGCGTGCTCGGCGTCGTCACAGGGGCGGCCGCCACCGCCCGACCCGCGGCGCGGTCTTCATCCTCCGCTTGGCAGAGCTCGAAGTGGTCGCGTCGCCGCACCACCACCGCACGACTGCGGATTTCCACGAGCGTCGCGTCGTCAGCGATCTGGTTCGAGCCAGCGTTGATGGAGAACACCTTCGGTTCGTGCTCGCGGTTGTCAAAGACCACGGCGATCGACCACTGCGGTGAGTCCTCGGCAACGAGCGTCGCCCGCAGTGACGCAGCGACGGTGCACGACCGCAGCTCGCCCTCCTTATAGCTGTCACCACTGACCGAGCCAGCCTCGTCGGCGGCGGCCTCGGCACCGACGGGAGAAAGACTCTCACGCCGTGCGGCAAGCAAGTTACGATTGGCCATGGCGCCAAAATCGACCATGCCGGCATTGCGCAGCGGCGACGGTGCGTCCTGGCCGACGACCGCCACGTCGTCCACCGAGGGCACGACATGCAGCCCGCGCGCCACCACGGAATTGACCGCACCCGCAAAGAAGTACGCGCCCACGGCGATGAGCAGCAGGTTGATTCCCCAACCGTACTGTTTGAGCAGCGACGCGACCTGTGCTCCCATCATGCCGATTCGAGACCTCCGTACCGATGCGAAGCACAATTCATGCCAAGTCCCGTGGATCCTCGTTTGGCCATGGGGACGCCCACAAGAGCTTTCGGAGCACGCTCACTGATGCGGTTGGGACAATTTGTCAAGGGCGTGCGCGCGCAGCATCGGGCGCGTGACAAACTGTCCGCGCTGCCATGCGTGTGCGTGCTTGAGATCTTTTGCGCCGCGAGGGAGAATCACACCCATGAAGCTTGAGCAGATGATTGTCGCCGACCCGATGGCCAGTGTCGCAGAGCTCCTCGCCGACCAGTGCGAGCGGCTCGCCGAACAGTGTTTGGTGTGCACCGACGGCGCGGCCGTCATCGCCGCCGCCAAGCAGCGCGCGCCACGCATGGTGATGCTGTCGCTCGAGATCCAGCGCCCGGCGGCCTTGGAGGTGGCCAGCGAGCTCGCCAAGCTCGAGCCGCGGCCCTTCATCGTCGGCATGTACCGCGAGCTCGGCGTACCCGGGATGGAACGCTACGAGCGCATTGGCGTCAGCGATTTTGTCCCGCAACCCGTCGACGTCGCGGACGTGTTCCGCGCGGCCTCGCGCCATTTCGGCGTGCCTTTTCGGCGGCACACGCGTTTTGCCATGCGCTTTGACATCGCCCGCGCCGATGGCGTGCTCATCGGCCAGACCCGCGATCTCTCCGAAGGCGGCATGTTGATGAGCACCCCGCACGCGCTCACCGCGGGCGAGTCACTGCTCGTCGATCTGGCGTTACCCGACGGCCAGGACAAGCCGATGCGTGTGCGCTGCAGCGTGCTCAATGTCGAAGGCCAAGCCCCGGCGGCGATGCAGGCCAACATTCAATTCGTGCGTCTGCGCGGCGAAGAGCACCGGCGTCTCGCGCAATATCTCGAAAAGCTCGGCAAGGCCCGACCGCACGGCGGCGAGTAACACGCTAGAAGCCAATGCTCTTGAAGATGAACGGGTAGTTGACGACCACCTCGCCCCCCTTGGGCTGCGGGAAGCGCCAGCTGCGAATCGCCGACATGATGCAGGTGGCGACGCCGGTCGACGCGAGACTACTGAACGTCTGGCGCGCCGAGCGCACGCTGCCGCTCGTGCCGATCGTCCATTCGACCTGGATCTTGCCGGAGAGGCCGGAGTTCTGGATCAGCTCGCGCTCGTAGCAGCGCTGCACCTGGCTGATGTTCTCATTGATGACCTTCTGGATGGCGTCGCGGTCGAGCGTCCCTTGGCCGACGGCACGCATCGCCTGGGGCACCTTCTGCACGAGGCCACCGACCTGGCGTGTGCCCTTGCCCGAGAGCTGCCCGGCACCGCCGCCGCCGCCGCGCAGCAAGGCCGTGCCGCCCTTGGTGACCACACCACCGCCGCCGCCACCCACCGACAAATCGGAGGTCGGCAGCTTGCCGATGAGGCCGCTTACGCGAAAGCCGCTCGTGCCGCTGGGGGCCGACGCCGCGGTCAGATTCGATACGGCCGCCACCGCCGCCGCAGGACCGGGCGCCGCTGACGACCCACGCTTTGACAGCAGCCCCAAGACACCCGGCGGTGCCTTGCTGGTGCCGCCAGCACGCACGCGCTTTTTGGGCGAGGGTGCCTGACTCGGCGCCACTTCGGGTGCGCTCGGCGCCGCCTCGGGCTCGGGCTCCGGCTCGGGCGGGGGATCTTCGAGCTTGACCTCGGGCTCCAAGATCACTTCAACGAACTCGTCCGCCGCCATCGCCGCCTGCTGCATCGAGCTCGGCAGAACCACCCCGACGAGGATCAGCGCGAGCAGATGACCTGCAAACGAGCCGCCGAGGGCGCGCTGCGTGAGCGGGCTCGGCTTTAGGCGCTCTTTGAGTGGGCGGTCGTCGCGCTGACGTGGTGGCGCGTAGATAAAGCGCGCCTGGTAGCGACACGAGCCCATCGTCACCTCGAG
The DNA here is from genome assembly GCA_964357695.1 of uncultured Bdellovibrionales bacterium. Taxonomy (GTDB): domain Bacteria; phylum Myxococcota; class XYA12-FULL-58-9; order XYA12-FULL-58-9; family CAYHNK01; genus CAYHNK01. Next base: position 1,329 of record CAYHNK010000395.1, on the reverse strand, counting down.
CACGTCGCGGGGCTCGAGCTCGACGGTCCGCTTCCCGCCGCGTTGACGGCGCCGCCCGGCGATTTCCGACACGGCGAGCGTCTTGCCGGCACGCACGAGGGTCCCCTGCGTTTGCTCACGCACCTGCGCAACGCACTTGCCATCGCGCCGATAGCGCAAAAAGCGCAATCGGGGCGGCAGCTCGGGCGCGCGGCGCCAGGGCCATAGGCCACCGCGAGGTCCGATCCAAAACGAGCTGCCATGCTCTAGGTGGGTCACATCGACGACCGTGTCGCCGCGCAAGGTGAGCACTTCCACGCACACCAAGCGCTGCTCCATGCCCGCCGCATGCGTCGTCACACCGGGCGCGTCGGCGACGAGCTTGTCAGCCAGCGAGTACGACGGAACGAACGCCTCCTCCGCTTCGTCGTCGTCGGGCGTCGAGAGCGATACCGGTTGTGGGGAAGGCTTGGGTGCGGGGGCGCTCGGCGCAAAATCGACGACCGTGCCCTGGTCGGGCTGTTCCTCCAGCGCTCTCGGCGCCGGTGCCCGTGCGGCGTGCGGCGAGCCCGTCATGCGGCGTAGCCAGCGGCTCGCGAGCGATGGGCTCGAAGGCGATGCCGGAGCCACGGGCTCGCGGCGCTCAACGTCGGGCTCCGGCTGCTCGTCGTGAACGACGGGCTTGCGGGCTCGCGCCACCGGGGGACTTGGCTTTGGTGCCTTCGGTGCCTTGGGCGCTGGCGCGATGCCGATTCCTTCCAACATGGCGCCGAAGGCAGCCCGATCCAATCGCGGCGCTGGCGTCATCGGCGCCGCGGGGGCGGCACGCTCGCCAGAGACATCGTCCCAATCCGCCATGGGATCGGCCGCGCGCTTTTCCGCTGCCGTGGCCGCCACCGTGGCGTCGCCCTTGTCGGAGGCAGAGCGAGCACCGCCGCCGACGAGCTTGACCTTGAGCGAGAACTCGCCGATGGCAATTTCGTCGAGGCGCGAGACTTCGGCGTGCTCGACCTTGACGCTGTTGACGTAGATGCCGTTGGTGCTACCGAGATCCTTGACGACGACATGCGTGCCGTCGTGCTCGATGAGCGCGTGGCGACGCGAGACGTCGGTCGAGGCCAAGACGAGATCGGCGAGCGGCGCTTCCCGCCCGATCGACACCTGCCGCTCGGCAAAGACTTCGGTACCGAGGAACTCTCCCTGACGAAACAGGAAGACCTGTAGCACCGTGGGCGTGCGGGGTGAGGCCACCGGCGCTAGTCCTCAAACACCGTGCGGATGATGCGCTGGCGAAAACGACGGTCTTGGTTGACGAGCGACCGAATCGAAATCTCCTGACGATCGAAGATA
>CAYHNK010000394.1:0-4055 GCA_964357695.1 uncultured Bdellovibrionales bacterium | reverse complement strand
AAAACGGCACGTCGGCGCGCACGCACTGGTCGCGCACCTCGCGCACCCACGTCGGATCCATCGGTCGCGCTCCCGGCCCGGACTCGCCACCCACGATGACCCAATCGCTGCCGCGCAAGTCCAGCTCGCCGAGCGGCCCCAGCAAAGGCTCGATGGAGAGGAACTTCACCGCGGCAGCGGTCGCACGCAGCGCGTCAATGCGGTCGCGGTAGCGCTCGGTCTCGACGCTCACGCCCATCCAAACGTTGCGCGGCCACGTGAGCTCGGCACCGAGATCGGCGAGGCGCTCGGCACGCTTGGTGAGCACCTGGAACCGATGCCAATGGGCCCGGTTCATCACGTCGAAGACGCGGCGGATGTAGGCGAGCGGAACGTCCTCGTGAAAAAGATCGCTCATCGAGTTGACGAAGATGGTCTGGGGCTTTTTCCATCGCAGCGGCAGCTCGAGCATCTGCGGCTGCAGCGTCAGCGCGAACCCGTGGGCGTAGTTCGCCTGGCCCATCGCCTGCAAGCGCGCCGCCATGCGCTCGGCGTAGCAGTGCTTGCAGCCCGGGCTGACCTTCGTGCAGCCGGTCACGGGGTTCCAGGTGGACTCGGTCCACTCGATGCCGGAGCCTTGAGCCATCAGTGCAGATCCTTGAGCAGGTGCTCGGCGATGCGCAGCGCGACGGACTCAGTCGACGCATTGATTGCGGCGCGCCATCATCATGGTCGGCGACGGTACAAGCGTGCAGGCATCGTGTCGATCCCAGAAGTGCGTCGCACGCAACCGCGACATCGTGCCGATGGAGAAGCGCGACACCAAGGGCGACATCTACGAGTACATGCCCGGAAAAATCGCCACCGCTGGGCAGAACGGCCAGTGTCGCACGCCGCGCCACATCATCCCGTTGATGGTGGAGCTGGCCACGCCGCAGCCAACCGACCTCATTTTCGATCCGGCGTGTGGCACCGCGGGGCTTGCCTGGTCAGCTGCCTCAAGTGGCGGCGAATTCACGGCCTTCAACGCCGCATGCACTGCCGACGGGCTTTCTCTTCGAGAGCACAGCGTTAGCACCAAACGCGCAGTTGACATGATGATACGTACATTTTCAAAATATACGCTTTTTGTTGACAATTTTCGCACATACGTGTCAACACTGGTTCATATGGCTCGCGCCCCAAGACAAGAGAGCCCGCGTGACCGGTTCGTCAGGCTGGCGACGACCCGCGTTAACAAGGCACTCAAGGCCATCGCGTTGATCGGCAATCTGTCGGAGCGGTCGAACTACTCCTACGCACCTGACGACGTCGCGAAGATTTTCGCCGCGCTCGAGCGAGAGCTACGCGCTTCGAAACTTCGCTTTCAGTACCGACAACGTGGGAAAGCCGAAAGGTTCGACTTGTGAGCAGGTCCGGAGGGAACGCTCGGTCGACAGCGCTCACCAATCCGCAACTGGTGACTCTCGCCGTGTACCTGCTCGGCGGAGATGCCGAGCGCGTGGACACGGAGGATGTTGCCGTCAGGGCGAGCCAGCTCATCCCTGGTCGCTTTGCCTGGCGGAAGTACCCAGAACAGATCAACATCGAGGTGGTCCGTGCCGCTCTGTCGGATGCCAAGAAGCCCCAGAAAGGGGCCCTCCTGCTGGGCAGTGGCGTACTTGGCTGGTCGCTTACGCCTGCCGGCGCGCGGTTCAGCCTTGAGCAACTCGCTCGTCTGCCCAAGTCGGCTGTGCCACAACCGCGGCTCGCGCCTGTCGAAAGGCGATGGAGAAGGTCGGAGCTTGAACGCATCGGCAAGACGCCCGCGCTTCTGAAGTTTAGGAGGGGGCGGCTGAAGTCCATTTCGAAGCGAGAGGCTGAGACAGTGTTCCGCCTCAACGACTACATCACCGGCGAGGCGCGGCGAGCGAAGATCGACAGGATCGTCGGAGCATTCGGAAGTGATCCCACAATAGGGAAAGCTGTGCAGGCAATCAGGCATATTGTCGAAGACGAGGTTGAAAGATGACGGAAGTTGGAGCCGGGTTGTTCGTTAAGAGCCACGTTGCACGCGACCTGCTGCAGAGCGCAGCGCTCTTCCGCAACGAGCACCTCGTTGTCTGGGAGTACGTATCCAACGGCCTCCAGTATGTCGACCCTGGCGTCTCGCCTGAGGTTCGGGTGCGCCTCGATGACAAGGGTAAGAAGATCGCTATCGCCGACAACGGTCGCGGGATGGCCTGGGGCGACTTGCAGAACTTCTTTGTCATGCATGGAGAAAACAGCGACCGCAAAGCTGGCCGACCGGGCCGTGGCCGCTTTGGCACCGGGAAGTCTGCCGCATTCGGCATCGCGGGACGCCTAGAGGTCACCACGGTGCGGTCGGGGAAGCGCTCGCGCGTGTCGCTGGACCGCTCCGACATAGACGCCATGGGCAATGAGTCCCCAATTTCGGTCATGATGCACGAACAAGAGGTGCCCACGACGGAGGCCAATGGGACGAAGATCGTGATCAGCGAGGTCCACCTTCGCCGGCTGGATCAGAAACGGGTGATAACATTTGTCGAGCAGCAGATTTCTCACTGGCCGCGCGATGTCGTTGTGTGGGTCAACAACCATCAGTGCCAGTATGCCGAGCCCCCTACCGTTAAGGTCGAGACAGTAGAGCCTACCAAGGAGCAGGCAACGCGGCTGGGCCCGTGCCGCTTGATTCTGAAGGTTGCCTCAACGCCACTGCCGGAAGACACACGTGGTGTAGCGATCTTCTCGAACGGCGTGTGGCATGAAACTACACTCGTGGGCAGCGATGGCAAGGAGATGGCCAACTACATCTTCGGTGAGATCGACGTTCCCACGCTGGACGCAGATGACTCACCCATCCCTCCGTTCGATATGTCTCGCTCGATGCGGCTGAACCCCAACAATCAGACCGTGCAGGTTCTTTATGAGTTTCTCAACGCCCACATCGAGCACCTTCGGAAGGATCTCGTCAAGGAGGAGCGAGCTCGGAAGGCATCGGAAGAGGCAAGACGTCTGGAGCATGAGGCCGACGAGATTGCACGATTCATCAATGAGGACTTCGCTGACTACCGGAGCCGAGTCGCGAAAAGCAGAGTGCAGAACCCCGGAGCAGTCGACCTCACGCCAGCGGCCGGAACCGACCCATGCCTATCAGGATCTCTGGTTCTCGGCGATGAGCTGCCTGCACTCGTAATCGGGGAGGAGGGTTCGCCAGGAGCCGAGGGTGAAGGCGCGGAAGGCGGTGAGGTCCCACGCAATTACTGCCCTGAGATGGAGCCGGACGAGAAGGCAGAACCGAAGGGGAAACGGGTATGCGGTGATGAGAAGCCGCGGCGGGCGCCGCTCGGCGGCTTCACAGTCGAGTTCAAGAACCTAACCGTCGAGGAGAACCGAGCGAAGTACGACGCACCCAGCCGATGCATCTTCATCAACCTTGATCATCCCCAGTTCCGCGCCGCCATCACGCACGCGGGAATCGAGGACACGGCCTTTCGCCGGCTCGCATATGAGGTCGCGTTTTCGGAATACGCGATGGCGGTGGCCACCGAGTTGGCGATTCAGAACTACTTCGGCGACTTCACGGATCCAGTGGACGAGGTACGACGCACATTGAACCGCGTCTGTAGGAAGGCAGCGGGCCTGTACCAAGCGACGTAGTCAGGATTGCTCGTGGCGCTCTCTTCGCTCGATGTCCCACAGGCAAACAGCCTGGGCACAGTGCGGCGCATCGTCGCTGCGGTGGCCTCGGGCGTCAGGGACGCTGAGCAGTTGGTGCGGCTGGCGCACCTCTCGCGAAGGCATACGGAATACTACCTTCATGCAGCTCGAATACTGGGATTCATTGGTTCCGGGGACACCTGCCCAGCCGTCACAGCAGCCGGCATTGAACTGCTTATGACAGCTCCACATGGCTCGGCGGAATGCCAGGCGTTCGACAACGGCATTCGGAGTGGCCCACTCCGACCGCTAGCGCAGGTGCTGAAGGAGGCGACTTCGTCGGATCAGGTTGCCGGGAAGATTGTCGTTCCCCCCGCTCTTCGACCGCCTCGTTCTTGCGGAGTTTGACGCGAGAA
>CAYHNK010000393.1:0-4067 GCA_964357695.1 uncultured Bdellovibrionales bacterium | reverse complement strand
AGCGGCTCGAGGACGCGTTGGCAGATTTCGAGGGTGCGAACCCCTTTGAAGTGCACCACCGGGTCATCGTTTCGATCGATCGCCTTGCGCGTGAGCCGACCTGGGCGCAAGCCGCGACGCAGGCACAATGGGATCTCGTCATCGTGGACGAGTCGCACCACCTTCGCTGGCGCGCGAGCGACGGTGGCAACCCAGCGTACCGGTTGGTGGAGGCGCTCTCGACGCGCTCGCGACACCTCCTGCTGCTCACGGCGACTCCCATGGCGCTCGACCCCGCGGAGTACCACGCGCTCCTGCGCTTGCTCGACGCGCGACGTTTTGATGATCCGCGCAACTTCGAGATCATTCAGGAGCGTGTGGCGACAATCCGCGACGTCGCGCGCGCCGTTCAGCAAACGATTGACGATGGGGAGACGCTGCCGCGATCGGCGGCCAAGGCCGCGCGTGCGATCCTCGCCGATGATCCGCGCGACGTCGAAGACCTCGACCGCTGGTTGAAGAGCAAGTTGCCACGTGCCAAGCGACAAGCGGCCGCGCAGGAAATTCTCGATGCGTTGCGGGCGCGACATGCGCTGGCAGACTTCGTCGTACGCAACCGGCGCGGCCCCGTGGGTGGCCTTCCGGCGCGTCGACCACGTGCGTTCGCGCTGACGCCGACGCGTGAGCAGGCGGTGCTCGTCGAGGTGGGCGAGGGGGTGATGCTCGATCTTGTGCGTGGCATCGACGACGCGGCTGTGCGCCGGCGGACGCTCGGCGAAATGATGCGTGCGCTTTGGGCGACGCCGCGAGCGCTCAGCGAGGTGCTGCGACCCGTGAGCGCCGACCTCGTACGCGAGCTCGAGCCGTACATCCAACGCGTGACGCACGCACCGCTCGACGCGCAGGGCTTGCCGACGGGCGACAGTCGCCTGCGCTGGCTCGTCGAGACTTTACGCGCCATGCCCCGCGAGCAAAAGGTCTTGGTGTTTGTCGAGAGTGCCGTGGCCGTACGTGCGCTCAAAGAAGCGCTCGATGTCGTGCTCGGTGGCGACATCGCGGTCTTTCACCGCGGTCTCTCACCGCGTGATCAGGACCGCCAGGTAGCGTGGTTTCGTGACACGAGCGGGCCGCAGCTCATGCTGTCGACCGAAGCGGGCGGCGAGGGGCGCAACTTCCAATTCTGCCACATTGTCGTGCTTTACGATCTGCCGTGGCGACCGGCGACGATCGAGCAGCGCATCGGTCGCGTCGATCGCGTGGGACAAAAGCACGACGTGGAAGTGTTGGTGCCTCATTTTCGCTCTGGTTTTGAGGCGGCAATTCTCAAGGTGATGCAGGAATCCATTGGCGTGCTCGATCGCACCGTCGGTGGCATCGACCATGCGCTCGAGTACGTCAGCGACCGCCTCGCGGATCTCATTCTGGAGGGCGCTGGCGTCGAGCCGTGGAAGGCCCTCTATCGGGAAACCGAGCAGCTCGTGCGTCAGGCGCGCGAGCGCATCGAGGCAGGCATCGATCCCATTCTCGACCATGCGAGCTATTCGCCGGAGGGAGCCGAGCGGATTCTCGGTCGCGTACCACGGGATCTCGAAGCGCGCATTGAGCTGTTCGTGCAGCGCTACGCCGATCACAGTCGGGTCGCCGTGCGCAGTCGTGGGGGCGCGCTCGTGGCCGTCGAAGGTGCGCCGGGGGCGGCGGGTCGCGAAGACGAGAGCGGCTACGTGGGCACGTTTTCGCGTCTTCACGCCCTTGACCACGAGGACGTGGAGTTTCTCTCCTTTGGCCACCCCCTCGTCGAGCAGGCGCTCGAGTGGGCACGCGAGGCCCACGACGCCAGCGCCTCGCTCGCCTTGTGTCGTGGCTTTGACCGCGACGGCGCCATTTTTACCTGGACCTACGAGCTCGATCTCCCGGCGGACGTTCCGGCAGCGGCGGCCTATTTCGACGCGCCGACGGTGACGATCGCACTGGATGAAGAGGGTCGGCGCCTCGAGCGATTTGAGACCCTGCTCGTGAGCGAGGAGCGCCGTCTCGAGCGCATGGACGCGAGTCCCCTCAAGCGCGCCATCGACCGGTGGCGCACGCTCGTTGAGACCAACCACGTGGCCGCCGATGCGCAGGCGCGTGCGATCGTCGAGGCCGAGGCCAAGCTGGCGCTCGAGCGCTTTCGTACGGTGATGGCACAGCGGCGACGCGATCTTGAGCGATCCGCAGCGCGCGAGCTTGCGGGCCTGCCGGCACGATCTCAGGCGGTCAAGGATGCCAAGAGCTCGGCACTTGCGCGGCACGAGGAGCTTGAGGCCGAGGCAGAGCGCATCGAACGAGCCATCTCGCACGCCACTGCGCGACTCGTGGCGGCCGTCGCTGTTCGCCTGATGCGCGCGAAAGATGTCAGCGTGTAGCGACTCTCCTGATCAGAGGCGCCGCTTTGCCCGCTCCCCTCGCGGCACGCCGCAGTAGGGGCAAAAGCGCCACTCTCGCGCGCTCAGGCCGCGCTGGCGGCGACCGCAAACATCGCATTCGAACTGGGGCGCTCCCGGCGAAGCGCCCCGGCGAAACAGCCACCACGAAATTGCGAAGCCGAAAAATAGGCCCACAAAGATGATGACGGGATGGTTCCAAGCAGTCATGCGTCTGTTGCCCTATCATCCATCGCCCGAGCGCCGCCAGGCGATGCGTGCGAGCCAATCGCGTGCGCGTGCCAGCTCCCCCGAAAGCGGTGCGATCTCAGCCAAACGTTCATAGGCCGCCTGCGCGCCGGGAAGATCGCCGAGTCGATAGGCGCACTCGCCCAGGAGTCGAAGTCGCTCCGCTTCGATGGGTACAAAGGGGTGAGGTCCTGCCCGCGTCAGCAGGGAGCGTGCACCGACACAGTCATCGACGCGGTGAAGCTGGCGAGCAACGAGATAAGCGCACGTGCCATCGCCATCCTGTTTGAGAGCGGCACGCGTCAACGCGACACTCGCGGCGAGCGGGTCGAGCTTGCCGGCGAGCAGCTCGCGCACCACGCGGCGAAGCGGTGGCGGTTGAGCGAGGGCCCACAGGCGTACCCACTGCAAGCGCTCGTCATCGAGGGACGTGGCGCTCGCGAGCACTGTGGAGAAGGCTGCGCGTGCACTCGGCAGATCATCGGCCGTCCACGCGAGCATGCCGAGCTCAGAACGTAGACTGGTGCGCTCAGCGTCGGTTAAGCCCTCACTCGTCACGAGTGTCGTCGCCCGCGCACGAAAGGCCCGCGCGTCCCCGGCGCGCAGCAAAGCTCGGGCGAGCGCGAGCTCGGCCGAAGCGGGGTGTCCGAGCTCGTCGCTGATACGCTGGAGTAGCGGAATGGCCGCGGATGCGGGGGCGCGCGCCGCCGCTTCGCGTAGCGATGCGATCTCGTGTGCACACGTGCGGACGAAGATGCTCGGCGTTCGATACCGGGACTCGGTTAGGCGGCGCTCGCGCGCATTGGTCGGCAGCGCATCGACGTAGCTTTCCCACTGGGCGATGAGGCGATCGAGGGAGGTACCGTACGCCCGCGCAAAGTCGCCATCACCATAGACGCGCTCGAGCGGCGCTGTGCCGTACTCGCGCAAGAGATAGCCGACGAACGACCCCGCGACCGTGTACGCTCGTGACGGCGCGGCGCGCCAAAAGCCCGTGGTTCCGAACAACGATCGGATATCCGGCGCGAGACCGAGCGCTCGCAGACTGTGTGCCCAGGCGTCGAGATCGAGCTCGTCACGCGGTGGACTGAGAGCTTCGGCAAGCCCCTCGGTGAGGGCGAGGTCGGGCAGTAAGTCCCCACGTGCGCTGATGCGCAGGGGCCCTTTGCCAAAAGCCGACGCAACGATGTGCACCATCTCGTGCGCCAGGATCGGATCGCCCGTCCTGGGCGCGTGAATGTGGATCTCGCGCAGCCAGGGCTTGGTGATCACGGTCGCGGCCGCACCCATCAGGCGTCGCTTGCTCGCCTCGCTGTCATAGACGTAGCTGTGCACCGGGCCCTCGAGCTGCACGTGCAAACGAAGGCTGAGATCCTGCAAGCGAAACGCGTGCTCAGCCACGATCGCGAGCGCGCGCTCGCGATCGGTGTGGGGTGAGAG
>CAYHNK010000392.1:0-4068 GCA_964357695.1 uncultured Bdellovibrionales bacterium | reverse complement strand
GTGCTCGCGTTCTGCACGGCACGACCCCTCGACGGCGGACCCGGGGCCTTCTATGTGCTCTTGCGTCGCCCCGGCGTGCAACCCTTCGGAGGCGCAGTGTGATGGCACCGGCAATCCTCGTCACCCTCGCGGCCCTGTACGTCGTGCTCGAAATCCTCGCGCGCGGCGGCATCCTGCGCGTCGTCTGGCGCCTGCTCGCCCTGCTGTTCGTCGAGATGGAGCTTCTCGCCATGGCGCTCGTGCGGCGCCTGCATCCGCCCCGATTCGTGCTCGCCGGCGGCTGCCACAAGCGCGGCGTCTGCTGCACGCAAATCGTCGGCGATCCGCCACGCTGGATCAAGCGCTCGTTGCTGCTCGGCGCCTGGATCGCCATGCACCGCGTGCTGCACAATTTTCATCCTGTCGGTTCTGGGCCGGACGGCGCCATCATCTTTCGCTGCGGCCATCTGCTCGCGAGCGGTCGGTGCGGCATCTATCGCTTCCGACCCTTCATCTGTCGCAACTACCCGGTGATGCCGTTCTACCGACCGCCGCCGATCTTGCCTGGCTGTGGCTACGTCGCCGTACCCCGGGTGGTGACCGCCATGCGCACGCGGCCCACACTCGCCGTGCTCAACGCCCGCGTGGCCGTGCATCATCCGAGCCCCATCGAGCCGGGGATGGACTTGCCGCAGCACTACGAGCTCGTCGAAGAAGTACCGACGCCAAGGAGCCTCGCCCGATGATGCGCATATGGCTACTCGTCCTCGCCGCCGCTGCGACCGCCACCGACCCGAGCGAGCGCGCGTGGCAGCTCGCCCACGAGGAGGACGGCATCCGCGTCTGGACACGCGCTGTGGCAAGCTCGCCGGTGCGCGAAGTGCGCGCACAGACCGTCGTGGCCGCATCGCGTGAGCGCATTTGGGCCATGTTGCACGACATCCCCAGCCTGCCACAGTACATGCCCTACGTGCTGCACTCGGAGGTACTCGAGCGACTCGACGACGCGACCCAATACGAATATCACCTCATCGATCCCCCGTTTGTGAGTCAGCGCGACTACGCCGTACGGGTCACCGATCATGCCCCCGACGATGCCGAGACCTGGGAGCGACGCTGGACCGCCGCTCCGGAGCGCGCGCCAGCACCCAAGGATGGCATTGTGCGCTTGCTCGTTGTCGACGGCGCCTGGATCTTGCGTCGCGTGGACGAGCACGCAACGCAGGTCACCTACCTGCTGCACACCGACCCTGGCGGTGCGATCCCGGCATGGCTCGCCAATCGCGCCAACACGACGAGTCTGCCCGATTTGATGCGCGCGGTAAGCCGTCGGGCCATCGATCCGAGCTGGAAGCCCTGAGCACGATGACCCGACGACTGCGATACCTCGCGCTGTGGCTGCTCGCGCTGGTGAGCGCCGGCTGCCAACCCACGGCCACGCCACCGCTGCTCGCATCCCCGGATACGCGCAGCGTCGAGCCTCAGTTGCTCACGACCGCAACACGCCCGCCCGCCACGCGCTCGCGCGTGCTCATGCAAGCACGTGTGATGCTCACGCGAACGCGCTACGACGTTGGACAGTGGCAGTTTGCACGCGATCCGATCGGCTTTGTGCGCGCCGCTTTTTGGGCCGCCGGGGTCGAGCTCATCGATGAAACGCTCGCCCAGGCGAGCACCCATGCGGACGACGACGAGCTCGTCTTTCGCAGCGCCGCCGAGAAAGGTCGCCTACATCGGCACCACCCCGAGCCCGGGGACCTGGTCTTCTTTGACGCCTCCCCGCAGAGTCAAGCACTGTACCCTACGCAGGTGGCCATCGTGGAAGCGGTCGATGCGCGCGGCACCGTCACCGTGCTCGGCCATTTCGCACAGGGGCCACAGCGGGTGCGCTTCAACTTGCGCCACCCCGATAGCGAGCGTCTGCCGGATGGCACCCGGCTCAACGACAGGCTTCAGGGGAGCGCCGCCGTGCCCGCCGCACAGCTCTTTCGTGCGTTTGCCAACCCGTACGATGACTAGAGCGTCGCGCTATGCGCGAAAACGCGACGGGGCATCGCCGGCAAAGTCCTTGCTCGGGTGCAACGCTTTGGCCCGTGCGAGCAGCGCATCTTCGGCCTCGGCGTTGTTCGGATCGACAACACAGCAGTCGACCGGGCACACCGCCGCGCACTGCATCTCGGCAAAATGCCCGACGCATTCGGTGCATTTCGCGGCATCGATGACGTAGATGTCCTCGCCCTCCGTGATGGCCTCGTTAGGGCACTCGGGCTCACAGGCGCCGCAGTTGATGCACTCTTCGGTAATGATGGTAGCCATGCGGCCTTACTCCTCGATGCAGAGCCCTCCCGGCAGGCGGAGAGCGGTACTGTGGTTGAGCTGCGCGATGCTAGTAATCGTCTACGGATGTGTCAAGGCGCGACGGGCTCGCCGTGCGACAGGCGCTCGGCCCGCCGCACCTCTTCGTAGTGATCGTCGCTGACTTCGACAAAGCCGTTGATGGCCGTAAGACCACGCAGCACGCGCCGACCATCCTCGCTGCGAGTGCTCAACTGCAAGAGCGCCTGGCGAATCGCACCCGTGAGATCGGGCGCAAGCCTCGGCGACGCACAGTACGCATCGAGAGGAATGCGCCCGGTCTTGGCCAGAATGACGAGACGATTGCCTTGTGCCTTCTCCAGCCGCGCCATCTTGAACGCTGTGGCATTGGTGGCCCCCGCCGCGCCCTCTCCGGAGAGCACCATATCGGTCACGCGACTGTGGTTGCCCGCCAACACCGTCGGGCCGAAAAACGCATCCGGGTCGTAGCCGAGCGAGCGCAGATAGGCGCGTGGGTAGATGTAGCCGCTCGCTGAACGTTGATCGACGTACGCGAAGCGCTTGCCGCGCAGACCCTCGATATCGCGCACGCTGCCATCATTGCGCGCAATGATGTAGGCCGCATACGTCGGCGAGCCATCCGAGATCTGCGTCGCTAGTAAAATCATGTCCGGGTTCTCGCGTCGCGCCCGCACGTAGGCGAACGGCGAGAACACGGCGAGATGAACCTCGCGGCTCGCCATCATCTGCGACAGCGCCGCATAGCTCGCGGCCAGACGAAGCTCGACGGGAACGTGCACCTCGCTCTCGAGATAGCGAGCCAGCGGCGCGAACTCGCTACGCATGTCCTTGGCTTCGAGAAAGGGTGTCAGCCCGAGCACGAGCGCGCCCGGTCGTTCGCGTCCCGATCGCGCCTCGGTGGTGTCACTGACCGACGTCGCCCGGGCGGGTGCCTCGTCGCGACGCGACGGCGAGCAGGCGCAGAGCACCGCGAGGACGAGGGCTACGCCCCCCAATCGGCAAGATAGCTGCATGCGCACCAGTATAGGGGTCTTTGCCGCCATGCATCAAACTTCGGTCACTTAGGCTACACGCTCGGAGTAGGCGCACACCACGTTGCGGCCGGCGGCCTTGGCACGATAGAGCGCCTGGTCCGCGTAGTCGATGAGCGAGGCCGCATCCGCGGAGTCGTGCGGGTAGAAGGCGACGCCGATGCTCACCGTGACGCGTCCGAGGGGCTGGGATTCACCGTGCGCGAACGTCTGGCTGGCCACCGCTTGCTGTAGCTTGCGCGCCGTCGCCATCGACTCTTGCGGCCCCGTATCGAGCAACAGCACAACGAACTCCTCGCCGCCATAGCGCGCCACGAGATCCGTCGACCGCAGGTTCATCTCGAAGGTGGTCGCGAGCGCCCGCAGCAACACGTCGCCCGCCGGGTGCCCCTGGCTGTCGTTGTAGTGCTTGAAGTGATCGACATCGATCATGATGAGCGCGAACTGACGTTGTGCACGCGAGCCGCGCCGAATCTCGAAATCGAGCTGCTCGGTGAGCTGCCGACGATTTGCGAGCCCGGTGAGCGGATCGGTGCGCGCCAGCCGTTCGAGCTTGGCGTTGGCATCGCGTAGCTCGGCGGTGCGCTCTGCAACGAGGCCCTCGAGCGACCCCGTGTAGCCTTGCAGTGGCACGGCCATGCTATCGCGCAGCGCCGCGAGCTCACCGATTTCTTCGGCCTGCGTCAAGGGGACGCGCGCCGCGAGATCCCCAGCACCAAAG
>CAYHNK010000391.1:2860-4102 GCA_964357695.1 uncultured Bdellovibrionales bacterium | reverse complement strand
CCGCGTGCCTGAGGAGGCTTGCGTGGCAAGCCGTCTCGAAGGCCGCGCTCGACTGCAGTCGTGTGGCGGCTCCTCAGGGACGCGGCTCTCGTCAGCCCAACTTCGCGGATCTGCGTCCATGCCTCACGCCTCTCTGGCATTTTGCACCAGCGCGCGCTAGGTTGTGCGAGCATCCATGTACCTCGCCAAAAACGCCGAGCTGCTCGTCAGATTTCGCCGCGGTGATCGTGACGCGCTCGAAGACGTGTACCGACACTATGTCACCGGCGTCACGGGTTTTTTGCGCAAAGGCTTTACGTTTCGCAGCGGCAAGGGACACTTCTTCTTCAAGGGCATCCACGACCCGTCCGAGCTGAAGAATGCGGTGCAGGAAGTCTTTCGCCGCGCGTTCGAAGAGAAGGCGCGGATTGCGTACAACGGCGTCAACTCGTTCTCCAATTGGGCGCTCGCCATCGGCCGGAATCTCGTCATCAATGGCTTTCGCAACCGCGAGATTGCCTTCAGTGACTACATCTCTGCGGGCGACGAGCGCAGTCACCTCACGGTGATGGATGACGAGGTCACCGAGGAGTTCTCGGGTGTCCTCTACGCTGAGCAAGAGCGCGCGCAAGATCTGAAGATGGAGCATGACCAGCTCACGACGCTGATGGCGCGCTTCATGCACGAGCTAACCGAGCACGATCGCCAACTACTCGTCTTGCGCTTTGCTGAAGGTCATGGGCAGGAAGAGACCGCCGAGGCGCTCGGCTCGACGCGCATGAAGGTGCGTACGTCGGAGGCAAAGCTGCGCTCGCGTCTGCGCGCGTTTTTGCGCCACTCGGGCTACATCGACGAGCTGCCGCTGGGACTCAAAGACCGCGACAAAGAGTGAGCGCCGCGGCTCAAAACACCGGTTGCAGATAGAGATTGAGCTTGGGCCACGGAGCGAGCGGCAGCTCGATCCCCGCAGAGGTCATCGGCGACGGTAGCGTCGATGCGTCTGCGGACATGGGCGTGAGCGCCTCGAGCACGCTGTCCATCACGGCGAAGGATACGTCGTGCCGCGCCCAGAGATTGCGCACCGCTTCCTCGAGCGCGCGTGGCTCATGGTCGCGGTGAAAAAAGAGCGACATTTTGAAGGTGGGCGGGCCGTCGGTCCGCAGGGCCACGGCCAGCTCGAGCTCGTTCATCAGATGCTCGGGCGCAAAGCCCGCGACGAGTGACTGCACCGCGGGAGTGATGTCGTCTGCCGGTTGACCAAGG
>CAYHNK010000391.1:0-2850 GCA_964357695.1 uncultured Bdellovibrionales bacterium | reverse complement strand
CAAGGGCGTGCAGGCGATGGACGAGCCTGTCGACGAGCGACATCGCCGCGTCGAGGGGCGCGTGAATGTAGAGCTTGAGGCGCGTTGTGGCATCGCCATCGAGATCAAGCCCGATGCCGTGAAAGTAGGCCTCGTGCTCACGGGCGTAGAGTGCATGATAAAGGCCCCCGTCGTCGAGCCCGAGGCGCGCGAGGATGGCGGCGATACGCTCGTCGTGCGACACGCTCGTATCGAGGCGGGTCTTGAGATAGACCTTGATCTTCGCCGCGCCGCCGGTGGGTACGACGCCGAGCTGCATCGCCACGCTGGTGGCCGATAGATCACGAAGACGCGCCGCCTCCGGATAGCACAGACGAAAGACGTCGACGAGTAGGCCCGCCTCAGCGGCCCGCGCGCGCCCCTCACTGAGCAGCAGGGTGAGCGCCTTGCCGAGCTGTGCCTCGAGTGTCGCGGGAAAGCTCGCGCGCGCCCGCCCTTCACCGAGGTAGCCAAAACCGCGCAGAGCCGGACCGACAAAGCTCGTCACGAGCGCGTGCGGCACCGGCAGCGAAGCCGTAATGGCCTGCATAGCCAGCGCCACCACATCGCCAGTCCCGTTCGGTGTCGCGTCCGCGTCGCCATCCAGCGTGTTGTAAAAGCGACGATAGCGTGCCTGCTCGGCGGGCAGCGCGAGCCCCATGGCCTCGGCACAGATCTGCACCGCCGCGGCCACGCGGGACACGAGCGAGTCGGCGTACCGACCGGGAAGCGTTGGCGACGCCGAGCCGAGCAGCATCGACGGCTCAGCGCGAGCGGGACATCGCTTGGACTTGCAGCAGCTGATTGATCATGCCCTGCGCCTGCGACACGCCGGAGCGGAGTTGGCCATTGACCTCGCCCTCGTGGCTCGACGCCATGCTGTGCGCTTTAGCGACGGCGTTGCTGACTGCTTGCATGAGCGGCGAGTCCTGGCCGAAGAGCGCCTCCCGGGACGTATCGGCCGCAACTGCGAGCTTCGCACCGAACTCCTCATTCTTCATGTGTTCGATCCCCTGGCCTACCGCGGTGTTGCGGTCACTGATCAGCCGGGTAATCTCACCGCCGAGCTTAACCGTTTCCTCGTCGTGCTTCTTGAGATCCATGTCGCTTTTCGGCTTGCCCTCGACCTCGCGGTCGCGTTCGACAAACCGCTGCTGCAGCACACTCCACTTCGATTGCAGTTGGCCCCATTTTTCTTCGCCCAAATGTGCTCTGGTGTGATTGGGGTCAAGGTCCATTTGTTGAAGCTTGTGCTCGAGCGCTTCGTCGCCGCGAGCCCGATAGAGTGCTTGGTCGTGCGCGAGCAGTCGGTTGCGGATACCGTCGAGCGCCGCCGCTGGATGCTGCCGCTTCACGTTTGGAGCCTCGATCAAATCCTGGCGCGCCGTCTCGATGTCTTCCTCGATCGTGGCCTGCTCGACCTGCAGCATCCTGACACGTTTCTCGTCCGACGTCGCCTTGAGCTCGTCACCTACGCGTTTTTTTTGCTTTTCTAGCTCACCGATGCGTTTGCCGATGAGCACCTCCGCGTCGGGATGCAGTTGCTCGTACGTGCGTCGCTGCTCGATGTCTTTCTGAAAGAGCGTCGCCCGGTCGACCGAATTGGTGGCAATGTTCATGGAGAAGATGCGCTTGCCGTACGCCAATCCCTTGTCGAGAATCGACGCGTCTTTCGTGTCCGCCTCGGCCGGTAGGACCTTCCCCCGTACGTCGGCGCTCACACGCGCGAGGTCAGCGCGGCTGTACGGCCGAATTGGCGTAAGATTGCCACTCGCGTCCTTCTTCCACTCTCCGTCGTCGCCCTTCTCAGCGTCTGCCTTGTAATCGAACGCATTGGTGATGATGTCTTCACGCGCCGATTTCCGCACCGCCCACAACTTCGTCGCAAAATCGCCCAGCGCTTCCATACGCTCGCGTCGCTGGCGCAGAATTTCGCGCGTCATGTTGGCATCGGCCGCCGCCATCTGGAACTTGCGTGATAGGGACTGTAGCTCGCGCATGAGCCGCTTCCAGTATTGCAGATCTTTGACGGTGCGGATGAGAAACAGCGTGAAGAAGGCGTCGAGATTGATGTTAGCGTGATCGAGCGACCAACCGGTGACGAACCCCCCGCCGGCATTGATGAGGCCGTCGCCCGACACCTTGGTGTCCGCCACCCCCGTCATCCCGCGAGCATTGAATGCGAGCCTGGCACCCGACGCTCCCGACTTGTCAGCACCCATGAGCTGCGGTTTGGGGGCCGCACCGCCGTGCAACGATAGCTTCGCGCCAGTACGAGGCAACGTCGCCTGCTTGGCACCGCTCTCCTTTGCCTTGGGCGTTGCCTTTGCTGACTCGCTGCTCTGGGCGCGATTTGGCGGCGCTTGCTTGAGCGAGGCCGCGTACGCGGCAAGATCCAGCGGCTCGCCGTTCACCTCCAGGAGCGCGGTCATTGCGCCGAGGAGGTGCTTCGCCTGATCAGACGTGGTCGCCTTGGCTGCTGTTGGCGGCAGCTTGGGCCCGGCCTTGGGATCCGACCGCACCGCTTGACGATCCTCGGGCGCGAGCTTGTCGGCACCTCGTACATCTTGTGTGCCGGTTGCCTTCTGCGCCTGCGTCGCCCGTTCGGCGCTCTTAGCGACAAGCGCTTCTTTGGCCTGTCCGCCCTCAAAGACCTCCTTGCGCTCTGACAGAACCTGCTCGTGCGCAAGCTTGTCCTTGCGTCGCGCGGCGATGGCCAGCAGGACCTCGTCGCTGAGGTTCTTGTGGTGACGCGTGTGGGCAATGCCGCGCAGGCGTGCGAGCTCGAGCGCGGCTTTGTCTTGAGGCTTGTCTGCCTTGGCGTCGGGAGCC